>NZ_PTRV01000069.1:0-1221 GCF_002965285.1 Escherichia sp. MOD1-EC5990 | reverse complement strand
TTGACCTGCTCCCCGTTGATTAATACACCGCGATGTTAGTAATGTCTTCATAAACCACATGAGGACACTCCCATGAAGAAGCGTTTTTCCGACGAACAGATCATCAGTATTCTCCGCGAGGCTGAAGCCGGGGTTTCTGCCCGTGAGCTCTGCCGCAAGCACGCCATTTCCGACGCCACCTTTTACACGTGGCGCAAGAAGTATGGCGGTATGGAAGTGCCCGAGGTTAAGCGCCTGAAGTTGCTTGAGGAAGAGAACGCCAGACTCAAGAAGCTGCTTGCCGAAGCCATGCTGGATAAGGAGGCACTTCAGGTGGCTCTGGGGCGAAAGTACTGACGACAGACCAGAAGCGGGAAGCCGTTGAGTTTATGTGTAATGCGACCGCTCTGTCGCAACGTCGTGCCTGCAGGCTTACAGGTTTGTCCCTGTCGACCTGCCGCTACGAGGCTCAGCGTCCGGCGGCGGATGCGCATTTATCAGGGCGTATCACAGAACTGGCACTCGAACGAAGGCGTTTTGGTTACCGGCGCATCTGGCAGTTATTACGTCGGGAGGGCCTTCACGTCAACCACAAGCGGGTATACCGCATTTACCACCTTAACGGCCTGAGTGTAAAGCGCAGACGACGTCGTAAAGGTCTGGCGACTGAGCGGCTTCCGCTTCTTCGCCCGGATGCACCGAACCTGACATGGTCGATGGATTTTGTCATGGATGCACTTGCCAGCGGCCGTCGGATTAAGTGCCTGACCTGTGTGGATGATTTCACGAAGGAGTGTCTGACGATCACCGCTGCTTTCGGTATTTCAGGCGTTCAGGTCACGCGTATTCTGGACAGCATCGCGCTCTTTCGTGGCTATCCGGCGACAATAAGAACCGATCAGGGCCCGGAGTTTACCTGCCGCGCCCTCGATCAATGGGCCTTTGAGCATGGTGTGGAGTTGCGACTTATCCAGCCAGGTAAGCCAACGCAGAACGGATTTATTGAGAGTTTCAACGGTCGCTTTCGGGATGAATGCCTGAATGAACACTGGTTCAGCGATATTCTTCATGCCCGGGAAATCATTAATGACTGGCGGCAGGACTATAACGAGTCCAGACCGCATTCATCGCTGAATTACCAGACGCCGGCTGAATTTGCAGCAAGCTGGAGAAATGGAAAATTAGAAGGTAAACAAACCGACATTACTAACTGATCGTTGTATCTAATACTGGGGGCAGGTC
>NZ_PTRV01000068.1:0-1222 GCF_002965285.1 Escherichia sp. MOD1-EC5990 | reverse complement strand
TGTAGATTCAATCTGTCAATGCAACACCCCTTTCAATTATCTCTTTCGGTGTTTTGAACTTCAGTGTCTTTCTCGGTCTGTTGTTTAGCTGAGCAGCAACCAGATCTAGTTCATGTTGAGTATATTGGGCAAGACATGTCTTTTTAGGAAAGTACTGCCGAATTAGCCCATTTGTGTTCTCATTTGTTCCCCGCTGCCAAGGACTCTGAGGATCGCAGAAGTAAACTTTAACGCCGGTGCTGACAGTAAATTCTAGATGTCTGGCCAGTTCCATTCCTCTGTCCCATGTCAGTGATTTTCTGAGTTCTGACGGTAAACTCAGGAATTTGTCGGTAAGAGCCTGATTTACTGAGACAGAATCTTTGCCCCTGAGTCTGAGGATGATCGTATAACGTGATTTTCGGTCTACAAGTGTGGCTATATGAGAGTTTTTTGTACCTGAGACTAAATCGCCCTCCCAATGCCCCAGAGAGCGTCTGTTATCGATATTTCGGGAACGTTCGTGAATTGGTGTTCCGTTCACTATGTTAATCGTACCTCTTTCGCCTTTGCGGGTATGACGCCTGCCATGGCGAAGGCTATGCGACCGTCGCAGATGCTGTATATTCAGGTGGTGTAGCGCTTCACGGCTACGAAAGTACAGCGTTTTATAAATTGTCTCAGGTGATATTCGCAGCGTTTTTTGACGTGGTTTTGTTCGCCTTAACCATCCTGATATTTGCTCTGGAGACCATTTCATCTCCAGCTTTTCCAGAACAAGCTTTCGCAATGGTAAATTTTGATCCAGTAAGCACGGTTTTGGCCTTTTCGCCATTCTGTTGGCTCGGTTATTAGCATCAACAGCTTTGTAATAGCGTCTGCCCCGATTACGCTGAACTTCACGTGAGATCGTCGAAGGACTGCGATTCAGCGCAGTAGCTATCGCACGAATGCTCATTTTGGCTGACAAACCAGCTCGTATCTCCTCGCGCTCAGACAGTGTCAGGTGAGCTACAGCCCGCTTACGCTCATGGGGTTTTATGCCGCCAGTATCCCTTAACATAGTGAAGATCGTTCCGGGTTTTGAACCCAGGATATTCGCTATTTCACTGAAGCCTGTTCCGTTCTTCCATAGTTCAAAAACAGAGGCTTTTTCCTCTGCTGTAAATGTTCGTCTCATTCAAAAAACCTCCGCAACCCCATGTTTTCACATAACTGTTGCGTTGACCAATTGAATCTACAG
>NZ_PTRV01000067.1:0-1260 GCF_002965285.1 Escherichia sp. MOD1-EC5990 | reverse complement strand
TTTGTAGTGGCACAGTAAATTTGGCCACCTGATTAAAGGTGATATTCTCACCTCAACACAAAACAGGTGACTTAATGAACAAGAAAACCAAACGTACTTTCACCCCTGAGTTCAGGCTGGAATGTGCACAGCTGATTGTTGATAAGGGCTATTCGTATCGACAAGCCAGTGAGGCGATGAATGTCGGTTCTACCACGCTTGAGAGCTGGGTACGTCAGCTCAGGCGAGAGCGCCAAGGTATTGCGCCCTCTGCAACACCCATTACCCCTGAACAGCAACGTATTCGCGAGCTGGAAAAGCAGGTTCGCCGACTGGAGGAACAAAATACGATATTAAAAAAGGCTACCGCGCTCTTGATGTCCGACTCACTGAACGGTTTACGATAGTTTCCAGACTGAGTGACAGCCACTCAGTTGTCAGCCTCTGTTCCGCACTGGGAATACACCGTAGCAGTTACCGGTACTGGCGAAAACGACGCGATACGGTTAATTCGGCTCGCGTCAGGTTGTGCAGCGAAATACGCCGGGCATGGAACCAGAGCCGGGGCTCTGCAGGCGCGCGCACGCTGGCTGAAATGCTGACCCAAAACGGCGTCCCGATGAGCCGTTATCGTGCCGGACGGCTGATGAAATACCTGAACCTGAGCAGTTGTCAGCCCGGAAAACATCAATACAAAAATGCCTGTCAGGAGCATACGTGTTTGCCGAATCTGCTCGAGCGTCAGTTCGCTGTACCGGAGCCAGACAGGGTATGGTGCGGAGATATTACGTATATCTGGGCAGGAAATCGCTGGTGCTATCTGGCGGTCGTCATGGATCTTTTTGCCCGCAGGGTTATCGGCTGGAGCCTGTCAGCGAATGCCGATACTGCACTGATAAGCAGTGCCTTGCGGATGGCGTATGAGGTGCGTGGTCAGCCGCGGGACGTCATGTTCCATAGCGACCAGGGAAGTCAGTATACAGGACTGAAATATCAACAGCTTCTCTGGCGTTACAGGATAAAGCAAAGTGTCAGCCGACGGGGAAACTGCTGGGATAACAGTCCTATGGAACGCTTCTTCCGCAGTCTGAAAACAGAATGGGTGCCGACGGATGGTTACGTAGGCAAGGACGAGGCCCGGCAACAAATTAGCGGTTATATCCTGAATTATTACAATAGCGTCAGGCCTCACCATTACAACGGTGGGTTGACGCCGGAAGAATCAGAGAACAGATACCGTTTTTACTGTAAAACCGTGGCCAATATTACTTGACCACTACA
>NZ_PTRV01000066.1:0-1268 GCF_002965285.1 Escherichia sp. MOD1-EC5990 | reverse complement strand
CTGCCCTTATAGGTTTTCGAACGAATGGTCATCTGCGTCTTTGTTCCCGGCAGGCTGCCGGGGGTGCGGTTTTCCTGGTGGTAGGTGCGCCCCATAATAATCGGCTGGTCTGGATCGCCGTTGAGGAAATCCACAATCACCTCCTGACCCACACGCGGTATCGCCAGGTTACCAAACCCGGTGCCTGCCCACGCCTGTGCCACACGGATCCAGCATGAACTGTCCTGGTTTGACGGGTTATAACGGTCCCAGTTAAATTTCACCCGCACACGGCCATGTTCATCACAGAAGATTTCTTCTCCTGCCGGTCCCGTCACGACGGCGCTCTGCGGGCCATCCACCAGCGGTTTCAGCAACGGCTGTGGCCGCCATGTTCTGTCTGTCGGTATTACCGCAAAGTGGTTATTCAGCGTGGTACCTGAACCCCTGCGTCCCGGCACCGCCTGCGGCTGCTCGCCGTGCAGTTCACTTGCCACCACCTGCCATTCCCGGTTCAGGTTCGCCTGCGGATGCCCCGTCAGCGCAATTCGCCGTCCCGGCCATATCTCCGGCGAACGGCTTGTTCCGCGCGCCACTTCTGCGTTGTTTCGCCAGCCATCCATCTGCCAGCGGGCAAAGTTCTGCCCGTGGGCACCCTTGAAACGTCCGGGGTAGTCATACACTTCATACTGTGTGCGCTGGTAATCCTGGTACTGGCCTTCCTGATCAAAACGCCCTGCCCAGCCGGGTCGTTTAAAGGTGTAGTCCTTGGTCACCACGGAAGAAGGGCGGATTTGTGCGCTGTAGCGGAACTGGCTGATGCATAGGGTGCTCACCTCGGTACGGGTGTTCGGGTTCCAGGGGATCTCAAAGGACTCCGGCAGATAACGCACGGTGTCGCACAGGACCAGGCTCTGGTCGGTACTTTTTTGCGCGTGCTCCTCATAAAAGAAGATGCCTTCCTCCGCCGCCATCCGGCACAGGAAATCGTAATCGGTTTCGCCGTACTGGACACAAAACTCACGGGAAGGATGCGGCTCGCTGAACAGCGGACTCCACTCGGTCACCCCGTTTTCTTTCAGGATCGTCGCGAGTATGCTTTCGATGTCCTCATTCTGGAAGATACGGAAGTTCTGGCGCAGCCCTGTGCGCCACAGCGGTGGGCACACCTTCATGCTGTACAGCATCTGGTTTTTGTCGTTCTCCCCCAGTTCAAACCAGGTCACCACACCTTTCACCCGGCGCTGTACGTCATCGCCCTGCCATACCGTCAGGTAGGCCATTTTGTC
>NZ_PTRV01000065.1:0-1294 GCF_002965285.1 Escherichia sp. MOD1-EC5990 | reverse complement strand
CCACCATCTCTTCACAAGCTTATGCTTATTACATGCAAAACGTCCCGTTTTGCATCTTTGTGCCTACGGCACACCGTGATCTTTCCCTGTCGGCATGTTGACCACTGACGAATGGGGTAGTTACGCTAGAGAGTTACCAAAGGAGAAGCATCTGACTGGTAAGATTTTTACTCAGCATATTGAGCGTAACAATCTGACCCTGAGAACCCGAATCAAACGTCTGGCCCGCAGAACCATCTGTTTCTCGCGTTCTGTAGAACTTCATGAAAAAGTCATCGGTGCTTTTATCGAAAATATATGTTCTACTAATTGGAGTCATCACCCTTCTGATGAGCTTTCCTTGGATGATTACCAGACTGAATACATAGCCAAAGATTTTTACCTCATTCTGCTTTTTTTTCTCAAATGACATATATTATATTTTACATCATATTCATAGGCATATGACATTCCCCCGCCCCCCATTATGTCATTGTGGGTTGATGTTGGGCTTTCATAAAAAAATACATCTTTTTTTGAACTAGCATTAATTATATTTACTTTATATATTAAAATATTTTCTCCATCTGGAAATATTTTAGCCACACAATATAAAGCAGCCAAATCCGAATTACTTAAAAATATATTGTCATCACTCATAACTCCAGCCATTAAATGACTGGAGACTAAAGCAAGGAAATAACAACATTGTATTGCCTTCATTTTAATTACTCCCTTGCCTGATAATTGTAACTCCATTCCCTTTAGCTTTGGGATTATATTTTAGATAGGTGTTATTTGGTGTTCCCAAGTAACTACTGTATTCTTTTTTTCCCATTCCATTCATATAAGAATTCGTTAAATCTTTGCTTGAAAAATTTAGACTATCATAAACATCATTTTCTTTTGTTACTTTATTTCCTTTATCGTCAGAGTAAAAACCGTGAGTGTGATAATCGCCTACTCTCTCTGAACCTTCAGGGCATTTTATATTTCGCAAGTCTACACTATCATTATCATTTGAACTTATCGGATTCATGGGGAAATATTCACCTTGCTTCTTACATATTAGTCCACCATATTCTTTATTCTCGTTAATTGATTCTCCATTACACATTGCCAATGCAAATATTCCAATATCATCTATATTTTTTGATTTAAATTCATATAATCCTAATGGATCCATGCCATTCACCGGGCTCAGCGGATATGTATACAGGTTCCATCCCCCCTTCAGCCCAATCGGATCCTGAGTGATATACCGCCCCTGCAGCGGGTCATAATAGCGGTGGCGGTTGTAATACAGGCCGGACTC
>NZ_PTRV01000064.1:0-1315 GCF_002965285.1 Escherichia sp. MOD1-EC5990 | reverse complement strand
GAGCCTGTTTAAGATTCTGTGTAAATGCCTTTTCTCAGAAGTGACCGTCCAGGCGGTCACCGAACTCGATAATAAAGCGGCTCATTGCCATTCGCCAGTCCTTCAACGGCATCGTCCATTTCTGGGACGCAGACTGGATTGCCAGCCACACCACTTTTTTCACCGAGTCGTCTGTCGGGAACACTTTACGCTTTTTGATCGCATGGCGGATCACGCTGTTTAGCGACTCGATGGCATTCGTCGTATAGATCACTTTGCGGATGTCCGTTGGATAAGCGAAGAACGTGGCAAGATTCGGCCAGTTTGCCTGCCAGCTTCGGCTTATCTGAGGATAGCGACTGTCCCAGGCCGCAGCGAACGCTTCCAGTGCCTGCTGACCTGCCTCTTCCGTGGGAGCCTGATAAATCGCTTTCAGGTCGCGAGTGACGGCTTTGTAGTCCTTCCATGACACGAAGCGCAGGCTGTTGCGCACCATATGCACGATGCATAACTGGATGCGGGCCTTCGGATATACTGTGTTGATGGCATCCGGGAAGCCTTTCAGGCCATCCACACAGGCGATGAGGATATCGTTCAGACCGCGGTTTTTCAGTTCAGTCAGCACATTGAGCCAGAACTTCGCCCCTTCATTTTCGGCCAGCCACATACCCAGCAGTTCTTTCTGACCTTCGATATTGATGCCCAGTGCCAGGAACACCGATTTGTTGATGACGCGACTGTCCTGCCGGACTTTCAGGACGATACAGTCAAGATAAACAATGGGGTAAACAGCATCCAGTGGTCGGTTTTGCCATTCTACAACCTGCTCCATCACGGCATCGGTGACCTTTGATATCAGTGCCGGTGAAACATCTGCGTCATACAGTTCTTTGAACGCAGTAGCTATCTCACGGGTGGTCATCCCTTTGGCATACAACGACAGGATCTGGTTATCCATCCCGGTAATACGGGTCTGATTTTTCTTTACCAGTTGCGGTTCGAAGGTACCGTCACGATCGCGCGGAGTACGCAGTTCCAGTGGACCGTCGCCTGTGATAACGGTCTTTGTGGAATAACCGTTGCGGGAGTTAGCTCCTGGTCTGGACTGATTTTTCTCATACCCAAGATGGTGTGTCATCTCAGCATTGAGAGCGGCTTCAACGCTGAGTTTTTTCAGCAGCCGATCAAACTGACTGAGGTCTTCAGGGGTTTTGAGGTTTTTGGCCAGTTCGTTAGCCAGAGCCTGTAACTGTTTTTCGTCCATAAATTAACCTTCATTTGATGCTGGATTGAACATATCAAAATCAGGCAATTACACAAATCTATGTACAGGCTC
>NZ_PTRV01000063.1:0-1398 GCF_002965285.1 Escherichia sp. MOD1-EC5990 | reverse complement strand
TGTTTCTTTTTGAATTATATTATAATTTCATTAAACATAAGCTAATCTAATGATTGCTTGTTTATATATTTGTTTTGTGATTGAGTAAGTGGGTATTTTTAAGGAATATCTCAAAAATTATCAAAATGATAATTCAGAAAGGATAAATACAATATTTATTCATGATTCAGCTTTGGCCATTTTATGGAGGCAATACGGACTTTGAACAGTTGGGTATGGTTATCCAGATATATATTATTAAGTTATTGCTGAATAAGAGATTTAATGATTTTAAAAATAGTTTTTACGACAACCGTAAATTCTAGCTCGGTTTGTATGTAAAAAATACTGAAAAATGATGCGGTTCCGTGAAGTGAGCTGCATCTGCCTGTCTGGGATTAACGGCAGGTCATTGTAAGTAGTAATTAACCACGTTAACAAGGAGTTTACAAATGCCAACACCGTGTTATATCTCCATCACTGGTCAGACCCAGGGAAATATTACTGCAGGTGCATTTACCGCTGATTCTGTCGGCAACATCTATGTGCAGGGGCACGAAGACGAGATGCTGGTGCAGGAATTCCTGCATAACGTTACTGTCCCGACCGATCCTCAGTCCGGCCAGCCTGCGGGTCAGCGTGCTCACAAGCCGTTCATTTTTACCGTGGCGCTGAACAAAGCTGTTCCGCTGATGTACAACGCACTGGCCTCCGGTGAAATGCTGCCAACCACTGAACTGCACTGGTGGCGTACCTCTGTGGAAGGCAAACAGGAGCATTATTTCACCACCCGCCTGACTGATTCGACGATTGTCGATATGAAACTGCATATGCCGCATTGCCAGGACCCGGCGAAACGCGAGTTCACCCAGTTGCTCGAAGTTTCACTGGCCTACCGCAAGATTGAGTGGGAACACGTCAAATCTGGCACCTCCGGTGCCGACGACTGGCGCGCACCGCTGGAAGCATAAGTTAAGCCAACAGCATCCGGCTATCAGGCCGGATGCTGTTTTTGTATTACGCCGTAAAAAGAAAGGTTGTCAGTAAGGGGTTACGTTCACGGGAGATGGCGGATGCCGGAAACTTCGGCGGTAGCGTGCCTGAACGCAAGCGTAACACTGTACTGTTACAGCCGCTTTAACAGCGAACTGTCTGTTTTTCCTTAAACCCGGAGGTTGCTATGTCAACCGGATTACGTTTCACGCTGGAAGTGGACGGCCTGCCACCGGACGCGTTTGCGGTGGTCTCCTTTCATCTGAACCAGTCACTCTCTTCGCTCTTTTCCCTCGATCTCTCTCTGGTCAGCCAGCAGTTTCTCTCCCTTGAATTTGCGCAGGTGCTGGACAAAATGGCCTACCTGACGGTATGGCAGGGCGATGACGTACAGCGCCGGGTGAAAGGTGTGGTGACCTGGTTTGA
>NZ_PTRV01000062.1:0-1401 GCF_002965285.1 Escherichia sp. MOD1-EC5990 | reverse complement strand
CTGGAGAAATGGAAAATTAGAAGGTAAACAAACCGACATTACTAACTGATCGTTGTATCTAATACTGGGGGCAGGTCACATCTGGGCCGAGAAAAATTTAAGCCAGATGTAATCTGACAGATACCTGTATAAATAACCGGTAACTGTCAGCTCAGGTCTGAGCTAATACATATAATTATTACCAACGACTCCCCCTTTAAGAGCGGCGTTCAACGCTTTACGTGGGGCTCCTGTTGAGCAAGGCGGTCTGAGTCTGTTGATATAACTCGTCTTACTGATTTCGTCAGTGTCATATGTATAAAGCCGTTCGTCAAACTCTCCAGTAATTAGCCAAACATGCTACGCGCGAAGGCTTTTTCGGCAGGCTGAAAATTGAAATGTATTATGGGTATAAATAGCCTGAAAAGCTCATGCAGCTTGTGGATGCTTACATCTGACGGTATAACGAGCTGCGTATAAAGTTATCGCTGGGTGCACTTAGCCCCGAAATGTGCCGCCAACAATGTGGGCTGCTAAATAAGTTGTGTGAATATGGCTGAATCAGAAGAAGAATAAGCGCGAATATGCCTGATGGTGCAACGCCATCAGGCATAATAACTTACGATTTAAGTACAGTCAGTGCTGCTTCGTAATTCGGCTCGGTAGTGATTTCATCTACCAGCTGGCTAAAAATTACATTGTCATTTTCATCAATAACCACAACGGCACGCGCTGCCAGACCTTTCAGTGGGCCATCAGCAATTGCAACACCGTAGGCTTGCAGGAATTCAGCGTTACGGAAAGTGGAGAGAGTGATAACATTGTTCAGACCTTCTGCGCCGCAGAAACGAGACTGGGCAAACGGCAGATCGGCAGAGATGCACAGAACAACAGTGTTGTCGATTTTTGTTGCCAGTTGGTTAAACTTACGTACTGATGTGGCGCAAACACCTGTATCAATACTCGGAAAAATGTTCAGTACTTTGCGTTTACCCGCAAACTGACCTAGGGTGACGTCAGACAGATCTTTTGCCACAAGAGTAAAAGTCTGCGCTTTGCTACTAGCCTGCGGCATAGAATTAGCTACTGTAACCGGAACACCCTGAAAATGAACAATTTGTGACATCATTACCTTTCCTGTTTACATGTGGTTAACGTCACGCTTAGTTTATGCTAACTGTCAATAATACTACAAACGCTATTTGCGCTTAATCCGCAGACCACCGTGGTAACAAGGAGTCAAGATAATAACCGTGAAGGTATGTGAGGAAGCCTGGCACTTACATGTTACGTTGGATTAAAGCAAAGGGCGGGTCATATTACCCCCGAAGATACAAATAAAGCGGGTGATGCTGCCAACTTACTGATTTAGTGTATGATGGTGTTTTTGAGGTGCTCCAGTGGCTTCTGTTTCTATCAGCT
>NZ_PTRV01000061.1:0-1469 GCF_002965285.1 Escherichia sp. MOD1-EC5990 | reverse complement strand
ACCAGCCTGTGGGGGCTGGCACTCAGCCTGCCCGCAGACACCGGCTACCCGGACCCGCGCGGGGAACTGGACCCGGAGGCCGACCCCGGCCTGCTGTATGCGGGGCAGTGGCAGGATGCGGAATCCGGGCTGTGCTATAACCGGTTCCGGTATTACGAGCCGGAAACCGGGATGTATCTGGTGAGTGACCCCCTGGGGCTGGCCGGGGGGGAGCAGACTTACCGGTATGTGCCTAATCCGCTGGGATGGATTGACCAGTATGGACTCGCTGGTTGTCCGAGAGCCCTGGCAAGGGCAATGAAACTGGCTAACAGAAACCTTGCTAAGAGTGCTGGATACATGAATCGGGCCTGGTATAAATTCAAAGGTTCTGCCGCCCATCATATTGTTGCCTGGGACGACCCTCGTGCATTAGGCGCAAGAAAAATTTTGGAAAAATATGGTATACATATCGACTCCGCAGAGAATGGGGTATTTTTGAAGCATGTAGATCCAAACTCTCTTCAACCAGGAGCTTATCATCGTGTCATTCATACTAACAAATATTATGCAGATGTGGAGGCACGACTCGCAGATGCAGCTAAGGCAAATGGGAAGCAAGGTGTTCTCGATGAATTAGATGCTATCAGGGATGATCTGCTTTTTGATAGGCCAATTTATTAATAAGGGCATAGCGATGAATATTTATTTAATTCGGCATGATGTGGATCACTTCAAGTTTTACTTGCAAGACGAAAGTGACTCTTTTTCAGTGGCTGCTTTTGATTTTTGTGGGGAGTCTCTATTTAATGGATGGAAACCATACAAAATAGAGCTATTTAAAGGAAAAACTAAAGCTGAGAAATCATTAAACGGCGATTTTAATTCATCATGTTTTAGTTCGGGGTTATTGTACGTCGAACATTCTCTCACTGTTGTATTATCTCGTCAGGTCAAGAATATTGAATTATTAAAAGTAATTGCCAGTGATGAACGTGATTTTTATTATGCAAATGTGTTAGGGAAAATACCAGCCTTACATTATGATAACAGACAAGACCTGCAAATTATGAGTAGAACACAAGAATATAAATTCAATAAATCTATAAATAAAATGTTAATCTTTCGTGATGAAATACTATCTTCGAATTATTTTGTTACAGATCGTTTTGTTGATATTTTCCAGAATGATTTTCGTGGGGTAATTTTTAAAAAAGTTGGTGAGATATAACTTAATGCGTTGAACGTCTAACCCGTACCGGAAACAGAGAGCGACTTCTGGAGTGATTGTGGAACCGCTTCAGCAACGATGCACAGGGACGGTGCGTGACCATCACCGGGGCGGAAGGATTCCGCTATGACCGCCATGGCAACCTGCTGGCGTACACGGACGGTAACGGCGTGGCCTGGACGATGGAATACGGCCCGTTCGATTTGCCGGTGGCGCGAACGGACGGCGAAGGTCACCGCTGGCAGTACCGCTATGATAA
>NZ_PTRV01000060.1:0-1702 GCF_002965285.1 Escherichia sp. MOD1-EC5990 | reverse complement strand
ACAGTTCTTTAAGGTAAGGAGGTGATCCAACCGCAGGTTCCCCTACGGTTACCTTGTTACGACTTCACCCCAGTCATGAATCACAAAGTGGTAAGCGCCCTCCCGAAGGTTAAGCTACCTACTTCTTTTGCAACCCACTCCCATGGTGTGACGGGCGGTGTGTACAAGGCCCGGGAACGTATTCACCGTGGCATTCTGATCCACGATTACTAGCGATTCCGACTTCATGGAGTCGAGTTGCAGACTCCAATCCGGACTACGACGCACTTTATGAGGTCCGCTTGCTCTCGCGAGGTCGCTTCTCTTTGTATGCGCCATTGTAGCACGTGTGTAGCCCTGGTCGTAAGGGCCATGATGACTTGACGTCATCCCCACCTTCCTCCAGTTTATCACTGGCAGTCTCCTTTGAGTTCCCGGCCGGACCGCTGGCAACAAAGGATAAGGGTTGCGCTCGTTGCGGGACTTAACCCAACATTTCACAACACGAGCTGACGACAGCCATGCAGCACCTGTCTCACGGTTCCCGAAGGCACATTCTCATCTCTGAAAACTTCCGTGGATGTCAAGACCAGGTAAGGTTCTTCGCGTTGCATCGAATTAAACCACATGCTCCACCGCTTGTGCGGGCCCCCGTCAATTCATTTGAGTTTTAACCTTGCGGCCGTACTCCCCAGGCGGTCGACTTAACGCGTTAGCTCCGGAAGCCACGCCTCAAGGGCACAACCTCCAAGTCGACATCGTTTACGGCGTGGACTACCAGGGTATCTAATCCTGTTTGCTCCCCACGCTTTCGCACCTGAGCGTCAGTCTTCGTCCAGGGGGCCGCCTTCGCCACCGGTATTCCTCCAGATCTCTACGCATTTCACCGCTACACCTGGAATTCTACCCCCCTCTACGAGACTCAAGCTTGCCAGTATCAGATGCAGTTCCCAGGTTGAGCCCGGGGATTTCACATCTGACTTAACAAACCGCCTGCGTGCGCTTTACGCCCAGTAATTCCGATTAACGCTTGCACCCTCCGTATTACCGCGGCTGCTGGCACGGAGTTAGCCGGTGCTTCTTCTGCGGGTAACGTCAATGAGCAAAGGTATTAACTTTACTCCCTTCCTCCCCGCTGAAAGTACTTTACAACCCGAAGGCCTTCTTCATACACGCGGCATGGCTGCATCAGGCTTGCGCCCATTGTGCAATATTCCCCACTGCTGCCTCCCGTAGGAGTCTGGACCGTGTCTCAGTTCCAGTGTGGCTGGTCATCCTCTCAGACCAGCTAGGGATCGTCGCCTAGGTGAGCCGTTACCCCACCTACTAGCTAATCCCATCTGGGCACATCCGATGGCAAGAGGCCCGAAGGTCCCCCTCTTTGGTCTTGCGACGTTATGCGGTATTAGCTACCGTTTCCAGTAGTTATCCCCCTCCATCAGGCAGTTTCCCAGACATTACTCACCCGTCCGCCACTCGTCAGCGAATCAGCAAGCTGATTCCTGTTACCGTTCGACTTGCATGTGTTAGGCCTGCCGCCAGCGTTCAATCTGAGCCATGATCAAACTCTTCAATTTAAAAGTTTGATGCTCAAAGAATTAAACTTCGTAATGAATTACGTGTTCACTCTTGAGACTTGGTATTCATTTTTCGTCTTGCGACGTTAAGAATCCGTATCTTCGAGTGCCCACACAGATTGTCTGATAAATTGTTAAAGAGCAGT
>NZ_PTRV01000005.1:0-298896 GCF_002965285.1 Escherichia sp. MOD1-EC5990 | reverse complement strand
TGTCGTTCTCAAAATCGGTGGAGCTGCATGACAAAGTCATCGGGCATTATCTGAACATAAAACACTATCAATAAGTTAGAGTCATTACCTGGCTTATCATACAGGTCGTAATGTGAATAACCTTCAACCACGACCAACTCTTTATGTTTTGAGGCTGCACGACCAATAATTTCGCAGCCGTCACGATAGGCACCAAAAGCGCCCACTCTATCGCCCACTACAACCATTAGTGGTTGAGTTAACAGGACTTCTGCAAGATGAAAAGCATCCCAGCCCACGGCAACAGTCTGATGTGAAAATAGCGAACGATTTACCCCATTAGTCGCACAGCCTCGTGGCGAACGATAATATTCTGTTGCTTCAAAAAGGTCTATTTCTGTTAATCCCGCTTCAAGAGCTGCATCCGGAGAAGAGGGGAGTAAATCATCTACGCGAAGTTTTGCGCCGTTAGCTTCGTCTGTTCTTTGTTGCGCCATTGCTTCGAGTGCTCCGATAGGATTAAACGCTGTAAATCCCTCACGCATAAGACGCCCGTAGTTTGCACCCGTGACAGTACCAATGGCTTTAATCCGACGTTCTGTCATTGCGGCATTAATGGCATATCCACCTCCACCACAAATACCCAGTACACCAATACGCCCGGCATCAACGTAAGGTAAGGTGGTAAGGTAATCAACGACAATGCTGAAGTCTTTTACTCGCATTGTTGGATCTTCCAGATAACGCGGTTCTCCACCGCTGCTTCCCTGAAAACTGGCATCAAAAGCAATGACGATAAAGCCAGCTTTTGCCAGGGCGGCACCATACACACTACCCGATGTCTGTTCTTTGCAGCTTCCAATTGGATGGGCACTGATAATGGCAGGATACTTTTTTTCACTATTAAAATCGTCAGGGAAATAGATATCAGCAGCTATATCCCAGTAAGTGTGTTTTATCGAAACCGTTTTCATTTCAAGCTCCAGGGATTTGCCTAAACAGATTTAAATATCATTTCTATTATCCGCAACTGGCATTTGTGTTCATATCGAGAACGGCGTAATAGTATGACTTGTATTGGTTATCATCAATGGTCTAATATCTATCACAGTGTTAAGTTAAGGTTTACAATGATGAAAATAGAGCCTTCAATTTTGCCTTCTCTTGCCTGGTTTGCGCTGATTGTTCGTGCCGGCAGTTTTTCCAGAGCCGCTTCTGAAATGGGTATTACGCGGGCCGCATTGTCCCAGAATTTAAAATCTCTTGAGGAACGTCTTAACACCAAGCTGATATACCGTACGACCCGCAATATGTCGCTTACTGAGGAAGGACAGCGTCTGTATGAAGTGCTGGTGTCGGCTTTGGGGCAAATTGATGATGCTTTGAAAGATGTTGGTGATACCCAACTTGAACCTACAGGCCTGTTGAGAATAAATTCCTCCCGTGTTGCAGCACGGATGCTTGTTGAGCCTCATATTGGCGAGTTTCTTACTCGTTACCCCAAAACAAAGATAGAACTCATTATGGATGACGGTTTATCTAACATTATTGCGGACGGCTGTGATGTGGGCATACGTCTTGAGCAAGGACTGGATGAGCATATGACTGCCGTTCCTGTTTCTCCGCTTATTAAACTGGTTACTGTGGCATCGCCAGATTATTTAAAAGAACACGGTATTCCTGAAACGCCTCAGGAACTGAGTAACCATAATTGCCTTCGGTTGCGGCATAAAAGTAGCGGTGCACTCTCTGCATGGGAGTTTTCTAATGTTGTGGGGGGTAATGAAGAGTTCGAAATAGAGGTTTCAGGTAAGTATATTTCTAATGATGACGAAAGCATGATACGAATGGCGCTGAATGGAACGGGTATCATTCAACATCTGGATTTTGCAATCGCTGAACATATCAATGCGGGCAAGTTACAGCCGATTCTTGAGGATTGGGCTGTTTCATTTCCTGGATTTTATATTTATGTTTCATCACGGGTGAGAATGCCCTCTAAAGTTCGTGCTTTTATTGATTTTATGGTGGAGAAAAGAGTAAAAATAGAAAGTTAATGATGTGTGTAATTGATGGTTGCTCTGGGCGAATATCGGTAAGAGGAATAACGTAATCATTAGGACGCGTTTACATAATAAACTTTCTGATAATTAATACTTATTTTCTATACGGCCATAATATCAATTATCATTATCACCAGTAATGTGGCTAAAATAATAGTATCTATGGCCGCTACGGTTAACGGTGGTTATTTTGGGAGGCGTTAACACGTAGCGGCTTGTAGTTGTAAGTCTTGAACAGGTACAAAGCCTGAAAATCAGGAGGATATCGCTATCAAACTTCCTTTATTTCTTCTCGCAGTTTCGCATCTTATAGAAGAATCCTGTATTTCCATCTTCCACGATGAAGCGATCGTTAAAAGTTGGACGACGAATAAATGTCACTCCACCTATTGTTGCTTTTTGTTTTATACCATCATCAACATTTTCCAGATCTGGAGAGTACAATTGATCTCCATTTGGCATTTGAACGATGAAATTGTTTCCATTATCGAGAACTGTTGCGGATTTTGACAGAATTTGAGTAGCGGTATCCAGGCTGGAAATCCTAATGTCACAAACATATTTGCCTGGCCCCAGATCTTCTTCTGCAAATACAGGTAAGGAAAATAATGCAAATGCGAGGATGAGATTCTTATTCATGCAAACTCTAGGAAGATCAATAAAAGCAATACGTTACATAAAGAGCACGTAAATGAAAAGAGCGATTGGTTAATGAGTAATGCTATTAATCCCCGCATGGCCTACTTTTCATTGGCTGCGGTGTTGAACCTCATTGAATATGGGCAAGACTCTGACTGAGTGACCGACGTAAATAGGTAGATGCATAATCGCTTACCGCCCTGTAACCGCAAACGGTGCCCAGGCTTCTGGCTGAATGCCACGACTTTGCATCCAGGGAACGGCCTGCAGCTGCTGATTGAAAGGGTTAACTTCAACCTGGTTTACCGCCGGAACGACGTTATTAAAAGCGATAAGGTCTGCCAGTCGGTCAGGATGGAAGTTACTGACGCCATTAGCGCGAATTTTACCGGCCTGTTGCAGCTCTTCCATGGCACGCCAGGCTCCGTGGACATCGCCATATGGCTGGTGAATCAAGTACAGGTCAACGTAATCAAGTTGCAGTCGATTCAGAGAGCGTTCGAACTGGGCTTTGGCCCCTTCGTAACTGGTATCCTGCAACCAGAGTTTCGTGGTGACAAAGAGTTCGTTACGGGCGATACCGCTTTGTTTCAGTGCGTTCCCGACCTGGATTTCATTTTGATAAGAGGCGGCGGTGTCAATCAGTCGATAACCGGTGTTAATAGCGTCAATGACCGCTCTTTCGCATTCGGCGGCATCGGTCATCTGAAATACACCAAAGCCCAACAGGGGCATTTCAATACCGTTGTTCAGTTTTACTTTTTGCATGGTGTTATCCTTCCGTTATCGTTCATGAGAAGCATAACGTAAAGGGAAGAGCTCGATTAGACGGCAGGATTTGTCAGGGGTTATGAACGAAATTCATAAATCTGTTTGAGTGTTGCGATGAGTCGTGCAAGTTCGATATCCCCGCAATTTACAGTCCGATGAAGGAAAATGAATATCCAAAAAAAATATATCGGTTTATCCTGGCGTATATACCTACTTCGACGTATTTCCAATCGTGGTAAATTAAAAGCAGGTCATTATTATTCACTCTGAATAATGAATTATTCACTGTCCGCAGAGTAAGAAATATAACTTAGGTATCTATTTAATGACTTGCACAAAAAGCTAAATTTTTACCCATAAATAAAAATATAATCCCGCGCCCACCCACCTGATGAGTGGCTACAGACACTGGATATATTAGGTGGCGGTGTACTTTCTTACATAAAGGTATTTCCTTTTCTGCGGAAAAGGAAACCGGGAAATCCCCGGCTTTTCTGACAAGCAGACACCATTATTTGTGTTTGCCTATGTTCGTTAATTCGTTCATCAGGAAATTATCTCAATGTCACGTTATAAAACAGGTCATAAACAACCACGATTTCGTTATTCAGTTCTGGCCCGCTGCGTGGCGTGGGCAAATATCTCTGTTCAGGTTCTTTTCCCACTCGCTGTCACCTTTACCCCAGTAATGGCAGCACGCGCGCAGCATGCGGTTCAGCCACGGTTGAGCATGGAAAATACCACGGTAGCTGCTGATAATAATGTGGAGAAAAATGTCGCATCGTTTGCCGCAAATGCCGGGACATTTTTAAGCAGTCAGCCAGATAGCGATGCGACACGTAACTTTATTACCGGAATGGCCACAGCTAAAGCTAACCAGGAAATACAGGAGTGGCTCGGGAAATATGGTACTGCGCGCGTCAAACTGAATGTCGATAAAAATTTCTCGCTGAAGGACTCTTCGCTGGAAATGCTTTATCCGATTTATGACACGCCGACAAATATGTTGTTCACTCAGGGGGCAATACATCGTACCGACGATCGTACTCAGTCAAATATTGGTTTTGGCTGGCGTCATTTTTCAGGAAATGACTGGATGGCGGGGGTGAATACTTTTATCGATCATGATTTATCCCGTAGTCATACCCGCATTGGTGTTGGTGCGGAATACTGGCGTGATTATTTGAAACTGAGCGCCAATGGTTATATCCGGGCTTCTGGCTGGAAAAAATCACCGGATGTTGAGGATTATCAGGAACGCCCGGCGAATGGCTGGGATATTCGTGCTGAGGGCTATTTACCTGCCTGGCCGCAGCTTGGCGCAAGCCTGATGTATGAGCAGTATTATGGCGATGAAGTCGGGCTGTTTGGTAAAGATAAACGCCAGAAAGACCCGCATGCTATTTCTGCCGAGGTAACCTATACACCAGTGCCTCTTCTGACACTGAGCGCCGGGCATAAGCAGGGCAAGAGTGGTGAGAATGACACTCGCTTTGGCCTGGAAGTTAACTACCGAATTGGCGAACCTCTGCAAAAACAACTCGATACAGACAGCATTCGCGAGCGTCGAATGCTGGCAGGCAGCCGCTATGACCTGGTTGAGCGTAATAACAACATCGTTCTTGAGTACCGCAAATCTGAAGTGATCCGTATTGCTCTGCCTGAGCGTATTGAAGGCAAGGGCGGTCAGACGGTTTCCCTGGGGCTTGTGGTCAGCAAAGCAACTCACGGACTGAAAAATGTGCAGTGGGAAGCGCCGTCATTACTGGCTGAAGGTGGCAAAATTACCGGTCAGGGTAGTCAGTGGCAAGTAACGCTCCCGGCTTACCGTCCAGGCAAAGACAATTATTATGCGATTTCAGCAGTTGCCTACGATAACAAAGGCAATGCCTCGAAACGTGTGCAGACAGAAGTGGTTATTAGCGGAGCTGGTATGAGCGCCGATCGTACGGCGTTAACGCTTGACGGTCAGAGCAGTATTCAAATGCTTGCTAACGGTAATGAGCAAAAGCCGCTGGTGCTGTCTCTGCGCGACGCCGAGGGCCAGCCAGTCACGGGCATGAAAGATCAGATCAAGACTGAACTAACCTTCAAACCGGCTGGAAATATTGTGACTCGTACCCTGAAGGCCACTAAATCACAGGCAAAACCCACACTGGGTGAGTTCACCGAAACTGAAGCAGGGGGGTATCAGTCTGTCTTTACTACCGGAACGCAGTCAGGTGAGGTAACGATTACTGTTAGCGTTGATGACATGAGCAAAACTGTCACTGCAGAACTGCGGGCCACGATGATGGATGTGGCAAACTCCACCCTGAGCGCTAACGAGCCGTCAGGTGATGTGGTTGCTGATGGTCAGCAAGCCTACACGCTGACACTGACAGCGGTGGACTCCGAGGGTAATCCGGTGACGGGAGAAGCCAGCCGCCTGCGACTTGTTCCGCAAGACACTAATGGTGTAACCGTTGGTGCCATTTCGGAAATAAAACCAGGGGTTTACAGCGCCACGGTTTCTTCGACCCGTGCCGGAAACGTTGTTGTGCGTGCCTTCAGCGAGCAGTATCAGCTGGGCACGTTACAACAAACGCTGAAGTTTGTTGCCGGGCCGCTTGATGCAGCACATTCGTCCATCACACTGAATCCTGATAAACCGGTGGTTGGCGGTACAGTTACGGCAATCTGGACGGCAAAAGATGCCTATGACAACCCTGTGACCAGCCTCACGCCGGAAGCGCCGTCATTAGCGGGTGCCGCTGCTGTAGGTTCTACGGCATCGGGCTGGACAAATAATGGTGATGGGACGTGGACTGCGCAAATTACTCTCGGCTCTACGGCGGGTGAATTAGAGGTTATGCCGAAGCTCAATGGGCAGGACGCGGCAGCAAACGCGGCAAAAGTAACCGTGGTGGCTGATGCGTTATCTTCAGGCCAGTCGACAGTGTCTGTAGCCGCAGATCGCGTAAAAGCAGGCGAAAGCACAACCGTGACGCTGGTGGCGAAAGATGCGCATGGCAACGCTATCAGTGGTCTTTCGTTGTCGGCAAGTTTGACGGGGACCGCCTCTGAAGGGGCGACTATTTCCAGTTGGACCGAAAAAGGTGACGGTTCCTATGTTGCTACGTTGACCACAGGCGGAAAGACGGGCGAGCTTCGTGTCATGCCGCTCTTCAACGGCCAGCCAGCAGCCACCGAAGCCGCGCAGTTGACGGTCATCGCCGGGGAGATGTCATCAGCGAACTCTACGCTTGTTGCGGACAATAAGACTCCAACGGTTAAAACGACGACGGAACTCACCTTCACCGTGAAGGATGCGTACGGGAACCCGGTCACCGGGCTGAAGCCAGATGCACCAGTGTTTAGCGGTGCCGCCAGCACGGGGAGTGAGCGTCCTTCAGCAGGAAACTGGACAGAGAAAGGTAATGGGGTCTACGTGTCGACCTTAACGCTGGGATCGGCTGCAGGTCAGTTGTCTGTCATGCCACGCGTGAACGGCCAAAATGCCGTTGCTCAGCCATTGGTGCTGAATGTTGCAGGCGACGCTTCCCGGGCAGTGATCAGTGATATGGCGGTGAAGGTGAATAACCAACTGGCAAATGGACAGTCTGCTAACCAGGTAACCCTGACCGTCGTGGACAGCTATGGTAACCCGTTGCAGGGGCAAGAAGTTACGCTGACTTTACCGCAGGGTGTGACTAGCAAGACGGGGAATACAGTAACAACCAATGCGGCAGGTAAAGCGGACATTGAGTTGATAGCAACCGTTGCTGGGGAACACAGTATCACGGCCTCAGTGAATAATGCTCAGAAGACGGTCACGGTGAAATTCAACGCAGACGCCAGCACCGGTCAGGCAAACCTGCAGGTTGACACTGCCGCTCAAAAAGTGGCAAACGGCAAAGATGCCTTTACGCTGACGGCGACCGTTGAGGATAAAAACGGTAACCCTGTTCCAGGAACTCTGGTGACATTTAATCTGCCCCGGGGTGTCAAACCGCTTACTGGCGATAATGTCTGGGTGAAAGCCAACGATGAGGGGAAAGCAGAGTTGCAGGTGGTTTCAGTGACTGCCGGAACGTATGAGATCACGGCTTCAGCAGGAAATAACCAGCCTTCAGACGCGAAGAGCATTACGTTTGTGGCGGATAAGACTACGGCGACCATCTCCAGTATTGAGGTGATTGGCAACCGTGCAGTGGCGGATGGCAAAGCCAAACAGACGTATAAAGTTACGGTGACTGATGCCAATAACAATTTGTTGAAAGATAGCGAAGTGACGCTGACCGCCAGCCCGGCTTCGTTAAACCTGGAACCGAATGGCACAGCGACAACGAATGAGCAAGGGCAGGCTATTTTCACCGCCACCACGACTGTTGCAGCGAAATATACACTTACGGCGCAAGTGAGTCAGGACAACGGTCAGGTATCAACGAAAACGGCTGAATCCAGTTTCGTGGCGGATGATAAAAACGCGGTGCTCGCCGCATCATCTGATGTGCAATCTCTGGTGGCGGATGGGAAATCGACTGCGAAGCTGGAGGTGACCCTGATGTCGGCAAATAACCCCGTTGGCGGGAATATGTGGGTCGACATTCAGACGCCGGAAGGGGTGACGGAGAAGGATTATCAGTTCCTGCCGTCGAAAAATGACCATTTCGTGAGCGGAAAAATCACGCGTACATTTAGTACCAGCAAGCCTGGTGTCTATACGTTCACATTTAACGCCCTGACCTATGGCGGGTACGAAATGAAGCCAGTGACGGTGACCATTACCGCGGTGGATGCCAATACGGCAACGGGCGAGGAGGCGATGAAATAATATTAAGAGTATGAAAGTAACATTCTAATAAACAATAATGGCGTTGACATCTTCAACGCCATTATTTATTGAATTGCCTGACAGTAGTCTTGTTATAAATTCATTTAGACATAGCGATAACTAAACCGGACGAACAGGGATAAATATTTCGCAAACAACATCATTGCTATCCTTTTCTACGAAATCTTCATTGTAATAAAATCGCTCAATATCACTGCCGTTCACTCTGGCTAACCCCTTGGCAGGTAATTCCATCAGATAGAGGTTTCGCGCCCATTCAGGGTAGTGCTCCCACTCACCTTCATAGCGGAAAGAGGCATACAGTCCTCGGTTAATTGTCCACTCTTTCGACATCTCTGAATCGGTTTGTTTGCATACCGTACCGGCAAAAGTTTCAACTGTGAGCAAATCGACCGATTTTGTTGACGGTTCGAACGTGGAGACGAAATAGATATCCGTCTTAAAATTCTTCATACATCTGGCTAAATGATGACGTCGCAGTTTGACTTCTTCATCCGGTGATTTATTCGACACTTCAATATCATATTTAAATGAATTGCCAAAAATAGGTGTCTCAGGAAAGTTGACTAATCTACACTCCGTCTTTTGCTGTTGACGTATTAAAAAAGAAGGGAAGATATTTTCGAGATCCCAATAATCACGGTGGCGGTATTCACGGGGAGAGCAGCCGAATAACTTTTTAAATTCGCGGCTGAATGACTGCTGTGAATCAAAATGCAAAGAGAGTGCAATATCAAGCATAGATTTCGCGGTGAGCCGGACAAGAATGGCGGCACGACAAAGCCTTCGTTTGCGAATGTATTCTCCCAAAGGCACATGCATGAAATTTCGGAACAGAAGCTGGATGTTGCGTCTGCTGTAGCCAGATTTCTGTGCGATATCTTCGATTGAAATAGGGTGCTCAAGATTGCACTCAATCCACTCCAGGAGCTGCTGTAGAATCTTCTGCCTGATCATCACATTCTCCGTTAATTCTTTGTCATATCGCACATTTTCGTTATGCCCTGGGCCCTAAGTGTATCAAAAACAGCAAGGGCGAAGGCAAAAGCACTGGTAGCGTCTGCTTCGTTGTCCCCGAAAATAGAGAGGTTTCAGTCCTACATTATTAATGAATTTTTTGCATAAGTGATATCAAAATCCACATACTAATTTGAGGTTACGTTTTAACGTAGACTCATTGTTCATGCCTAATGGAGGGACTGACAGTGGAATTTTCCGTATTAAGTAACAATCTGAAAATGCCGATGATGGGATTTGGTGTTTTTCAGGTTACCGATAAAAACGTGTGCAAACAGTCAGTGTTGAACGCTATCCGCACGGGTTATCGACTCATCGACACTGCAGCGGTATACGGTAATGAAGATGCCGTCGGTGAAGCCGTTCGTGAAGCTATATCTGAAGGTTTATGTACCCGAGATGAGTTATTTATAACGTCTAAATTGTGGGTGCAGGATATGTTGAATCAGGATACGGCAAAAGCAGGTATTGAAGCGTCATTAAAAAAATCGGGACTAGAATACTTCGACCTCTATTTATTGCACCAGGCTATGCGCGATTATTTCAGTGCGTGGCGTGCACTCGAAGATGCCTATGAAGAGGGCAAATTAAAAGCAATTGGGGTTTCCAATTTCTATCCTCATGTTCTGGCGAACTTTTGTGAAACGGCAAGAGTTAAACCGATGGTCAACCAGGTCGAGTTGCATCCCTATTTTGCCCAACCAGAGGCGCTGGCAACCATGAAGTATTATAACGTGAAGCCTGAAGCATGGGCTCCGTTAGGCGGTGGAAGACATAAACCCTTTGAAAATAATCTGCTTCAGAGTATTGCAGATGCCCATCAAAAATCGATTTCTCAAGTCATTCTGCGTTGGAATATTCAACGGGGAGTGGTCGTTATTCCGAAATCGACACATCAACAGCGTATCGAAGAAAATTTTGCTATCTGGGATTTCTCACTGACAGAGAAAGAAATGGCACAAATTAGTTCGCTTGATTTGGGTTATGTTGGGGAGTCGGTAAAACATTTTAATCCTGAATTTGTTCGTGGTTGTCTTGCTGTAAAAATACATGATTGATATTAATCATGTATTTTACCTGAGACGACAAGAATCTTTTAACAGGGGAGTGATATTGATCTTCACTCTGTCATATCTCCGGTAATATGGCGTCAGGCTTCATCATCAGAAAGGGGGCCTGACGCCTGAAAAAGTGAACAACAGACAGTGTTCGGATTATCAATATTCAGTTTTTAACGTTGAACTGGATTCATTACTGCGTTGTTTAAGAATTTCCCGCGCCGAATCTGCCATTATCATGGCAGCACCTGCCAGCATCAGAGTATCTTTCAATACCAAGCGACCAGCACCGGATAAATAAGGGAAACCATGATGAGCGTCACCCAATGCGGGTACCCATGCCTCCGGGGTGGTGATTAAAAATGAGAGTGTTACCAACGGTGTGGTAAATGCCATCAGCCCTCCCAATAAACCTAACCAGCGATTGACAGGATTAGCCAAAACCAGCAGAGCAATAATCACCTCCACGACGCCAAGACCGTTGGAAAAACCATAGGTATTATTGGCCGATTGCCATGCCCTTGCTTCTGGTTTGTATTCGCCTTCGTGAGTCAGATACTGTTTATAGTCTTCCGGGTGTTCATAAAAGAACGACATTAGTGGACTGTTTGCGACGAATGGTGTAATGCTGTCTGCCTCGTAAGGGACAAACTTTAATAACCCAATCCACATAAAAACAATCGCAATACTCAGACGAATCAATGTCAGGCCAATTTTATCTCCCCGACTTAACAGGTGCAGGTATTTTTCCATTGTGAACATCCTTATTTATACAATACTGCTGTTGCGGTTGAATTATTATCAATTCGCATCGATGTGACTTTCCAGGATGAAGCATTATATTTTCTGGCTATATCAGCAATGGCATCCTCCAGAACTGTCGGTGATGCTGATACTGACGAGACGCTGATATGTTTCAGAATTATTTTATCATCTGCATTGGTGGAAAATGCCATAACGCCAGATAATAGTGTTGCAAATAAAACAGGTTTTTTAAACATATAAAATACCATCAATGAAGTGATTAAGAAGTTATATAATAACAAGGAATTAATAAGATTCTTTTCTCTGAGACGCCAGAATATTTGTCCTGGCGTCTGATTTTGAGTTTATTTGACTAATGAAAATAGATCATTGAGTGATTCGCTCATCGACGGATGAGTAAATATCTGATCGCGTAATATGCTATAAGGCAGCCCGGCATCCATCACCATTTTTACTATATTGATCATCTCGTGGGAGTCAACACACAGCAGTGATGCCCCTAATATACGTTGGGTTTTATTATCAACAATCGCTTTTAATACCCCACGGGTATCGTTCATCACTCTTGCGCGCGGAATTGCAGCTACAGGCAATGTCACCACCTGAATATCTGCACCACTCTCTCTGGCTTGTTCTTCTGTCATACCAACCCTGGACAGTGGCGGTGTCATGAATACGGAATAAGGCACATTTTTCCGATCATCAGTACTACGTCTGCCTTCTCCCAGCAATTCATCACGCACAATGCGGTAATCATCCAGTGAAATGTAAGTAAATTGCAGCCCGCCGGTAACATCTCCCATCGCCCAAATATTGTCTGCGGTGGTATGTAATTGCTTGTCAACGACAATTGCCCCACGTTCGTTTACTGCGATACCTGCATTTTCTGGATGTAACGAAGCGGTAGCCGGTTGACGACCGGAAGCTATTAACAGTGCATCCACCGCCAGTTGGGCGTGATCGCTATGCACTTGCACTTGATTTTCATGGTGATTGATTCGCTCCACATGGGTATTGAGGATAATATCGACGCCCTGATCGCGTAAAATCGTCGCGATATTATCAGCAATATCCCGATCTTCCCGAGGCAAAAACAGCGAAGTTGCCTCTAAAATGGTTACTTTGCTGCCAAAATTAGCGAACATAGAGGCGAACTCAACGCCAATATATCCGCCGCCCAAAATACCTAAATGCCCAGGCAATTCTTTTAGATTAAGTAATCCGGTGCTGTCATATACACCAGGCGTGGTGGTAATTCCAGGAATTGGCGGAACCACGGCTTGTGCACCGGTATTAATAAAAATTTTCTCGCCATGAATCTCCAGATTTCCCCCAGGCCGATGAACACGCAGGCTATGATTATTGATAAACTCCGCCTGGCCGTCGATCACGTCGATATTGGGCATATCCGCAAGATTATGAAAATTCTTATTACGTAAAAAATTAACCACTTCATTTTTACGCTGTATGGCACGGACAAAATCTGTGTGCTGCTGTGCGTCATGAACCAATGTTTTGGTTGGGATACAGCCGATATTAATACAGGTCCCGCCATACATTGCATTTGATTGTTCGATGAGAGCCACACGCCAACCTGCTTTTGCCAGCGTGACGGCTAATGTTTTTCCAGCCTTGCCAAAACCAATAATAACTGCCTGATATTTATTCATGATGATTTCCTGTCGAAACGCGTTCATTTGACATCATGACTATAGACGCAAAAGAGCAATTAACATTTCTTCACAACGCTTGATATTTTGTCTTATCGTCTGGTATTTTCTTTTTCTTAATCAGAATCACAAAACAAAAATCATGATTAACCATTTGATGGTATTAGATTAATTATTGTCTAAGATTGTTGGTGTTTGTAATCAAAAACCACTCAGGAGTCTGATATGGATGCCCTTAGCCGTTTGTTGATGCTTAACGCTCCACAAGGAACGATCGATAAGAATTGCGTGTTAGGAAGTGACTGGCAGCTTCCACATGGTGCCGGGGAATTATCGGTTATTCGTTGGCATGCGTTAACGCAAGGAGCGGCGAAGCTGGAAATGCCGACGGGGGAGATTTTTACATTACGCCCGGGAAATGTGGTCCTGCTACCACAAAATTCAGCTCATCGCCTGAGTCATGTCGATAATGAATCGACCTGTATTGTCTGCGGCACTCTTCGGCTGCAACATTCGGCGCGTTATTTTTTAACGTCTTTGCCGGAAACGCTGTTTTTAGCACCGGTTAACCACAGCGTGGAATATAACTGGCTGAGGGAGGCGATCCCGTTTTTACAACAGGAGTCCAAATCGGCAATGCCGGGAGTGGATGCACTGTGTAGCCAGATCTGCGCTACATTCTTTACCCTCGCGGTGCGTGAGTGGATTGCACAGGTTAATACTGAGAAAAACATTCTCAGTTTGCTTCTGCATCCACGTCTTGGTGCGGTAATACAGCAAATGCTGGAAATGCCAGGACACGCCTGGACCGTCGAATCGCTGGCCAGCATCGCCCACATGTCCCGGGCAAGTTTTGCCCAGCTTTTCCGTGATGTTTCCGGAACCACGCCGCTGGCTGTATTAACAAAGTTGCGTCTACAAATAGCGGCCCAGATGTTTTCCCGGGAAACGTTCCCTGTTGTGGTGATTGCTGAGTCAGTAGGCTATGCCAGTGAATCATCTTTTCACAAGGCGTTTGTCCGCGAGTTTGGTTGTACCCCGGGAGAATATCGGGAAAGGGTCAGACAGCTTGCACCCTGAATAAAACCGCCAGGAATCGGAGCAAAGATAATCAGCATTCCGGGTGTTGTGAGCCTTTCAACTATTTCTATTTCCAACAGTGTTTTATATGTTTTTTTGAAGAATGCTGGCCCAGTATCTAAATAAAAACGCAAACTAAATTGCTTTAATTAAATAAAATACCGACTATTACTTGATACCTGATTATTGCCGGTGATTTTGTTAGTACACCATCATTGTATATCTCAACAACCCCTGAATAAGTAGCTCTGAATAGGTATAAGGGATGTGGCCTTTTTAAATGAATTTCTTATGCCAAAAATGATCGTCGATTTCCCTATAAAATGTGAGCGATGCCGAAAGAAATAAAATTAGTTATTGCATTTGAAGTTTGGATGAAAGATTATCATTTGTCATACAAATGAGGGGTGGTATGTTGCTAGCCAATTAAAAAAGAACGCCATATTTATTGATGATTGATCCCCTGGTGGGGGGAACCATCGGGCATAAATGGGCATGAAGTAATGGAGTATTAGTTGTGAATGTCAATTTCTTTGTCACCTGTATTGGTGACGCCCTGAAATCAAGAATGGCACGAGACTCCGTGCTGCTACTGGAAAAACTCGGCTGTCGCGTAAATTTCCCGGAGAAACAGGGATGCTGCGGTCAGCCTGCGATCAATAGTGGTTATATCAAAGAAGCGATTCCAGGGATGAAAAATCTGATCGCCGCACTGGAGGATAACGACGATCCCATTATTTCACCGGCTGGCTCCTGTACCTATGCCGTAAAAAGTTACCCAACGTATCTGGCGGATGAGCCTGAATGGGCATCACGTGCCGAAAAGGTTGCCGCGCGTATGCAGGATCTCACCTCTTTTATTGTTAATACATTAGGGGTAGTCGATGTAGGTGCCAGTTTGCAAGGGAGAGCGGTGTATCACCCATCTTGTAGCCTGGCCCGTAAGCTGGGGGTGAAGGACGAGCCACTTACGCTGCTGAAAAATGTGCGTGGACTGGAGCTGTTGACCTTTGCTGAACAGGATACCTGCTGCGGATTTGGCGGCACGTTCTCGGTCAAAATGGCCGAAATATCCGGCGAGATGGTGAAAGAAAAGGTTGTGCACCTGATGGAAGTCCGCCCTGAGTATTTAATTGGTGCTGACGTGAGTTGCCTGCTAAACATCAGTGGACGATTACAACGGGAAGGGCAGAAAGTCAAAGTGATGCATATTGCTGAAGTGCTGATGAGCCGCTGAGGATATAAAGATGTCGATCAAAACCAGTAATACAGATTTTAAGACACGCATCCGTCAGCAAATTGAAGATCCGATCATGCGCAAAGCGGTGGCAAACGCGCAGCAGCGTATTGGGGCAAATCGGCAAAAAATGGTCGATGAATTGGGGCACTGGGAGGAGTGGCGCGATCGGGCCGCCCAGATACGTGATCATGTTCTGAGTAATCTCGACGCTTATCTGTACCAGCTCTCTGAAAAAGTGACGCAAAACGGCGGTCACGTCTATTTTGCAAAAACTAAAGAAGACGCCACCCGCTACATTTTACAGGTCGCCCAACGCAAAAATGCCCGGAAGGTGGTGAAATCTAAATCGATGGTGACCGAAGAGATTGGTGTCAATCATGTGTTGCAGGATGCTGGTATTCAGGTGATTGAAACCGATCTGGGTGAATACATTCTCCAGCTGGATCAAGATCCGCCCTCTCATGTTGTGGTCCCGGCAATTCATAAAGATCGCCATCAGATCCGTCGAGTGCTACACGAACGTCTGGGTTATGAGGGGCCGGAAACGCCTGAAGCGATGACCTTATTCATTCGGCAAAAAATCCGCGAAGATTTCCTCAGTGCTGAAATAGGTATTACCGGCTGTAATTTCGCGGTGGCAGAGACCGGTTCGGTATGCCTGGTGACCAATGAAGGTAATGCGCGAATGTGTACCACGCTGCCTAAAACGCATATTGCCGTGATGGGAATGGAGCGTATTGCCCCCACGTTTGCCGAGGTAGATGTATTGATCACCATGCTGGCGCGCAGTGCCGTTGGTGCACGTTTGACGGGATACAACACCTGGCTGACAGGACCGCGCGAAGCGGGGCACGTTGATGGTCCTGAAGAGTTTCATCTGGTTATTGTCGATAACGGGCGTTCTGAGGTGCTGGCCTCTGAATTTCGGGATGTGCTGCGTTGTATTCGCTGCGGAGCCTGTATGAATACCTGTCCGGCATATCGCCATATTGGCGGTCATGGATATGGTTCTATTTATCCTGGGCCAATTGGTGCGGTGATTTCCCCGTTACTTGGCGGCTATGAAGATTTTAAAGATTTACCCTACGCTTGCTCTTTATGTACGGCTTGTGACAGCGTGTGTCCGGTGCGTATTCCTCTGTCAAAACTGATTTTGCGTCATCGTCGGGTGATGGCTGAAAAAGGGATCACCGCAAAAGCAGAGCAACGGGCGATAAAAATGTTCGCTTATGCCAATAGTCATCCAGGATTGTGGAAAGTCGGGATGATGGCTGGTGCTCATGCGGCAAGCTGGTTTATCAATGGCGGCAAAACACCACTCAAATTTGGCGCGATTAGCGACTGGATGGAAGCACGCGATCTTCCTGAAGCTGACGGAGAGAGTTTCCGTAGTTGGTTTAAGAAACATCAGGCGCAGGAGAAAAAGAATGGATAATCGGAGCGAATTTTTGAATAACGTTGCTCAGGCACTGGGTCGCCCGCAGCGACTTGAACCGCAAGCAGAAGATGCGCCGCTTAACAACTATGCTAACGAGCGGCTTACCGAACTTAACCAACAGCAGCGCTGTGACGCGTTTATCCAGTTTGCCAGCGATGTTATGTTGACGCGCTGTGAACTGACCAGCGAGGCGAAGGCGGCAGAAGCTGCAATATGTCTGTGTAAAGAGCTGGGAGAGCAGTCGGTCGTGATTAGCGGTGACACGAGGCTGGAGGAGTTGGGGATTAGCGAACGTTTGCAGCAGGAATGCAATGCCGTTGTTTGGGATCCGGCGAAAGGTATTGAGAACATATCACAAGCAGAGCAGGCTAAAGTTGGCGTAGTGTATGCTGAATATGGTTTAACCGAATCGGGAGGCGTGGTTCTTTTTTCCGCCGCCGGGCGCGGGCGTTCATTGAGCCTGCTCCCGGAATCTTCTCTTTTTATCCTGCGTAAAAGCACAATCCTGCCGCGTGTAGCGCAACTCGCAGAAAAATTGCATCAGAAAGCGCAGGCCGGTGAACGAATGCCGTCATGTATTAACATCATCAGTGGTCCCAGTTCAACGGCGGACATTGAGCTTATCAAAGTCGTCGGGGTTCATGGTCCGGTGAAAGCGGTGTATCTGATTATTGAGGATTGCTGAGAGAGATATGAAGTCTGGACATAAACCTGAAGGCGGTATACGAGGTTGTGAATAGCGTTAAGGACAACCTGACTTAACCCCGTTCCGTCATGGTTATGCTCCTCTTCTGTAAATATCCTGACATTAATAATGCCAGGATATTTACAGTGAAAAAGACAGGAATCCTTTCCTGAAGACGGGCTCCCTTCCCGGTCATTGTCACTTCAGCTTTATACAGGCACTCTCTGTCAGAATGCTGTTTATTACTGCCCAGAGTTTTGTTTGTATTCATCTACCATTTTTTTGACAAGGCAATTTTTAGCATTAGTACTGGTCTAAAAAACTCGTAATTCGCTGAATAACATCTTCAGTCATTGTGGTCTGACAGGCAAAGTTATTATTGCTATCACAGCTTACAAGTATGCCTGATGTTGTGTGGTTTATTTTTAGGCTGTAACTCAGCTTTATATTGTCTTTATTGATGTACAGAAATAATAGCACCATTGTCATACAAACAGCTATAATAAACAGAATAACACGAATCTTTTTCTTCAGATAAAATAAAATTTCAATCAGATCGATATCCTGTTTGATTTGTCACTCATAATATATCCAGAAAATGAAATCTGTCGCAGATAAGCTTGAATTAATAGTCTGTATCAGGAATATTCTGGTAAAAACATCAGCAAAAAACCAGCATCATGAATACTGGATATGAAGCATGAGAGTTACCTATGTTTTTTATATAAGGATTCGGTCCTTATCGTAGAACGGTAACTCTCAAGCTTATAAGTTCCTGCGTTAGTTCAAATCGCGATTCAGTTTTTTCGCTCTTACTGGCATCCCATTCGCCACAAAATACGCCGCCAGACTTCTGGACAACGCTTCTCGTCCGCGAATTATATCCGCCATTTTCTCGCCAATCATAATGGTCGTGGCGTTCAGATTGCCGGTGATAATCTGCGGCATAATTGACGCATCGACTACGCGTAATCCTTCCAGCCCGTGCACGCGGCCTTCGCCATCCACAACGGACATCTCGTCGTACCCCATTTTGCACGTACCGCATGGGTGGAAGGCGGTTTCGGCGTGATTACGCACGAACTCATCGAGCTGCTCATCTGTCTGGCATTCCGCGCCGGGGCTGATTTCGCGGCCACGGTATTGATCCAGCGCCGGTTGATGCATGATCTCGCGGGTGATGCGAATCGCGTCGCGGAACTCCTGCCAGTCCTGTTCGTGCGACATGTAGTTAAACAAAATCGCCGGATGCTGGTGCGGGTCGCGGGATTTAATCCGCACATGCCCACGGCTTGGCGAGCGCATCGATCCGACATGGCACTGGAAGCCGTGCTCTTTCACTGCGTTCGAGCCGTTATAGTTAATCGCCACTGGCAGGAAATGGTACTGAATATTCGGCCACGCAAATTCCTCACGGCTGCGAATAAATCCGCCTGCTTCAAAGTGGTTGCTGGCACCCACGCCGGTGCCGCCAAACAGCCACTCCGCACCGATTTTCGGCTGATTCCACCACTGCAGGGCAGGGTAGAGGGAAACCGGTTCTTTGCACTCGTATTGCAGGTACATCTCCAGATGATCCTGAAGATTTTCGCCCACGCCGGGCAAATCATGCACCAGCGGAATATCAAATTCGGCCAGCAGTTCAGCGTTGCCGACGCCGGAGCGTTGCAGGATTTGTGGTGAGGCAATCGCGCCTGCACATAACAGCACTTCTTTGTTGGCCGTTGCGCGGGTTGGGATGGTGCTGTCGCCTTCCAGCCACTCGACGCCTACCGCGCGTTTGCCGTCAAAGATAATGTGATCGGTCATGGCGTGAGTTCGAATAGTCAGGTTCGGGCGCGATTTAGCCTGATCGAGATAACCCCGCGCGGTGCTGGCGCGACGGCCCTGCGGCGTGACGGTGCGGTCCATCGGGCCGAAACCTTCCTGCTGATAACCGTTAAGGTCTTCTGTGCGCGGATAGCCCGCCTGCACGCCCGCCTCAATCATCGCTTCAAACAGCGGATTGACACCCGGTTTTGAGGTGGTCACGCTTACCGGGCCATCAGCGCCGTGGTAGTCGTTCTCGCCCACATCGCGCGTCTCGGCCTTGCGGTAGTAGGGCAGGCAGTCGAGGTAGCTCCAGTTCTCCAGACCGGGTTCTTTCGCCCAGTTATCGAGATCCAGCGCGTTACCACGGATGTAACACATGCCGTTGATCAATGATGATCCACCAAGCCCCTTACCGCGTCCGCACTCCATGCGACGGTTGTTCATAAACGGTTCCGGCTCGGTCTCATACGCCCAGTTATAGCGTTTACCCTGTAGCGGGAACGCCAGCGCAGCGGGCATTTGGGTACGGAAGTCAAAGCGATAGTCCGGGCCGCCCGCTTCAAGCAGCAGCACGGTAGTGTTCGGATCTTCAGTCAGACGTGTCGCGAGGACGTTGCCGGCAGAGCCGGCGCCAATAATGATGTAGTCAAATTGCAAATAAACCTCCTGGTTAGAATATGGACTGGAATTTAGCCATCTCAACCTGGATGGACTTCACCTGGGTATAACTCTGGAGCGTCATCACGCCGTTCTCACGGCCAATGCCGGAGTGTTTGTAACCGCCAACGGGCATCTCCGCCGGGGATTCTCCCCAGGTGTTGATCCAGCAAATGCCGGCTTCCAGCTGATGAATGACGCGATGCGCGCGGTTCAGATCCGCCGTGACGATACCCGCCGCCAGACCGTAGTCGGTATCATTGGCGCGGCGAATCACTTCGTCTTCAGACTCATACGTGAGGAGCGACATCACCGGGCCGAAGATCTCTTCGCGCACGATAGTCATTTCGTCGCAGCAATCGGTGAATACGGTCGGAGCAACCCATGCGCCGTTATCGAAGCCATCACCCTTCAGCACATCGCCGCCGCAGAGCACCCGAGCACCTTCCTCTTTGCCTTTGGCGATATAGCGCAGCACGTTATCGCGATGCGGGAAGCTGACCAGCGGGCCGAAGTTAGTTTGCGGATCGAAAACGTCGCCCGCGCGAATGCGTTCAACGCGCGCCAGTATTTTCTGCTCAAACGCGGCTTTGTATTTCGCCGGAATAAACACGCGGGTGCCATTGGTACACACCTGACCGGAGCTAAAGAAGTTCGCCATCATGGCGATATCGGCGGCGAGATCGAGGTCTGCATCGTCGAAAACGATCAGCGGCGATTTACCGCCCAGCTCCATGGTCACCTCTTTCAGGGAAGAGGCCGCCGCGTTAGCCATCACCTTTTTGCCGCTGGCGACGCCGCCGGTAAACGACACTTTGGCGATGCCCGGATGCTCGGTCAGATACTGCCCGGTTTCCGCACCTACGCCCGGCAACACGTTAAATACGCCGTCCGGCAGGCCCGCTTCGCTGTAGATTTCAGCCAGCTTTAACGCGGTAAGCGGGGTGACTTCGCTCGGTTTGAAAATCATCGCGTTGCCTGCCGCCAGCGCCGGTGCGGATTTCCACAAGGCAATCTGGATCGGGTAGTTCCATGCGCCAATCCCTGCCACTACGCCCAGCGGTTCGCGGCGGGTATAAACAAATGACGTCTCACGCAATGGGATCTGGCTGCCTTCCAGCGACGGGAGCAGCCCGGCGTAGTACTCGAGCACGTCCGCGCCGGTAACGATATCGACGGTTGAGGTTTCTGAATACGCTTTTCCGGTGTCGAGGGTTTCCAGTTTAGCGAGTTCGTCATTGCATTCGCGCAGAATATCAACGGCTCGACGCAGAATGCGCGAGCGTTCCATGGCGGTCATCGCCGCCCAGATTTTTTGCCCTTGTTGGGCACTCTTCACGGCGCGATCGACATCTTCGCGCCCGGCGGCCTGCACGGTCGCCAGCACGTTACCGTTGGCCGGGTTAATGGTCTCGAAGGTGCGACCGCTGGTGGCGGAGGTATAACCACCATGTATATAAAGCTGCTGTTCTGCCATTCGGGACATCACGTCTCCTCGGTTAATCGGTGGGTAAATGCTGAGTGATAAAGTGGCGGGTGAGCGAGTGTGCGAGAGATTTATTCAGCGGTTTACCGCTCAATGCCGCGCGCAGCCATAAACCGTCAATCAGCGCGGCCAGGCCATAACCTGCCTCCTGTGCCTCTTTGCGCGGTAACTCGCGGTGAAATTCGCTCACCAGATTCGACAACAATCGGCGGCTGCTCACCTGCTGCAAACGGTAAAGCATCGGCTGATGCATACTGCTGGCCCAAAACGCCAGCCAGGCTTTCATCGCAGCATTACTGACCTGAGTCTCATCGAAATTTCCGTCAACAATCGCCTGTAATCGCTGCTCAGGGCTGCCATCCGGTAGCGCGTGTAAGCGGTTCAAGACCGCGTCACGCAGCTGGCTGGTGATATCACGCATGGTTGCTTCCAGCAGACCATTTTTATCTTTGAAATAGTGGCTAATGATCCCGGTGGAAACGCCCGCCCGGCGGGCGATCTGCGCGATCGTCGCATCGTGCATACCTACTTCATTTATTGCTTCCAGCGTGGCGTCGATCAGTTGTCTGCGCCGGATCGACTGCATCCCCAATTTGGGCATTTTTGCCACTCCATTCATCAGCGTTGTTTATACATTAAAGCCGTTATTGATTGGACGTTCAATATAAAATGTGTCTTAATTGTTACTAATTTGATTTTAAATGGTAACAATAACAGTGGGGATACTGGATGACAGACCTTTCGCACAGCAGGGAAAAGGACAAAATCAATCCGGTGGTGTTTTACACCTCCGCCGGACTGATTTTGTTGTTTTCCCTGACAACGATCCTGTTTCGCGACTTCTCGGCCCTGTGGATTGGCCGCACGCTGGACTGGGTTTCTAAAACCTTCGGTTGGTACTATCTGCTGGCGGCAACGCTCTATATTGTCTTTGTGGTCTGCATCGCTTGTTCGCGTTTTGGTTCGGTGAAGCTCGGGCCTGAACAATCCAAACCGGAATTCAGTCTACTGAGCTGGGCGGCGATGCTGTTCGCTGCCGGGATTGGTATTGATCTGATGTTCTTCTCCGTTGCTGAGCCGGTCACGCAGTATATGCAGCCGCCGGAAGGGGCAGGGCAGACGATGGAAGCGGCGCGTCAGGCGATGGTCTGGACGCTGTTTCACTACGGCTTAACCGGCTGGTCGATGTATGCGCTGATGGGCATGGCGCTCGGATACTTCAGCTATCGTTATAATTTGCCGCTCACGATCCGCTCGGCGCTGTATCCGATTTTCGGTAAACGGATCAACGGGCCGATTGGTCACTCGGTGGATATTGCAGCGGTGATCGGCACCATCTTCGGGATTGCCACCACGCTCGGCATTGGCGTGGTGCAGCTTAACTATGGCCTGAGCGTACTGTTTGATATCCCGGATTCAATGGCGGCGAAAGCGGCGCTGATCGCGCTGTCGGTAATCATCGCGACTATCTCGGTGACTTCCGGTGTCGACAAAGGCATTCGCGTATTGTCTGAACTCAATGTCGCACTGGCGCTGGGGTTGATCCTGTTCGTGCTGTTTATGGGCGACACCTCGTTCCTGCTTAATGCGCTGGTGCTGAACGTTGGCGATTACGTTAACCGCTTTATGGGCATGACGCTCAACAGTTTCGCCTTTGACCGCCCGGTTGAGTGGATGAATAACTGGACGCTCTTTTTCTGGGCATGGTGGGTAGCCTGGTCGCCGTTTGTCGGCCTGTTCCTGGCGCGTATCTCGCGTGGACGCACCATTCGCCAGTTCGTGCTGGGCACGTTGATTATTCCGTTTACCTTCACGCTGTTATGGCTCTCGGTATTCGGCAATAGCGCGCTGTATGAAATCATCCACGGCGGCGCGGCATTTGCCGAGGAAGCGATGGTCCATCCGGAGCGCGGCTTCTACAGCCTGCTGGCGCAGTATCCGGCGTTTACCTTTAGCGCCTCGGTTGCCACCATTACTGGCCTGCTGTTTTATGTGACCTCGGCGGACTCCGGCGCGCTGGTGCTGGGGAATTTCACCTCGCAGCTTAAAGATATCAACAGCGACGCCCCCGGCTGGCTGCGCGTCTTCTGGTCGGTGGCGATTGGTCTGCTGACGCTTGGCATGCTGATGACCAACGGGATATCCGCGCTGCAAAACACCACGGTAATCATGGGGCTGCCGTTCAGCTTTGTGATTTTCTTCGTGATGGCGGGATTGTATAAATCTCTGAAGGTAGAAGATTACCGCCGTGAAAGTGCCAACCGTGATACCGCGCCGCGACCGCTGGGGCTTCAGGATCGCCTGAGCTGGAAAAAACGTCTCTCGCGCCTGATGAATTATCCGGGCACGCGTTACACCAAACAGATGATGGAGACGGTCTGTTACCCGGCAATGGAAGAAGTGGCGCAGGAGCTGCGGTTGCGCGGCGCGTACGTGGAGCTAAAAAGCCTGCCGCCGGAAGAGGGACAACAGTTAGGGCATCTGGATTTGCTGGTGCATATGGGTGAAGAGCAAAACTTTGTCTATCAGATTTGGCCACAGCAATATTCGGTGCCGGGCTTTACCTACCGCGCACGTAGCGGGAAATCGACCTATTACCGGCTGGAAACCTTCCTGTTAGAAGGCAGCCAGGGTAACGACCTGATGGACTACAGCAAAGAGCAGGTGATCACCGATATTCTCGATCAGTACGAGCGGCACCTAAACTTTATCCATCTCCATCGTGAAGCGCCGGGTAATAGCGTAATGTTCCCGGACGCGTGATTGTTATTGCATAAAACCGCGCCATGTCTGCATATGGCGTGGTTTCTCTTACCTCTTGATACGTTATATCTGTACAGTTAAGCCCTTAGTATCGATTGATGATTGCCAGGCAACAGATAATAAAAAAGAAAAGAACTATTGAAGCCCAAACACTACGTTTGGACTGTTGTGAATGTTCAATAAGCTTAGTCTTATTTAATGTAAATATTGGTGCTAATTTGAAATGACGCTTTATTCATGGGGAACGCATAGCGCAAATCAACTAAAATCAATGTAACTGTTTGTTGTTTAAGGTTTAATTGTTTGTGTCTGATATTTTATTGATTGTTTTAAATATTGTTTTTATTGTCATTGTTATAATGTTGGCTATCTATTGCTGAATGGATTCAGTCTTAAAAAGCAGGTTGTTAAGGGATTGGCATAGAGTAATGACGTGTATGCATAACCAACATCTTTACTCATTATGTCATTGAATGTTGACGCTATGTGTTTATGAGGTTGAGGTATTTTCAGTTGATCTGGATTGTTAAATTCATATAATGCGCCTTTACTCATGAATGGGCGTCAATACGTAGTGGGAAATTATAAATATCGAAATAGTCCAACTACTTCTTTATTACCAAAAATGAGTATCTGAATTTTAATATTGCATTCTTGCGTGATTATCTCCTGAGTTTGACTTGTGATTACCTTTTTAAGGTATTTAGCGTAACTGTTTTTGAGCGAGCATCAGAGGTAAAGATAATCTTCTTGATAGTGATGTGGGATGTTATACGTATGGCATCGCTAATGTTTATGGTTACCCCTTATGTGTGCTCAGGAATCCACAGGTAATCACTCATACTGAACAGCGATAAAAGATAAAAGGTGTGTTCATGAATTCATGTGATTTTCGTGTTTTTCTGCAAGAGTTCGGTACAACGGTTCATTTGTCATTGCCTGGTAGCGTATCCGAGAAAGAACGACTGCTACTCAAGCTGCTGATGCAGGGAATGTCTGTAACAGAAATATCACAGTACAGAAATCGCAGTGCAAAGACCATTTCACATCAAAAGAAACAGCTCTTTGAGAAACTGGGGATTCAGAGCGATATTACTTTCTGGCGGGATATTTTCTTTCAGTACAATCCGGAGATCATATCCGCCACGGGTAATAATAGTCACAAATATATTAATGATAATCACTATCACCATATCGTCACGCCTGAAGCCATCAGTCTGGCGTTGGAAAATCACGAATTCAAACCGTGGATCCAACCGGTTTTCTGCGCGCAGACTGGGGTACTGACGGGCTGTGAAGTGCTTGTCCGCTGGGAACATCCGCAAACGGGAATTATCCCACCGGATCAGTTTATTCCTCTGGCGGAGTCATCCGGTCTTATTGTCATAATGACTCGCCAGCTGATGAAACAGACTGCGGATATTCTGATGCCAGTAAAACATTTGCTGCCGGATAATTTCCATATTGGAATCAACGTCTCGGCAGGATGTTTTTTGGCCGCAGGATTTGAAAAAGAGTGTCTGAACCTGGTCAAGAAATTAGGTAACGATAAAATCAAGCTGGTTCTTGAGCTAACGGAACGCAACCCCATTCCGGTAACGCCAGAAGCCAGAGCGATATTTGACAGCCTTCATCAGCATAACATTACCTTTGCGCTGGATGACTTTGGTACGGGTTATGCGACCTATCGTTATCTGCAGGCGTTTCCGGTCGATTTTATTAAAATTGACAAGTCGTTTGTGCAAATGGCGAGTGTTGACGAAATCTCCGGTCATATTGTGGACAATATTGTCGAACTGGCGCGTAAGCCTGGTCTGAGTATCGTGGCGGAAGGGGTAGAAACCCAGGAGCAGGCGGATTTAATGATCGGCAAAGGCGTTCACTTTTTGCAGGGCTATTTGTACTCTCCGCCAGTACCGGGTAATAAATTTATCTCTGAATGGGTAATGAAAGCAGGTGGTTGATGTAAACCGCTATTCACAGCGCATCGGGAGGTTGGCAGCGATTAATTCTCCCGATGCAGTAAATCCTGATAGATCCCCGTTAATATGCCATTTGGCGAAAATTGTTTTTTAATCCACTGCGTCACCTGACCGGTGGCAGAGTGCTGGGTCGCCAGTAACATGCGTGAATCCTGGCGCGGATTATGGATTTGTCGGGTAACCAGCAGGGATTGCGCCATCGCCTCACGGACCATGTAATCCGGCAAAAAACCAATTCCTTCGCCTAAAATCTGGCACTGACATTTGGTGTTGAAATCTGGCACCAGAATCGACTCCTGCCCATGCAGCAACCAGCCCACTTTTTTATTAATCGTATGCGCGGTGTCTTCCACCATGATATTGGGGTAGAGACGTAGCTGACTTTCAGCGATCGGCTCTGGCACAAAGGCTAACGGGTGATCCGGGGCGATAGCAAAAGCCCAGCGAATCGCGCCAATCTCCGTGTAATCAATGCCGCCGCCGTCCAGCAGCGTGTCGGGTGCGCCGATAGCGATATTCGCCTGATTATTAATAATCGCATCCCAGACGCCATTATACACTTCGGTGGTGACGGTAATCTGGCAGGTTGGAAATTGCTTTTTCAGTACCTGTAATAAGCGTGCGGTGTGTTTGGGCGTATAAAGCAGCTGGTTAATACAAATGCGAACCCGTGCTTCAATGCCCTGCGAAATAGTATCAATGCTGCGTTTGATGGCGTGAAAATCATTCAGCAGGTCGGTAGCTTTGCGGAAAAAATAACGCCCGGACTCGGTTAACTCAATACTGCGGGTGTTACGGGTGAACAGCACCACATCCAGCCCCGTTTCCATTCGCTTGATGGTGTAGCTAATGGCGGAAGTGGTTAAACCCAACTCGTCTGCCGCTTTACTGAAGCTGCTAAAACGCGCAGCGGTAGTAAACGCCAACAGGTTTTCTTCGGTGAAAATTGAGTTCATTAAACCATTCCCGCCATTATCTAATTTGAATTTCTCCAGTCATGACTGTAGAGGTATCGGTTAAAGATAGATAATCATTTTTGAATAACTTTTAATACCCGTCGCGTTTAGTCGTCGCTTCGCTTAATTTTTGTCCGCCATATTCTGAAATTATTCCCACGCAGTTACCCGCCAGAAAACCCAGTAATGTCACCGTCCAGTTCATCCCGCTGGCAAAAAATAGCGTCATGCCGAGAAAGCCTCCGGGAATAAAAGACAGTAAACCGAAACGTCCTTGCCAGACCACCACCGCCGAGAAGGGTACAGTCATAATCACGCTCGCCCAGAAGCCGGAAATCCCACTCACCGAGGCTAGCCAACCGGAAGCCAGCGCGGCGAAAAACGCCCACACCATCCCGGAGTAATTAACCGCCAGGCTCTTGATAAACCCCGATTTACCGCCGCCTGCGGCATAAAAACTGCAAAAGGCGACAAAGCCAATGGTTCCTAATAATTCCCATCCCTGAGAGAGCCCGACATGTGAAGACACTAACTGCCAAAGCCCTGCACAAATACCGACGGTGACACCCGTTGCCGTGAGTCCGTTCATCTTGTTCCCCTCTGGTTAGACATGGACGAAAGCTACTCTTACATGTGCAGACTATAGAGAAATAAAACCTGATTGAGTGAAAGGGTATCGGGTCAAAGAAACAAATATTGCACTACCGCACACTGCGAAAAGATTGTTGAACATCATTCAACAAAAAGGCGAAATACGGCGAATTAAATTTAAGCGGGTTCTTTTATCAGATTATCGTTGCTATTCTCAATTCATCGAAAACAGCCACAAATACCAGGGGAATGTGAATGAGTATAAAAAATCTACCTGCCGATTATTTATTGGCTGCACAACAGGGTGATATCGATAAAGTAAAAACCTGCCTTGCGCTGGGTGTCGATATTAATACCTGCGATCGCCAGGGGAAAACGGCAATTACGCTGGCAAGTTTATATCAGCAATATGCTTGCGTTCAGGCGTTAATTGATGCCGGTGCGGATATTAATAAACAAGACCAGACCTGTTTAAATCCTTTTTTAATGAGCTGCCTGAACGGTGATTTAACGCTACTACGAATTATTTTACCGGCTAAACCAGACCTTAATTGTGTAACCCGTTTCGGCGGTGTCGGCCTGACGCCTGCCTGTGAAAAAGGCCATTTAAGTATTGTAAAAGAGCTTTTGGCGCATACGGATATTAACGTTAACCAGACCAACCATGTTGGCTGGACGCCGCTACTGGAAGCGATTGTGCTTAACGATGGTGGGATTAAACAGCAGGCGATTGTCCAGTTATTGCTGGAGCACGGTGCCAGCCCGCATCTGACCGATAAATATGGTAAAACGCCGCTGGAACTGGCGCGGGAACGAGGCTTTGAAGAGATTGCGCAGTTACTGATTGCCGCAGGTGCATAAACCGGGAGGCTTGCTATCAACACACCAGAAAGACGGTGTGTGTGGGCGCTAACTGCGGATGCTGATTTTCTGGCGCAGCGGGGGCAAGGACAGGTTGAACAGGTCTTTGCCAGAGCGGTAAATATCGCACTTCCGGCCCGCCAGCAGTTGCTGACGCTGCTTTGTGAAGAGTACGACAATGCGCCAAACAGTTGTCGGTTGGCACTCACTCACTTTAATGGTCTGTTCCATCATGGTGATAAAGTTCAGTTTGACGATCAAGGCATTACGGTTGGTCAACATCTTCATATAGAGATGAGTCATTGCCAGCGTTGGCTGTCCCCAACCTTGCAAATGACCGCTGAAAAATTTCACCTTATCGCCTGGCAACAGTGGCACGACATTATTCATCAGCACCTGGGGGAAAATGAAACCCTGTTTAATTATTGCGGCGATAATCCGTTTTATCAGGCGTTAAATAAAGAATTACGTATTAAACGACGGGCAGTTATTCAGGCAGTAAGCGATAAACAAAATATCGCTTTGGCGGTTGCTAATATGATGGGGTTAGGGATTGGCCTTACGCCATCAGCCGATGATTATCTGACCGGGCTGGTACTTATTTTATTTATTTCCGGGCATCCGGCGGAAAAATACAAAGAGAAATTTTATCTCGGTCTGCAACGCGGCAGAAATAATACCACGTTACTAAGTGCCATAACGCTGGAAGCCGCATTACAGCAACGTTGTCGGGAAAATATTCACCATTTTATTCACGACATTATTTATGGCATCCCTGGGAATTCAACCCAGGCAATAGAAAAAATTAAACATATTGGCTCCAGTTCCGGCTGCGACATGCTGTATGGCATGGCCGATGCTTGTGCGCTGAGCCAAACCTACGGAGGGAATTATGTCAGTTAAAATAGTCATTAAACCGAATACCTATTTTGATTCTGTCTCGCTGATGTCTATCTCCACACGTGCAAATAAACTCGACGGTGTCGAGCAGGCATTTGTGGCGATGGCGACCGAAATGAACAAAGGCGTTCTGAAGAATTTAGGGCTGCTGACGCCGGAGCTGGAACAGGCGAAAAACGGCGACCTGATGATTGTCATCAACGGCAAAGCGGGCGCAGACAACGAGCAGTTGCTGGTGGAGATTGAAGAACTGTTCAACAGCAAAGCGCAAAGTGGCTCGCACGAGGCGCGTTACGCCACGATTGCCAGCGCCAAAAAGCATATCCCGGAAAGTAACCTGGCCGTGATTTCGGTCAACGGTCTGTTTGCCGCTCGCGAAGCACGTCAGGCGCTGCAAAACGATCTTAACGTGATGCTGTTTTCCGATAACGTCTCGGTTGAAGATGAACTGGCGCTCAAACAGTTGGCCCACGAAAAAGGGCTGCTGATGATGGGGCCAGACTGCGGCACGGCGATTATCAACGGCGCGGCGCTCTGCTTTGGTAACGCCGTGCGTCGCGGCAACATCGGTATTGTTGGCGCATCCGGCACCGGCAGCCAGGAGCTGAGCGTCCGCATTCATGAATTTGGCGGCGGCGTTTCGCAACTGATCGGTACCGGCGGGCGCGACCTGAGCGAGAAAATCGGCGGCCTGATGATGCTCGACGCTATCGGGATGCTGGAAAACGATCCGCAAACTGAAATCATTGTACTTATCTCCAAACCGCCCGCGCCTGCGGTGGCCCGCAAAGTGCTGGAACGCGCACGCGCCTGCCGCAAGCCGGTGGTGGTCTGCTTCCTCGGCCGTGGCGAAACACCGGTGGACGAGCACGGGCTACAGTTTGCCCGCGGCACCAAAGAGGCGGCGTTGAAAGCGGTGATGCTCTGTGGCGTGAAACAAGAACATCTCGACCTGCATACCCTGAACCAGCCGTTGATTGCGGATGTGCGTGCGCGTCTGCAACCGCGGCAGAAATACATTCGTGGCCTGTTCTGCGGCGGCACACTGTGCGACGAAACCATGTTCGCGGTGATGGAAAAACACGGCGATGTCTACAGCAACATCCAGCCCGATCCTGAATTCCGCCTGCAAGATATCAACCGCAGCATCAAACACACCTTCCTCGACTTTGGCGATGACGACTTCACCAACGGCAAGCCGCATCCAATGATTGACCCCACCAACCGCATCAGTCGCTTGATCGAAGAAGCGCGTGATCCAGAAGTGGCGGTGATCGTGATGGATTTTGTGCTCGGATTTGGATCGCATGAAGATCCGGTCGGTTCCACCATCAAGGCGATCAAAGAAGCGAAAGCGATCGCCGCTGCCGAAGGACGCGAGTTGATCATTCTCGCCTATGTACTGGGCACCGATCTCGATACGCCATCATTAGAACAACAAAGCCAGATGCTGCTTGATGCCGGAGTGATTCTGGCGAGCAGTAGCACCAATACCGGATTGCTGGCGCGTGAATTTATCTGCAAAGGGGAGGAAGCCTGATGAGCCAGTCACTGTTTAGCCAACCGTTGAACGTTATTAACGTCGGCATCGCCATGTTTAGCGATGACCTGAAAAAGCAGTATGTAGAAGTGACCCAACTCGACTGGACGCCGCCGGGGCAGGGCAATATGCAGGTGGTGCAGGCGCTGGACAACATTGCCGATTCACCGCTGGCAGACAAAATCGCCGCCGCTAACCAGCAGGCGCTGGAACGCATTATCCAGTCGCATCCGGTACTGATTGGCTTTGATCAGGCGATTAACGTGGTGCCAGGCATGACGGCGAAAACCATTCTTCACGCCGGGCCGCCAGTGACCTGGGAAAAAATGTGCGGCGCGATGAAAGGCGCGGTCACCGGGGCCCTGGTGTTCGAAGGGCTGGCGAAAGATCTCGACGAGGCGGCCGAACTGGCGGCTTCCGGGGAGATCACTTTCTCGCCGTGCCACGAGCATGACTGCGTGGGTTCGATGGCGGGTGTTACCTCTGCCTCGATGTTTATGCACATCGTGAAAAACAAAACCTACGGCAACATCGCTTACACCAATATGAGCGAGCAGATGGCGAAGATTTTGCGTATGGGTGCCAACGATCAGAGCGTGATTGACCGCCTCAACTGGATGCGCGATGTGCAGGGGCCAATGCTGCGTGACGCGATGAAAATTATCGGCGAGATCGATCTGCGCTTGATGCTGGCGCAGGCGCTGCATATGGGCGATGAATGCCATAACCGCAATAACGCCGGGACGACGCTGCTGATTCAGGCGCTGACGCCGGGGATTATTCAGGCGGGTTATTCCGTCGAGCAACAGCGCGAAGTGTTTGAGTTTGTCGCCAGCAGCGACTACTTCTCCGGCCCGACGTGGATGGCGATGTGTAAAGCGGCGATGGATGCGGCGCACGGCATCGAATACAGCACCGTGGTGACCACGATGGCGCGTAACGGCGTCGAGTTCGGCCTGCGGGTCAGCGGCCTGCCGGGGCAATGGTTTACCGGCCCGGCGCAGCAGGTGATCGGCCCGATGTTTGCAGGTTATAAGCCGGAAGATTCTGGGTTGGATATTGGCGACAGCGCCATCACCGAAACCTACGGCATTGGTGGATTTGCTATGGCGACCGCACCCGCTATCGTCGCGCTGGTGGGCGGTACGGTGGAAGAGGCTATCGATTTCTCCCGCCAGATGCGTGAAATCACCCTCGGCGAAAACCCGAACGTCACCATTCCGCTGCTCGGATTTATGGGCGTGCCGTCGGCAATCGACATCACCCGCGTGGGTAGCAGTGGCATTCTGCCAGTGATCAACACCGCCATTGCCCATAAAGATGCGGGCGTCGGCATGATTGGCGCGGGCATTGTGCATCCACCATTCGCCTGCTTCGAAAAAGCCATTCTTGGCTGGTGCGAACGTTACGGCGTCTGACCTGCAAAGTGCACTTTACGATCCCTTCTCCCTTCTGGGGAGAGGGGCAACCTCACTTTCATAACCTCATCACCCTCTGTAGCGGACATAACAATATGAAAGAGCTTGTGGTCGTTGCCATTGGTGGCAACAGCATTATCAAAGATAACGCCAGCCAGTCGATTGAGCATCAGGCGGAGGCGGTGAAGGCCGTCGCCGATACGGTGCTGGAAATGCTGGCTTCCGATTACGACATTGTGCTGACCCACGGCAACGGGCCGCAGGTTGGGCTGGATCTACGCCGTGCGGAGATTGCCCACGAGCGCGAAGGGCTGCCCTTAACGCCGCTGGCGAACTGTGTGGCAGATACGCAAGGCGGCATTGGCTACTTGATCCAACAGGCGCTGAACAATCGGCTGGCGCGCCACGGCGAGAAAAAAGCCGTCACTGTGGTGACTCAGGTGGAAGTGGATAAAAACGATCCGGGGTTTGCCCATCCCACCAAGCCCATCGGCGCATTCTTTAGTGACAGCCAGCGTGACGAATTACAAAAGACTAACCCTGACTGGCGTTTTGTTGAAGATGCCGGACGCGGCTATCGCCGCGTGGTCGCCTCGCCGGAACCGAAACGTATTGTCGAAGCACCTGCCATTAAGGCGCTGATCCAACAAGACTTTGTGGTAATTGGCGCGGGCGGCGGTGGAATTCCGGTGGTGTGCAGTGAAGCGGGGGATTACCAAAGCGTGGACGCGGTTATCGACAAAGATCTCTCTACCGCGCTATTGGCCCGTGAAATTCACGCCGACATTCTGGTGATCACCACTGGCGTGGAAAAAGTCTGTATTCATTTTGGCAAACCGCAGCAGCAGGCGCTGGATCGGGTGGATATTGCCACCATGACCCGCTATATGCAGGAAGGGCATTTCCCGCCAGGCAGCATGTTGCCAAAAATCATCGCCAGCCTGACGTTCCTGGAACAGGGCGGTAAAGAAGTGATTATCACCACGCCGGAATGCCTGCCCGCGGCGCTGCGTGGCGAAACGGGCACCCATATTATTAAAACGTAAGGACGTAAGATGAAAAAAAACAATAGCCGCCGTGAATTTCTGAGCCAGAGCGGTAAGATGGTCACCGCCGCCGCGCTGTTTGGTACCTCTGTGCCATTCGCCCATGCGGAGGTCTCTGGCACAACCCACTGCGACGCGAATAACACCATGAAAATCACTGACCCGCATTACTATCTTGATAACGTGCTGCTGGAAACCGGTTTTGACTACGAAAACGGTGTGGCGGTGCAGACCCGCACGGCGCGCCAGACCGTGGAGATTCAGGACGGTAAAATTGTTGCGCTACATGAGAACAAGCAGCATCCGGACGCCACGCTGCCGCAATATGACGCTGGCGGTAAGCTGATGCTGCCCACTACTCGCGACATGCATATTCATCTCGACAAAACCTTTTACGGCGGACCGTGGCGCTCGCTCAATCGCCCGGCAGGCACCACCATCCAGGACATGATCAAACTCGAGCAAAAAATGCTGCCGGAACTGCAACCCTACACGCAGGAGCGGGCAGAAAAACTGATCGATTTATTGCAGTCGAAAGGCACCACCATTGCCCGCAGCCACTGCAATATCGAACCGGTTTCCGGCCTGAAAAATCTGCAAAATTTGCAGGCGGTGCTGGCGCGACGTCAGGCGGGCTTCGAGTGTGAAATTGTCGCCTTCCCGCAGCACGGTTTGCTGCTGTCGAAATCGGAACCCTTGATGCGTGAAGCAATGCAGGCAGGCGCGCATTACGTTGGCGGGCTGGACCCGACCAGTGTTGATGGCGCGATGGAAAAATCCCTCGACACCATGTTCCAGATTGCGCTGGACTACGACAAAGGCGTCGATATTCACCTGCACGAAACCACTCCGGCGGGCGTGGCGGCCATCAATTATATGGTTGAAACAGTGGAGAAAACGCCGCAGCTAAAAGGCAAGCTGACCATCAGCCACGCCTTTGCGCTGGCTACCCTCAACGAGCAACAGGTAGATGAACTGGCGAACCGGATGGCGGCGCAGCAAATTTCTATTGCCTCGACGGTACCGATTGGCACGCTGCATATGCCGCTTAGACAACTGCACGACAAAGGCGTAAAAGTAATGACTGGCACTGACAGCGTTATTGACCACTGGTCGCCTTACGGCCTGGGCGACATGCTGGAAAAAGCCAATCTGTACGCGCAGCTCTATATTCGCCCTAACGAACAGAACCTTTCCCGCTCGCTGTTTTTAGCCACTGGTGATGTATTGCCGCTCAACGAAAAAGGCGAGCGCGTCTGGCCTAAAGCGCAGGATGACGCCAGCTTTGTGCTGGTGGACGCCTCCTGTTCCGCCGAGGCGGTGGCGCGTATCTCGCCGAGAACCGCAACGTTCCATAAAGGGCAACTGGTGTGGGGGAGTGTGGCAGGTTGATACGAATTTGAAACGCCTGCAACGGTGAATAGTAAGAGATTTAAGCCCCAGGGAGTGGGGCGGGAATGGTTTGTTAATGAATGATCCTGAACTTTATAATCTCCCGGCATAATTTCCAGGGGATTATTTGAGAGAAATACACAAAAGTGAGTTTTAACAAAGGTATTTATCAAGCCATAAATGTGACCTGCTTCGGATAAAAAAGATTAAACATAGAAAAACCAATGATCCTCTTGCTGATAGTTATCGACAGTAATTAAGATGTGATTTTTTTTCCGTAATCGCGAAAATATTCTCATGACCATAAAAGAAAAAATCTCACAAAAATATCCCCATGCTTCCTTTTGTAGTTTTGGCGATTCAGCAGCGTTGGCCGATTACCTCGCAACGTTGATTGCAACTGGTGTTAAAACTGCTTCCTGTGGTTCGCTGGCAGGATGTATTGAAGACAACGCATTTCCGATGATTGGTGAGTATAAGATTGTAGAAAATAGCCGTGGTGAGCCTGTATGTGTTATCAGAGTGATTGGCCTGCATTTACTGCGATTTTCTGATGTCACCGCGGAGCTTGCCCGTAAGGAAGGTGAAGGTGATCTTAGTCTTGAATATTGGCGCAATGAACACCGTCGTTTTTTCCAGGCAGAGGGAAGCTATTCACCCGAAATGGACGTTATTTTTGAAGAATATGCCCTCATTGAAGTTGTGTAGATAACTCTCTATCCGCATGAAATAAACTCACAAACATAAAATATCGTTAATTGTGTTTGTTTTACTATTTTTTACGTGATGATTGTCACACTTATTGTTACTGCCCGTTTTGTCCATATTTATAACCAAATTTTTAATAGCTGCCTGAAATAGGGCTGTTTATTCTGCATAAAAATATTCGAAAATTCTTATTCTCTCCAGCGCGCTAATTTGGGCGAACACTTCCTGACTACCCTGCAATGAGGCTGAAATGATGAATAAACGTTTTGTTATCAATATGGTGTCTTCGCTGTTATTAGGCGCTGCGCTAATTTCCTCGCCGCTCCAGGCAGCGGAAAAAGTCGTGGTGAATATCTCTAAAGTCGATGGTATGCCGTGGTTTAATCGCATGGGCGAAGGTGTGGTCGAGGCGGGTAAAGCCTTTGGTGTTAATGCGTCACAGGTGGGACCTTCAAGTACTGATGCTCCGCAACAGGTTAAAATCATTGAGGATTTAATCGCCCGTAAGGTTAATGCAATTACAATTGTGCCAAACGATGCCAACGTGCTGGAACCGGTATTCAAAAAAGCGCGAGATGCCGGAATTGTGGTTCTGACCAACGAATCCCCCGGTCAGCCAAGTGCTAACTGGGATATCGAAATCATTGATAACGAAAAATTTGCCGCTGAATATGTTGAACATATGGCGAAACGCATGGGTGGCAAGGGCGGCTATGTGATTTACGTGGGTAGTTTGACCGTGCCACAGCATAACTTGTGGGCTGACTTGCTGGTGAAATACCAGAAAGAGCATTACCCGGATATGCATGAAGTTACTCGCCGTATGCCGGTTGCCGAGAGTGTGGATGACTCACGTCGTACCACACTGGACCTCATGAAAACCTATCCTGACTTGAAAGCGGTTGTCTCCTTTGGTTCAAACGGTCCGATTGGCGCGGGACGTGCGGTGAAAGAGAAACGGGCGAAAAATAAAGTCGCAGTCTATGGCATGATGATCCCTTCACAGGCGGCATCACTGATTAAAAGTGGTGATATCACCGAAGGGATTACTTACGATCCGGCCTCTGCAGGTTACGCACTCGCGGCCGTCGCCAGCACGTTGCTGAAGGGTGAAGAGATCAAACCTGGATTAGAAATGGAGAATCTCGGTAAGGCCGACGTAGATATGGATAAGCGAATTATCCGTTTCCATAAGGTATTACTGGTCAACAAAGACAATATTGACTCACTTTATTAATCCATTTCTTCGGGGCGAAAGCCCCGATTCTTATTGCCAGGGGATGCTATGGAAACCTTCCTTTCCCTTCGTCATATCAACAAAACGTTTCATGCCACGCGAGCGCTGCGCGATGTTTCTCTCGACTTTATGTCGGGTGAGGTGCACTGCCTTGCCGGGCAAAACGGCTGTGGTAAATCGACGTTGATTAAAATTATGTCCGGTGTTTATCGCCCGGATGAGGGGGCGGAAATTACGCTTGGTGGGAAAAACTGGTCAAAGCTGACACCCGCCGCTTCGGTGGCGCAGGGGATTCAGGTGATTTATCAGGACCTCTCTTTATTTCCTAACCTGAGTGTCTGGGAGAATATCGCCGTGAATCACTATCACCACGGTCTGTTTGTTAACCGACGTCGTCTGCGTGAGGTGGCGCAGGCGGCAATGACCAGTATTAACGTCACATTGCCACTGGATACGCTCGTTTCTGAGCTTTCAATTGCCCGCTGTCAGCTGGTGGCAATTTGCCGTGCACTGGCGCAGGACGCACGGTTGATCGTGATGGATGAACCAACCGCTTCGCTGACCCATCAGGAAGTGCAAGGGTTATTACAGGTGGTGCATCAATTGCGGGAACGCGGGATTTGCGTGGTCTTCGTCAGTCATCGTCTGGAAGAGGTGATGGAAGTTTCCGACCGTATTTCAGTGTTGAAAGATGGTGAGCTGGTCGGGACCTTTCCGGCTGCAGAGATGACCACAAAACAACTCGGTTTCCTGATGACCGGCCAGGAGTTTGAATATCAGGTGCGAGAGTTGTGGCAGGGAAAATCCAGCACCCCAGTGCTGGAGGTGCGTAATTTAAGTCGTCATGGGGAATATCAAAATATTAACTTGCGGGTGGAAGCGGGCGAAGTGGTGTCGATTGTTGGCCTGCTTGGTGCGGGGCGCACGGAATTATGTCTGAGTCTGTTTGGTATGACCCGACCGGATGCTGGTGAGATCCTCATCAACGGTCAGCCGGTTACACTGCATAGTAACCAGGACGCCATCCGCCACGGTATTGGTTATGTTTCGGAAGATCGCATGTCGCGCGGTTTGGTGATGGCGCAATCTATTGAAGACAACATCATTAGCACTGTTTTTCACAAGGTAAAAGATCGCTTCGGCTTTCTGAGTGAAGCTAAAGTGCGTGACCTGGTGGACAGGCTAATTAAGGCATTGACCATCAAAGTCTCTGACCCACATCTCCCGGTGAATACGCTTTCCGGGGGTAACGCGCAGCGAGTATCGATCGCCAAATGGCTGGCGATTGGGCCACGACTGTTGATTCTCGATAGCCCGACTGTCGGTGTTGATATCGCCAACAAAGCAGGAATATACGGCATTATCAGCGATCTGGCGGCTCATGGCATTGCGGTATTGATGATCTGCGATGAAATTGAAGAAGCGTGGTATCAAAGCCACCGGATTTTGGTAATGCAAAAAGGTCAGATCACCCATAGCTTCCTGCCTGACAGCAGTTCTCAGGCCAGGATTGCGGAGGTGGTAAATGGTTGAACTGAAAAAACGTCATGAATTCTGGCTGGCATTACTGATTGTGGGGCTGTTTGTTGGCCTTGCCTGGCGCAGCGACGAGTTTCTGACATTCGGTAATTTGTACGATCTCGCCAATAACTATGCCATGTTGACTATTCTCGCCTGTGGTTTGTTTGTGGTGTTAATTTCCGGTGGAATTGATATTTCGTTTCCGGCAATGACCATCATTGCGCAATACGGCATGGTGCTGTTGCTACAAAAAATGGGTGGCAACTTTGCTGTCGCGTTTGCCCTGGCGGGCGGCATCGGCATTTTACTTGGCTTAATAAACGCCTTACTGGTTAATCGCCTACGGGTGCCTTCTATCATCATCACCATTTCGACGCTGAATATTTTCTATGGCCTGCTGTTATGGTTGAGTAAAGGTGTGTGGCTGTACGACTTTCCGCCGTGGTTTGAGCAGGGGGTAATGTTGTTCAAGTACACCGATGTTGACGGCTATGACTATGGCCTTGGTCTGCCGCTGATCGCCATGATTACGGTGGTGCTGCTGACAGCGTTTATCATGAATTTCACCAGTGTAGGGCGCAAAATTTATGCCCTTGGCGGTAACCGTGAATCAGCCAGTCGCATCGGCTTTAGCGTGCTGAAACTGCAACTTTTCGTTTACGGCTATATGGGATTGATGTCTGGTGCTGCGGGTGTAGTGCAGTCGTGGACGGTGATGACTGTCGCCCCCGATTCTCTTCTGGGTTATGAGCTGACAGTACTGGCTGCGGTGGTGCTTGGCGGCACTAGTTTGCTCGGCGGGCGCGGCACGTTAACCGGTACTTTGCTCGGCGTGGTGTTGTTGGCAGTGATGCAAAACGGGCTAAATTTATTGGGAGTCTCGTCTTACTGGCAAACATTGATCACAGGCATCATCATCGTTGCCAGCATTAGCGCCACGGCGTGGAGTCAGCATCAGAACCGGAGTCTGCTATGAAAAAATCGTGGCGTAATAACGTTGAGTTTTACTTGATCGGCCTGCTGGTGCTAACTGTTGCCGCCTTCAGCATTACTATGCCGGAGATTTTCTGGTCGATAAGTAATTTCCAGTCCGTCGCTTCGCAAATGCCCGTGCTGGGCATTCTGGCGTTGGCTATGGCGGTGACCATGCTTTGCGGTGGCATTAACTTGTCAATTATTGCCACTGCTAACGCCTGTTCACTGGTGATGGCGTGGGTGGCGACTCAGTATCCACCGGGTATTGCTACGGTTGTCGCTACGCTGCTGGCGGGCGCTGGCGCGGCGGTGATAATCGGTTTATGTAACGGCGTATTGATTGCTGGTATTCGAGTGTCGCCAATTCTTGCAACGCTTGGGATGATGACGTTGCTCAAGGGGGTAAATATTCTGGTGACAGGCGGTAGCGCCATTGCCAATTATCCCTCATGGGTGCTGTGGTTGAATCATGCACAGTGGTTCGGTATTCCGCTACCGATGTGGTTGTTTACCGCAGTGGCGCTGGGGCTGTGGATATTGCTGGAGAAAACGCCGCTCGGTAAATCCATTTATCTGATTGGTTCTAACGAACGAGCAACACTTTACTCCGGTATTAACACGCGTCGGGTGCTGATATGGGTGTATGTCATTTCCGCCTTGCTTTGTGCGGTAGCGGCATTTTTGATGATGTCGAAACTCAACTCGGCTAAGGCCTCTTATGGCGAATCGTACTTGCTGGTGTCAATCCTCGCGGCAGTACTCGGCGGGGTTAATCCGGACGGCGGCAGCGGGCGGATAATTGGTATGGTGCTGGCGCTGTTTCTTCTGCAAATTATTGAAAGCGGCTTCAATATTCTCGGGATAAGCCCCTACCTGACGATGGCCTTATGGGGAACGTTGCTGCTCTGTTTCATTCAGGCTCGCGGCATGTTGGGGCTGGATCGGGTGGTTTAAATATTGGCTATATTCAATGGACGCGTTTTGCCGCGATGACATATCAGGCATCGCCAAATACACATAGCTAATCAGGAGTAAACACAATGAAGATCAAAGCTGTTGGTGCATATTCCGCTAAACAACCGCTGGAACCGATGGATATTACCCGGCGTGAACCGGGACCGCATGATGTCAAAATCGAAATCGCTTACTGTGGCGTCTGCCATTCCGATATCCACCAGGTGCGTTCCGAGTGGGCGGGGACGGTTTACCCCTGCGTGCCGGGTCATGAAATTGTGGGGCGCGTGGTAGCCGTTGGTGATCAGGTAAAAAAACATGCACCGGGCGATTTGGTCGGTGTCGGCTGCATTGTCGACAGCTGTAAACATTGCGAAGAGTGTGAAGATGGGCTGGAAAACTACTGTGATCACATGACCGGCACCTATAACTCGCCGACGCCGGATGAACCGGGCCATACGCTGGGCGGCTACTCACAACAGATCGTCGTTCATGAGCGATATGTTCTGCGTATTCGTCACCCGCAAGAGCAGCTGGCGGCGGTGGCGCCTTTGTTGTGTGCAGGGATCACCACATACTCGCCGCTACGTCACTGGCAGGCCGGGCCGGGTAAAAAAGTGGGAGTGGTCGGCATTGGCGGTCTGGGGCATATGGGGATAAAGCTGGCCCACGCGATGGGGGCGCATGTAGTGGCGTTTACCACGTCTGAGTCAAAACGCGAAGCGGCAAAAGCCCTGGGGGCCGATGAAGTTGTTAACTCACGCAATGCCGATGAGATGGCGACTCATCTGAAGAGTTTCGATTTCATTTTGAATACCGTAGCTGCGCCACATAATCTCGACGATTTTACCACCTTGCTGAAGCGCGATGGCACCATGACGCTGGTTGGTGCGCCTGCGACACCGCATAAATCGCCGGAAGTTTTCAACCTGATCATGAAACGCCGCGCGATAGCCGGCTCTATGATTGGCGGCATTCCAGAAACACAGGAGATGCTCGATTTTTGCGCCGAACATGGCATCGTGGCTGATATAGAGATGATTCGGGCCGATCAAATTAATGAAGCCTATGAGCGAATGCTACGTGGTGATGTGAAATATCGTTTTGTTATCGATAATCGCACACTAACAGACTGAAAAAATTAATAAATGCTCTATGATTTAACATATTAATTTCGCCCTCCACTTAACTTTTTAGTTAAGAAGGGCGAAATACTATCAAAGTAGCAGTAAAATCTATAACGTAAATTCAAATTGTTAAATTAATTCCCTCCAGTACACAATGCTGCATATATTAGTTATGAGCGATTTCTGATAGTGCCTGGTTTAATCAGGGCTTTATTATCTGCGACGTTTATTTTTATTTAAGAGAGATCGCAATGATACCATTAAAAGCGCCGCACAATAATTTGTTGCTATATACGAAACAAAGCGTACACAATACGTTTAAAAACAATCAGTTACCTGAAGATATCAGAAGTACACTGGTTTCTTGTGTCGATATATTCAAGGTTTTGATTAAACAATACTATGATTATCCTTATGATTGTCGTGATGATTTAGTCGATGATGATAAACTCATTTATCTCATGGCTGCCGTACGAGATTGCGAGTGGGCAGCCGACAATGCGCTTACCATAAATGTGCAATTTAATGATTTCCCTGGAGTTTATGACTGGGTGGATTACCCTGATTACCCGATTAAGTTTGTTTTTCGGATACTTGAAAATCAAAAAGGGACCGTTTGGGTATATGATCAGGATGACGTGTTTCTTGATATTAAAGAGAATATCCATGCCGGACGCTTCACCGGACTTAAGAAATTAGTGCAGTTTATCGATTCAGTACGAACAGATTGCAAATGCATTCTTCTTGAGCACCATATGCCTTTGTTGAGACTTTTCCGTGAAGGGAAAGAATGTGAGCATGTAGAAAAATGGCTTCGCGAAATGTCGCGCATTCCGGATGCAGACGCACCTATTAAGCAGGCGCTTGCGTATGAATTATTATTGCACTTAAAAAATATTTACCCTGTTTTTCCTGAATCGCTAGTGATGTTATTGCTCTCCGTTCTGAATGTGAAAACATACAGAGATGATGCACGATTAAATCAATGGGTATCTAATAGAGTGCAGGAATTAGGTGACAAATATTATCCTGTAAATAAGCACGTTAAAATACGCTACACTCTTTAGTTTAGAAACTTTTCCATCTCCAATTTGTTATTCCATCAGAGAGTGAATCGCAAAGCGGGTAATCATTTCATCTGCTTATCTCCACGTCAAATGGCATTTACCCTCCTTTTTCGCCGATATTTTGTTGTGATCGGCGTCATGTTGCTTAAAAAGTGAACTTGTGCGAGTGTTTTATGAATGTGTTGGTTGACATTCATATGAAAAAAATCATAATTCCATCATGTTTGTGTGGGGTCTTTTCTGTATCTTACGCATCGCACTCAAGCCTGACAGACAATATGCTGTAAGGCTCATATCACAAACCGCCATTAGCTCATCAGGAAGAGCAGACGACAACCAGGATTGTTGTATGGTACGGGGTTCGAGGCCTCGATGGCGGTCCAATTTTTCAAAACTCTTCTGAATCAGATCCTCTTATTATCATCCTTGCAGAGTGGATGGAGCATTGCCAGCTACTCACTGAAGCAGACAAATGAAAAAAGCCCACACAGGGGAGAGTGGGCTGAAATGGGAAGCTAAAGACTCAAGTAAACTTATCGGAAATAAGGACCACGCATTACGGGGGGTATCATCGCCGATGAGCGGGATTCGGCAAATCAGGTTGATTACGTAGAGAGTAAATTATCTGCTCACCGCTGCGTTACTCCTTCGTAAATCAGGCGTAGCGCGAATACACCAATAATTGCACCAATAACCCGACTGGCAACGCGTTGCATACGCCCATAAGCACGACGCACAGCGGGCAAAGAAAACGCCTGACTAAGAAAGACTCGCCAGATAATTGATGCGAACACAATTCCCGCCCAAGCCATTAAACGTGCCCAAGTTGGTGTTTCAGCATTTAACGTTACTGAGAAAATACTGATAAAAAATAAAACGGTCTGTGGATTAGAGAGATCGGTAATTAATCCACGGCGAAAAAAGACATACCAGGGGGCGCTAATCGGTTGTTGTAGTGTGCTTATTTGCGGTGTCGACTGGCGGCGCATGCTGCACCACGCAAACCATAAGAGATAAGCGCCGCCGACGATTCTAATAAGCGAAAAAATCTCCTCACACTGCGTAATGAGTGTCGCAAGACCATACAAACCCAACCCGGAATAAAACGCATCGCCCAGTGCCACGCCCAACCCGGTCAGCACTCCTGCGCGTCGACCGGAAGCCAGGCTGGTTTGCACCACCACAAAAAGATTGGCTCCCGGATTAAAAAAAGTCATCACGAACAGTCCTACGGTCAGGTAAACGGCGTGCAAGGGATCCATGTGATTTCATCCATAAATAAGTGAAGTAACTTCATCATATTTCTACAAAAAGTAATCGGATGCGAGAGAGATCACAAAGTGTCTTATTTCCGGTTACTGGCGTTTATGCCCTGACTGAACTAATTATTAATCAGCCCAATAATATGGGTGGGTGATAGTTTGATAACAACTCTGGAGCCGTAATATGAAAATAATCTCTAAAATGTTAATCGGTGCGTTAGCGTTTGCCGTTACCAACGTTTATGCCGCAGAATTAATGACCAAAGCAGAATTTGAAAAAGTTGCATCGCAATATGAAAAAATAGGTGATATTTCAACCAGTAATGAAATGTCGACTGCAGATGCGAAAGAAGATCTGATCAAAAAAGCGGATGAAAAAGGGGCAGATGTGTTGGTGCTGACCTCTGGTCAAACTGACAATAAGATCCACGGCACGGCAAATATTTATAAGAAGAAATAATTCTGCACCCCATGTAAACATGCCCGATGCGTAAGTTTATCGGTGATCATCTATTGAAATTTATGCCGGATAAGGCGTTCGCGCTGGATTCGGCATTTCAGTTTTTCAGCCGCCGCCAGAATGTCGTTCGGCTGATACCTAAATAATTCGCCGCGGCTGTTTTATCGCCATTAAATTTCTCCAGTGCCTGTTGTGGCGTCAGTAAACGTGGAGCGGGAGTTTCCTCCGACTCGCGCGCCAGTTCCGGCAGTAGCAACTGCAAAAATTGCGGCGTTAAATCCGGCGTTGGTTCCACACTTAAAAATAGCGCCAGTCGTTCCATCATATTGCGCAGTTCACGAATATTTCCCGGCCAGTCGTAGCGCAACAGCACAGTTTCACTTGCCTGTAATCCCTGACGTAACGCGGAAGAAAACGGCGCAGTAAGTGCCGCCAGTGACACTTTCAAAAAGCTTTCCGCCAGCGGCAGAATATCCGCCACCCGCTCGCGTAGCGGCGGCAATTGCAGACGCAAAATACTCAGTCGATAAAACAGATCACGGCGAAAACGCCCTTGCTGCATATCCTCTTCGAGATTGCAGTGAGTGGCGCTAATAACCCGCACATCCACCGGAACAGGCTGATGCCCGCCGACGCGGGTGACCTCTTTTTCTTCCAGCACCCGCAGCAGCCGGGTCTGCAACGGCAGCGGCATTTCGCCTATCTCGTCAAGAAACAGCGTACCGCCGTGGGCAATTTCGAACAGCCCGGCGCGGCCTCCGCGTCGCGAGCCGGTAAACGCTCCTTCCTCATAGCCAAACAGCTCCGCTTCCAGCAGAGATTCAGCAATCGCCCCGCAGTTGACGGCAACAAAAGGATGCGACTTTTTGCCCTGTCGCGCATCGTGGCGGGCAAAATATTCCCGATGAATCGCCTGGGCCGCCAGCTCTTTGCCCGTCCCCGTTTCCCCTTCAATCAACACCGCCGCACTGGAGCGGGCATACAGCAAAATAGTCTGCCGTACTTGTTCCATCTGTGGTGATTGACCGAGCATATCGCCCAGCACGTAACGAGTACGCAGGGCGTTGCGGGTGGCATCGTGAGTATTATGGCGTAACGACATGCGCGTCATATCCAGCGCATCGCTAAATGCCTGGCGCACGGTGGCGGCAGAATAGATAAAAATTCCGGTCATTCCGGCTTCTTCTGCCAGATCGGTAATCAGCCCCGCGCCGACCACCGCTTCGGTGCCGTTGGCTTTTAGCTCGTTAATCTGCCCACGTGCGTCTTCTTCGGTAATGTAGCTACGTTGGTCGAGGCGCAAATTAAAGGTTTTTTGAAACGCTACCAGTGCCGGAATGGTTTCCTGATAGGTGACAACGCCGATAGAAGAGGTGAGTTTTCCGGCTTTTGCCAGTGCCTGTAACACATCGTAGCCACTCGGTTTTATCAGAATCACCGGTACCGACAGGCGGCTTTTCAGGTACGCGCCGTTAGAGCCAGCGGCAATGATGGCGTCGCAGCGTTCGCTGGCCAGTTTTTTGCGGATGTAGGCCACCGCTTTTTCAAAGCCAAGCTGGATAGGGGTAATGTTTGCCAGGTGATCAAACTCGAGACTGATATCGCGAAACAGCTCGAACAGCCGCGTTACAGATACCGTCCAGATAACCGGTTTGTCGTCATTCAGCCGTGGTGGATGTGCCATAGCGCACCGCAAAGTTAAGAAACCGAATATTGGGTTTAGTCTTGTTTCATAATTGTTGCAATGAAACGCAGTGAAACATTGCCTGAAACGTTAACTGAAACGCATATTTGCAGATTACTTCATGACTTTTTCTCTAACAAATTGAAATAAAACATTTAATTTCATCCATGTAATTGTGGCACACCCCTTGCTTTGAGTTTATCAACGTAAATAACAAGTTGATAACAAAGGATGGGCTATGTCTCTACACTCTCCGGGTAAAGCGTTTCGCGCTGCACTGTCTAAAGAAAATCCATTGCAGATTGTCGGCACCATCAACGCTAATCATGCGCTGTTGGCGCAGCGTGCCGGATATCAGGCGATTTATCTCTCCGGCGGTGGTGTGGCGGCAGGTTCGCTGGGGTTGCCGGATCTCGGTATTTCTACTCTTGATGATGTGCTGACTGATATTCGTCGTATCACTGACGTCTGCTCGCTGCCGCTGCTGGTGGATGCGGATATCGGTTTTGGCTCTTCGGCTTTTAACGTTGCCCGCACTGTGAAATCGATGATTAAAGCCGGTGCGGCGGGCTTACATATTGAAGATCAGGTTGGAGCAAAACGCTGCGGTCATCGCCCGAACAAAGCGATCGTCTCGAAAGAAGAGATGGTGGATCGGATCCGCGCGGCGGTGGATGCGAAAACCGATCCTGATTTTGTGATCATGGCGCGCACCGATGCGCTGGCGGTTGAAGGGCTGGATGCGGCGCTCGAGCGTGCGCAGGCCTATGTTGAAGCGGGTGCCGAAATGTTGTTCCCGGAAGCAATTACCGAACTCGCTATGTACCGCCAGTTTGCCGATGCGGTGCAGGTGCCAATCCTTGCCAACATTACCGAGTTTGGCGCAACACCGCTGTTTACCACCGACGAATTACGCAGCGCCCATGTCGCAATGGCGCTGTATCCCCTTTCTGCTTTCCGCGCCATGAACCGCGCCGCTGAACATGTCTACAACGTCCTGCGCCAGGAAGGCACGCAGAAAAGCGTCATCGACACCATGCAGACCCGCAACGAGCTGTATGAAAGCATTAACTACTACCAGTACGAAGAAAAGCTCGACGACCTGTTTGCCCGTAACCAGGCGAAATAAAAAACGCCCTTTGGTTGTATTCGACAACCGATGCCTGATGCGCCGCTGACGCGGCTTATCAGGCCTACGGGATGAACTGAACTGTAGGTCGGATAAGACGCATGACGTCGCATCCGACAACCGATGCCTGATGCGTCGCTGACGCGGCTTATCAGGCCTACGGGATGAACTGAACTGTAGGTCGGATAAGACGCATAGCGTCGCATCCGACAACAATCTCGACCCTACAAATGATAACAATGACGAGGACAACATGAGCGACACAACGATCCTGCAAAACAGTACCCATGTCATTAAACCAAAAAAATCTGTGGCACTTTCTGGCGTTCCGGCGGGCAATACGGCGCTCTGCACCGTGGGTAAAAGTGGCAATGATTTGCATTACCGCGGCTACGACATTCTTGATCTGGCGGAACATTGCGAATTTGAAGAAGTGGCGCATCTGCTGATCCACGGCAAACTGCCGACCCGTGACGAACTCGCCGCCTACAAAACGAAACTGAAAGCCCTGCGCGGTTTACCGGCTAACGTGCGTACCGTGCTGGAAGCCTTACCAGCGGCGTCGCATCCGATGGATGTCATGCGCACCGGCGTTTCCGCGCTCGGCTGCACGCTGCCAGAAAAAGAGGGGCATACCGTCTCCGGCGCGCGTGATATTGCCGACAAACTGCTGGCATCACTTAGCTCGATTCTTCTCTACTGGTATCACTACAGCCACAACGGCGAACGCATTCAGCCGGAAACCGATGACGACTCCATCGGCGGTCACTTCCTGCATCTGCTGCATGGCGAAAAGCCGTCGCAAAGCTGGGAAAAGGCGATGCATATTTCGCTGGTGCTGTACGCCGAACACGAGTTTAACGCCTCCACCTTTACCAGCCGGGTGATTGCGGGCACCGGCTCTGACATGTATTCAGCGATTATCGGCGCGATTGGCGCACTGCGCGGGCCGAAACACGGCGGGGCGAATGAAGTGTCGCTGGAGATCCAGCAACGCTACGAAACGCCGGACGAAGCCGAAGCCGATATCCGCAAGCGCGTGGAAAACAAAGAAGTGGTGATTGGTTTTGGACATCCGGTTTATACCATCGCTGACCCGCGTCATCAGGTGATCAAACGCGTGGCGAAGCAGCTCTCGCAGGAAGGCGGCTCGCTGAAGATGTACAACATCGCCGATCGTCTGGAAGCGGTGATGTGGGAGAGCAAAAAGATGTTCCCCAATCTCGACTGGTTCTCCGCTGTTTCCTACAACATGATGGGCGTTCCCACCGAGATGTTCACGCCACTGTTTGTTATCGCCCGCGTCACCGGCTGGGCAGCGCACATTATCGAACAACGTCAGGACAACAAAATTATCCGTCCTTCCGCCAATTACGTTGGACCGGAAGACCGCCAGTTTGTCGCGCTGGATAAGCGCCAGTAAACCTCTACGAATAACAAGAAGGAAACGTACCCAATGTCAGCTCAAATTAACAACATCCGTCCGGAATTTGATCGTGAAATCGTTGATATCGTCGATTACGTGATGAACTACGAAATTAGCTCCAAAGTAGCCTACGACACCGCCCATTACTGCCTGCTTGACACTCTCGGCTGCGGTCTGGAAGCTCTCGAATACCCGGCCTGTAAAAAACTGCTGGGGCCAATTGTCCCCGGCACCGTCGTACCTAACGGCGTACGCGTCCCTGGAACCCAGTTCCAGCTCGACCCCGTTCAGGCGGCATTTAACATTGGCGCGATGATCCGCTGGCTCGATTTCAACGATACCTGGCTGGCGGCGGAGTGGGGCCATCCTTCCGACAACCTCGGCGGCATTCTGGCAACGGCGGACTGGCTTTCGCGCAACGCGGTCGCCAGCGGCAAAACGCCGTTGACCATGAAACAGGTGCTGACCGGAATGATTAAAGCCCATGAAATTCAGGGCTGCATCGCGCTGGAAAACTCCTTTAATCGCGTCGGTCTCGACCACGTTCTGTTAGTGAAAGTGGCTTCCACCGCCGTGGTCGCCGAAATGCTTGGCCTGACCCGTGATGAAATCCTCAACGCCGTTTCGCTGGCATGGGTAGACGGACAGTCGCTGCGCACCTACCGCCATGCGCCGAACACCGGCACGCGTAAATCCTGGGCGGCGGGCGATGCTACATCCCGCGCGGTACGTCTGGCGCTGATGGCGAAAACGGGCGAAATGGGTTACCCGTCAGCCCTGACCGCGCCGGTGTGGGGTTTCTACGACGTCTCCTTTAAAGGTGAATCGTTCCGCTTCCAGCGCCCGTACGGTTCCTACGTCATGGAAAATGTGCTGTTCAAAATCTCCTTCCCGGCGGAGTTCCACTCCCAGACGGCAGTTGAAGCGGCGATGACGCTCTATGAACAGATGCAGGCAGCAGGCAAAACGGCGGCAGATATCGAAAAAGTGACCATTCGCACCCACGAAGCCTGTATTCGCATCATCGACAAAAAAGGGCCGCTCAATAACCCGGCTGACCGCGACCACTGCATTCAGTACATGGTGGCGATCCCGCTGTTATTCGGGCGCTTAACGGCGGCAGATTACGAAGACAACGTTGCGCAAGATAAACGCATCGACGCCCTGCGCGAGAAGATCAATTGCTTTGAAGATCCGGCATTTACCGCTGACTACCACGACCCGGAAAAACGCGCCATCGCCAATGCCATTACCCTTGAGTTTACCGACGGTACGCGATTTGAAGAAGTGGTGGTGGAGTACCCAATTGGTCATGCTCGTCGCCGCCATGACGGTATTCCGAAACTGGTCGATAAATTCAAAATCAACCTCGCGCGCCAGTTCCCGACTCGACAGCAGCAGCGCATTCTGGACGTTTCTCTCGACAGAGCTCGCCTGGAACAGATGCCGGTCAATGAGTATCTCGACCTGTACGTCATTTAAGTAAACGGCGGTAAGGCGTAAGTTCAACAGGAGAGCATTATGTCTTTTAGCGAATTTTATCAGCGTTCGATTAACGAACCGGAGCAATTCTGGGCCGAGCAGGCCCGGCGTATTGACTGGCAGACGCCCTTTACGCAAACGCTCGATCACAGCAATCCGCCGTTTGCCCGTTGGTTTTGTGAAGGCCGAACCAATTTGTGTCATAACGCCATCGACCGCTGGCTGGAGAAACAGCCAGAGGCGCTGGCATTAATTGCCGTCTCTTCGGAAACAGAAGAAGAGCGCACCTTTACCTTTCGCCAGTTGCATGACGAAGTGAACGCGGTGGCGTCAATGCTGCGCTCACTGGGCGTACGGCGTGGCGATCGGGTGCTGGTGTATATGCCGATGATTGCCGAAGCGCATATTACCCTGCTGGCCTGCGCGCGCATTGGCGCTATTCACTCGGTAGTGTTTGGTGGATTTGCCTCGCACAGCGTGGCTGCGCGGATTGATGACGCTAAACCGGTGCTGATTGTCTCGGCAGATGCCGGAGCGCGCGGTGGCAAAATCATTCCTTATAAAAAATTGCTCGACGATGCGATAAGTCAGGCGCAGCATCAGCCGCGCCACGTTTTGCTGGTGGATCGCGGGCTGGCGAAAATGGCGCGCGTCAGCGGGCGGGATGTCGATTTCGCGTCGTTGCGCCATCAACACATCGGCGCGCGGGTGCCGGTGGCGTGGCTGGAATCCAACGAAACCTCCTGCATTCTCTACACCTCCGGCACGACCGGCAAACCAAAAGGCGTACAGCGTGACGTCGGCGGTTATGCGGTGGCGCTGGCGACCTCAATGGACACCATTTTTGGCGGCAAAGCGGGCGGTGTGTTCTTCTGTGCGTCGGATATCGGCTGGGTAGTGGGGCATTCGTATATCGTCTACGCGCCGCTGCTGGCGGGGATGGCGACTATCGTTTACGAAGGATTGCCGACTTATCCTGACTGCGGTGTGTGGTGGAAAATCGTCGAGAAATATCAGGTTAGCCGGATGTTCTCAGCGCCGACCGCCATTCGCGTGCTGAAAAAATTCCCTACCGCTGAAATTCGCAAACACGATCTCTCGTCGCTGGAAGTGCTCTATCTGGCGGGAGAACCGCTGGACGAGCCGACCGCCAGTTGGGTGAGCAATACGCTGGATGTGCCGGTCATCGACAACTACTGGCAGACCGAATCCGGCTGGCCGATTATGGCAATTGCTCGCGGTCTGGACGACAGGCCGACGCGTCTGGGAAGCCCCGGCGTGCCGATGTATGGCTATAACGTGCAGTTGCTCAATGAAGTCACCGGCGAACCGTGCGGCGTCAATGAGAAAGGGATGCTGGTGGTGGAAGGGCCGTTGCCGCCGGGCTGTATTCAGACCATCTGGGGCGACGACGACCGCTTTGTGAAGACGTACTGGTCGCTGTTTTCCCGTCCGGTGTATGCCACCTTTGACTGGGGCATCCGTGACGCTGACGGTTATCACTTTATTCTCGGGCGCACTGACGATGTGATTAATGTTGCCGGGCATCGGCTTGGCACACGCGAGATTGAAGAGAGTATCTCCAGTCATCCGGGCGTTGCTGAAGTGGCGGTGGTTGGGGTGAAAGATGCGCTGAAAGGGCAGGTGGCGGTGGCGTTTGTCATTCCGAAAGAGAGCGACAGTCTGGAAGATCGCGAGGTGGCGCACTCGCAAGAGAAGGCGATTATGGCGCTGGTGGACAGCCAGATTGGCAACTTTGGCCGCCCGGCGCACGTCTGGTTTGTCTCGCAATTGCCAAAAACGCGATCCGGAAAAATGCTGCGCCGCACGATCCAGGCGATTTGTGAAGGACGCGATCCGGGAGATCTGACGACCATTGATGATCCTGCGTCGTTGGATCAGATCCGCCAGGCGATGGAAGAGTAAGGTATTGTCGGATGTGTCGTGTGGCGCGTCCGACACCGTGCGCAGATGCCTGATGCGACGCTGACGCGTCTTATCATCCCTACAGGCCTGAACCGCAGGTCGGATAAGGCGCACGCGGCGCATCCGACAGCTATGCGTAGATGCCTGATGCAACGCAGGCGCGTCTTATCATGCCTACAGGCCTGAACCGTAGGTCGGATAAGGCGCACGCGGCGCATCCGACACCGTGCGCAGATGCCTGATGTGACGCTGACGCGTCTTATCATGCCTACAGGCCTGAACCGCAGGTCGGATAAGGCGCACGCGCCGCATCCGACACCGTGCGCAGATGCCTGATGCGACGCAGGCGTGTCTTATCATGTGTACCCATTTTTTCTCAAATAAGTTTTTATCCACTTTTCCGCATTCATCCATATAAAAAATATACCCCCTCCACGAAAACGATTGCTTTTTATCTTCAGATGAATAGAATGCGGCGGATTTTTTGGGTTTCAAACAGCAAAAAGGGGGAATTTCGTGTCGCAAGATAACAACTTTAGCCAGGGGCCAGTCCCGCAGTCGGCGCGGAAAGGGGTATTGGCATTGACGTTCGTCATGCTGGGATTAACCTTCTTTTCCGCCAGTATGTGGACCGGCGGCACTCTCGGAACCGGTCTTAGCTATCATGATTTCTTCCTCGCAGTCCTCATCGGTAATCTTCTCCTCGGTATTTACACTTCATTTCTTGGTTACATTGGCGCAAAAACCGGCCTGACCACCCATCTTCTTGCTCGCTTCTCGTTTGGTGTTAAAGGCTCATGGCTGCCTTCACTGCTGCTGGGCGGCACTCAGGTCGGCTGGTTTGGTGTTGGCGTGGCGATGTTTGCTATTCCGGTGGGCAAGGCAACCGGGCTGGATATTAATTTGCTGATTGCCGTTTCCGGTTTACTGATGACCGTCACCGTCTTCTTTGGCATTTCGGCGCTGACGGTACTTTCGGTGATTGCGGTTCCGGCGATTGCCTGCCTTGGCGGTTATTCCGTATGGCTGGCCGTTAACGGCATGGGCGGTTTGGACGCCTTAAAAGCGGTCGTTCCCGCACAACCGCTAGATTTCAATGTCGCGCTGGCGCTGGTTGTGGGGTCATTTATCAGTGCGGGTACGCTCACCGCTGACTTTGTCCGCTTTGGTCGCAATGCCAAACTGGCGGTGCTGGTGGCGATGGTGGCCTTTTTCCTCGGCAACTCGTTGATGTTTATTTTCGGTGCGGCAGGCGCTGCGGCACTGGGGATGGCGGATATCTCTGATGTGATGATTGCTCAGGGCTTGCTGCTGCCCGCGATTGTGGTGCTGGGGTTGAATATCTGGACCACCAACGATAACGCGCTCTATGCGTCGGGTTTAGGTTTCGCCAATATTACCGGTATGTCGAGCAAAACTCTTTCAGTAATCAACGGTATTATCGGCACGGTCTGCGCACTATGGCTGTATAACAATTTTGTCGGCTGGCTAACCTTCCTTTCGGCTGCTATTCCTCCGGTGGGTGGCGTGATCATCGCCGACTATCTGATGAACCGTCGCCGCTATGAGCACTTTGCGACCACGCGTATGATGAGTGTCAATTGGGTGGCGATTCTGGCGGTCGCGCTGGGGATTGCCGCAGGCCACTGGTTACCGGGCATTGTTCCGGTCAACGCGGTATTAGGTGGTGCGCTGAGCTATCTGATCCTTAACCCGATTTTGAATCGCAAAACGACAGCTGCAATGACGCATGTGGAGGCTAACAGTGTCGAATAACGCTTTACAGACAATTATTAACGCCCGGTTACCCGGCAAAGAGGGGCTATGGCAGATTCATCTGCAGGACGGAAAAATCAGCGCCATTGATGCGCAATCCGGCGTGATGCCCGTAACAGAAAACAGCCTGGATGCCGAGCAAGGTTTAGTTTTACCGCCGTTTGTGGAGCCGCATATTCACCTGGATACCACGCAAACCGCCGGGCAACCGAACTGGAATCAGTCCGGCACGCTGTTTGAAGGCATTGAACGCTGGGCCGAGCGCAAAGCATTATTAACCCATGGCGATGTGAAACAACGCGCCTGGCAAACGCTGAAATGGCAGATTGCCAACGGTATTCAGCATGTGCGTACCCATGTCGATGTTTCGGATGCAACCCTGACTGCGCTAAAAGCGATGCTGGAAGTGAAGCAGGAAGTCGCGCCGTGGATTGATCTGCAAATCGTCGCCTTCCCGCAGGAAGGGATTTTGTCGTATCCCAACGGTGAAGCGTTACTGGAAGAGGCGTTACGCTTAGGGGCTGACGTAGTGGGGGCGATTCCGCATTTTGAATTTACCCGTGAATATGGCGTGGAGTCGCTGCATAAAACCTTCGCCCTGGCGCAAAAATACGACCGTCTCATCGATGTTCACTGTGATGAGATCGATGACGAACAGTCGCGCTTTGTCGAAACCGTTGCCGCCCTGGCTCACCGTGAAGGCATGGGCGCGCGAGTCACCGCCAGCCACACCACGGCAATGCACTCCTATAACGGGGCGTATACCTCGCGGCTGTTCCGTTTGCTGAAAATGTCCGGTATTAACTTTGTCGCCAACCCGCTGGTCAATATTCATCTACAAGGGCGTTTCGATACGTATCCAAAACGTCGCGGTATTACGCGCGTTAAAGAGATGCTGGAGTCCGGCATTAACGTCTGCTTTGGTCACGATGATGTCTTCGATCCGTGGTATCCACTGGGAACGGCGAATATGCTGCAAGTGCTGCATATGGGGCTGCATGTTTGTCAGTTGATGGGCTACGGGCAGATTAACGACGGCCTAAATTTAATCACCCACCATAGCGCCAGGACGTTGAATTTGCAGGATTACGGCATAGTCGCCGGAAACAGCGCTAACCTGATTATCCTGCCGGCTGAAAATGGGTTTGATGCGCTGCGCCGTCAGGTTCCGGTACGCTATTCGGTACGTGGTGGTAAGGTGATTGCCACCACGCAACCGGCACAAACCACCGTGTATCTGGAGCAGCCGGAAGCCATCGATTACAAACGGTAATCGGCTGGGTTGCAGCGAGCGTAGTTTATGTCGGATGCGGCGTGAACGCCTTGCACTGAACTCGTAGGCCTGATAAGCGTCGCGCATCAGGCAATTCCAGCCGCTGACCTGTGTCAGCGGCTACCGCGATTCATTCCCGCCAACAACCGCGCATTCATCCAACGCCATTTGCAAAAATGCCTTTGCGGCTGCTGTCTGCCCGCTATTTTTCCGCCGCAACAAAACCGCCGTTCTCTCCAGTAACGGTGGGGCAAGGGATATAGCTTTAAGCCCGTCATGTTGTGTGGCAATCGCTGCTGGCAACAATGTGGAAAGGGAAGTGCGGCGAATCAGCGCCAGAACTGCGCTAATTGAGTTCGCCTCTATCACCACCTGTGGATGTAGCCCCGCTTTCTCGCAGTAGTGGTCAATTTGCTCTCTGGTGGCAAATTCCGCGCTGAGCAGTACCAGTTTTTCATCATGCAAGCAACTCAACGCCACCTGTTCATGGACTGCCAGTGGATGATGTTGCGCCACGACTAACGCTAAACTTTCTGTCAGTAAAGGTATTGCCTCCAGTTCCGGCGAATGCACCGGCGCGAAGGCAATCCCAACATCCAGCTCGTCGCGGCAAAGCAGATCTTCGATTTTCTCCTGTGACATTTCCTGTAGCTGGAGCGTGATGCCGGGATAACGCGCATAGAAATCCGCCATTAAAGGGCCGATAAAGTAGCTCGTGAAGGTGGGGGTGACGGCGATGCGCAGCGATCCTCGCGTCAAATCGGCAACATCATGAATCGCCCGTTTACCCGCCCCCAGTTCCTGTAACGCACGGCTGGCGTACTGTCGCCAGACTTCTCCCGCATCGGTGAGACGAATCGTTCGCCCGCTACGGTCAAACAGCGGTACGCCCAAACTCTCTTCTAACTGGCGAATCTGCTGGGAAAGCGCAGGTTGGGAGATATGCAACGCACTGGCGGCACGGGTGAAGCTGCCATGTTCAGCCACGGCAAGAAAGTAATTGATATGTCGAGAGAGCATTCGCCAACCTATAAGTAAATCCAATAGAACTCATCATAAATGAGTCTTTTACCTTATGGCAATCGGCGAGTAGTCTGCCTCTCATTCCAGAGACAGACAGAGGTTAACGGTGAAAGAGATTATTGATGGATTCCTTAAATTCCAGCGCGAGGCATTTCCTGAGCGGGAAGCCTTGTTTAAACAGCTGGCGACACAGCAAAGCCCGCGCACACTTTTTATCTCCTGCTCCGACAGCCGTCTGGTCCCTGAGCTGGTGACGCAACGCGAACCTGGCGATCTGTTCGTGATTCGCAACGCGGGCAATATCGTCCCTTCCTACGGACCGGAACCTGGTGGCGTTTCTGCTTCGGTGGAGTATGCCGTCGCTGCGCTTCGGGTATCTGACATTGTGATTTGCGGTCATTCCAACTGTGGCGCGATGACCGCCATTGCCAGCTGTCAGTGCATGGACCATATGCCTGCCGTTTCCCACTGGCTGCGTTATGCCGATTCAGCCCGCGTCGTTAATGAGGCGCGCCCGCATTCCGATTTAGCGTCAAAAGCTGCGGCGATGGTACGTGAAAACGTCATTGCTCAGTTGGCTAATTTGCAAACTCATCCATCGGTGCGCCTGGCGCTCGAAGAGGGGCGGATCGCTCTGCACGGCTGGGTCTACGACATTGAAAGCGGAAGTATCGCAGCCTTTGACGGCGCAACCCGCCAGTTTGTGCCACTGGCAGCTAATCCTTGCGTTTGTGCCATACCGCTACGCCAGCCGACCGCAGCGTAACCTTATTTTTAAACCTTCAGGAGATTCACCATGATTCAGTCGCAAATTAACCGCAATATTCGTCTTGATCTTGCCGATGCCATTTTGCTCAGCAAAGCTAAAAAAGATCTCTCATTTGCCGAGATTGCCGACGGCACCGGTCTGGCAGAAGCCTTTGTGACCGCGGCTTTGCTGGGGCAGCAGGCGCTTCCTGCCGACGCTGCCCGCCTGGTCGGGGCGAAGCTGGAGCTCGACGAAGACGCCATTTTACTGTTGCAGATGATTCCACTGCGTGGCTGCATTGATGACCGTGTTCCAACCGACCCAACGATGTACCGTTTCTATGAAATGTTGCAGGTGTACGGTACGACCCTGAAAGCGTTGGTTCATGAGAAGTTTGGCGATGGCATTATCAGTGCGATTAACTTCAAACTCGACGTCAAGAAAGTGGCGGACCCGGAAGGTGGCGAACGTGCTGTCATCACTTTAGATGGTAAATATCTGCCGACCAAACCGTTCTGACAGCCATGCGCGACCATCAAAAGACGTTCACGATGCTGCTGGTTCTGGTGCTGATTGGTCTTAATATGCGACCACTGCTCACCTCCGTCGGGCCACTGCTACCGCAATTGCGCCAGGCGAGCGGAATGAGCTTTAGCGTGGCTGCCCTGTTGACCGCTCTGCCGGTGGTCACCATGGGCGGGCTGGCGCTGGCCGGAAGCTGGCTTCATCAGCATGTCAGCGAACGTCGCAGCGTCGCCATCAGTTTGTTGCTGATTGCCGTCGGTGCATTGATGCGTGAGCTTTACCCTCAAAGTGTGCTGCTGCTTAGCAGCGCACTGCTCGGTGGAGTGGGGATCGGCATCATTCAGGCGGTGATGCCTTCGGTGATTAAACAGCGGTTTCAGCAGCGCACGCCACTGGTGATGGGGCTGTGGTCTGCGGCTCTGATGGGCGGCGGTGGACTTGGTGCCGCCCTGACGCCCTGGTTAGTTCAACACAGCGAGATTTGGTTCCAGACTCTCGCCTGGTGGGCGCTGCCTGCCATTATTGCGCTCTTTGCCTGGTGGTGGCAAAGCTCCCGCGAGGTCGTATCTTCCCACAAGACAACAACCACTCCGGTTCGCGTAGTCTTCACTCCCCGCGCCTGGACGCTGGGTGTTTACTTCGGTCTGATTAACGGCGGTTACGCCAGTCTGATTGCCTGGTTACCCGCCTTCTATATTGAGATCGGTGCCAGCACGCAGTACAGCGGTTCCTTGCTGGCGTTGATGACGCTTGGTCAAGCCGCAGGGGCATTGCTGATGCCTGCTATGGCTCGCCATCAGGATCGGCGCAAACTATTAATGCTGGCACTGGCGTTACAACTGGTGGGTTTCTGCGGCTTTATCTGGCTGCCGCTGCAATTGCCGGTCTTCTGGGCGATGGTGTGTGGGTTAGGTCTGGGTGGCGCATTTCCGCTCTGTTTGCTGCTGGCGCTCGATCACTCTGCGCAACCCGCTATTGCTGGCAAACTGGTGGCGTTTATGCAGGGGATCGGTTTTATCATTGCCGGGCTTGCTCCGTGGTTTTCTGGTGTGCTGCGTAGTATCAGTGGCAATTACCTGATGGACTGGGCGTTTCATGCGCTGTGCGTCGTTGGGCTGATGATCTTAACCCTGCGTTTTGCACCAGCACGTTTTCCGCAGCTGTGGGTCAAAGAGGCATGATGCGACGCTCGTTCCTGCGCTTTGTTTACGCCGGATGCGGCCTACGTAGATCACTGAACTTATAGGCCTGATAAGCGGAGCGCATCAGGCAATTTTGCTTATTCAAACTGACGATTCAACTTTAAAATCTTTGAAATAATATTGCTTATCCCGGTCGTTTATTTCGCGAATAACCCGACAAGGAATGCCAGCAGCTACGACGTTTGGTGGAATGTCTTTTGTGACGACACTTCCCGCGCCAATAACAGAATTATCCCCGATGGTGACGCCTGGATTAATGACCACATGGCTGCCGATCCAGACGTTATTACCAATCGTTATCGGAAAAGAGTACATCTCTCCGTTTTTTCTTAACTCATGGTGTACAGGGTGTCCCGTAACGGAAATGGTAACGTTGGGGGCAACCAGTACGTTATCACCGATCGTTACCGTGTAATCATCGACAATGGTTAAATTGAAATTTGCATAAAAATTGCGGCCTATATGGATGTTGGAGCCGTAAGAGAAATAGACAGGTGGTTCTACCCAGGCATTTTCCCCTACCGTGGCAAACATTTTTTTTATCAGGCTTTCTCTTTTTTCAACTTCCGCTGGATGCGAATGATTAAACTCATACATTAATGTTTTCCCACGAAGTCTTTTTTCAGGTAAGCCTTCGCACATATCGGTAAATAGCTTTCCTGCTTTTATTCTTTCTGTCATCGACATGTTCATTTTGATCATTCTGTCCTGATATGCTGGTCGGATAAGGCGCGTGCGCCGTATCCGACATTGATTACTTAAGCGACTTCCTTCACCTGGCGACGTAGTAGAGAAAGCGGACCGGGGCCGCTAAGCGTGAACACGGAAATTAAGGTGAAGCCCAGTGCTACCAGACCCAGCACCAGATAAGCGCCCTGGAAACCGATGCTTTCATACATATTACCCGCCAGAACAGACATGAAAATCATCGCCAACTGCTTAAAGAAGCAGAAACAGACCAGATAAATTGTCGCTGAAAAACGCACTTCAAACTGGCTGGTAATATATTTAAAGCAGCCCACCAGCAGGAACGGTACTTCAAACATATGCAGTGTTTTCAGAATAACCACTTCCAGCGCTGAGGTAGCGAACGATGAGCCAATAATACGTACTGACATAATAGTGCCAGCCAGCAGCAGAGCGTTTTTTCCACCGATGCGATTAATGATCAGTGGCGCAAAGAACATAATCGAGGCGTTAAGTAATTCGCCCATTGTCGTTACGTAGCCAAATACCCGCGTACCCTGCTCACCGGTGGCAAAGAACGAAGTAAAGAAATTAGCAAACTGTTGGTCAAAAACATCGTAGGTGCAGGAAACGCCAATAACATACAGTGACAAAAACCACAGTTTTGGCTGTCTGAACAGTTCCAGCGCCAGCTTAAGGCTAAATGCCGAATGGTTGGCACCTACCGCATTGGCAACCGTGGCAGAAGAGGGCGCATCCGTTTTGGCGAAAAAGAGTAAAACGGCGAGGATGAGTGCACAGCCAGAGCCCAGCCAGAAAACAAACTGATTATTGATGGTGAACATGATGCCGACAATCGAGGCACACAGCGCCCAGCCAACACAGCCAAACATCCGCGCGCGACCAAATTCGAAATTACTGCGACGGCTGACTTTCTCGATAAATGCCTCTACTGCTGGCGCACCGGCGTTAAAACAAAAGCCAAGATAAATACCACCAACAATCGACCCTACTAAAATGTTGTATTGTAATAGTGGCCCGAAGATAAAAATAAAGAACGGCGCAAACATTACTAACATGCCGGTAATCATCCACAGCAGGTATTTGCGCAGCCCGAGTTTGTCAGAAAGCAGACCAAACAGCGGTTGGAATAATAGCGAGAACAGAGAAATAGCGGCAAAAATAATACCCGTATCACTTTTGCTGATATGGTTGATGTCATGTAGCCAAATGGGGAAAAACGGGAAGTAGGCTCCCATGATAAAAAAATAAAAGAAAAAGAAAAAACCGAACATCCAAAAGTTTGTGTTTTTTAAATAGTACATAATGGATTTCCTTACGCGAAATACGGGCAGACATGGCCTGCCCGGTTATTATTATTTTTGACACCAGACCAACTGGTAATGGTAGCGACCGGCGCTCAGCTGGAATTCCGCCGACACTGACGGGCTCCAGGAGTCGTCGCCACCAATTCCCATATGGAAACCGTCGATATTTAGCCATGTGCCTTCTTCCGCGCGCAGCAGATGGCGATGGCTGGTTTCCATCAGTTGTTGTTGGCTGTAGCGGCTGATGTTGAACTGGAAGTCGCCGCGCCACTGGTGTGGTCCATAATTCAATTCGCGCGTCCCGCAGCGCAGACCGTTTTCGCTCGGGAAGACGTACGGGGTATACATGTCTGACAATGGCAAGTCCCAGCGGTCAAAACAGGCCGCAGTCAGACGGTCGGGATAGTTTTCTTGCGGCCCTAATCCGAGCCAGTTTACCCGCTCTGCGACATGTGCGAGCTCGCAGGTCAGGCCAATCCGCGCCGGATGCGGTGTGTCGCTCGCTACTTCAACATCCACACTGACGACCATTTCACCGTGCCCATCGATACGGTAGGTTTTCCGGCTGATAAATAAGGTTTTCCCCTGATACTGCCAGGCGTGGACAGTGGTAATCAGCACCGCGTCGGCAAGCGTATCTGCCGTGCACTGCAACAACGCGGCTTCGGCCTGGTAATGGCCCGCCGCCTTCCAGCGTTCTACCCAGGCATTCGGGTCATTGCGGGTCGCTTCACTGACGCCAATGTCGTTATCCAGCGGGGCACGGGTGAACTGATCGCGCAGCGGCGTCAGCAGTTGTTTTTCATCGCCAATCCACATCTGTGAAAGAAAGCCTGACTGGCGGTTAAATTGCCAACGCTTATTACCCAGCGCGATGCAAAAATCCGTTTCGCTGGTGGTCAGTTGCGGAATGGTGTGGGGCGCGGAGGGGAGTGCCACACTGAGGTTTTCCGCCAGTCGCCATTGTTGCCAGGCGCTGATGTGTCCGGCTTCTGACCAGGCGGTCGCGTTAGGTTGCACTACGTGTACCGTAAGCCAGAGTTGTCCGGCGCTCTCCGGCCGCGTCAGTTTAGGCAGTTCAATCAACTGTTTACCTTGTGGAGCGACAGTCAGAGGCACTTCACCGCTTGCCAGCGGCTTGCCATCCAGCGCCACCGACCAGTGCAGGAGCTCGTTATCGCTATGACGAAACAGGTATTCGCTGGTCACTTCGATGGTTCGCCCGGATAAACGGAACTGGAAAAACTGCTGTTGGTGTTTTGCTTCTGTCATTGCCGGATGTGGCGTGCGGTCGGCAAAGACCAGACCGTTCATGCAGAACTGGCGATCGTTCGGCGTATCGCCAAAGTCACCACCGTAAGCCGACCACGGGTTGCCGTTTTCATCATATTTAATCAGCGACTGATCCACCCAGTCCCAGACGAATCCACCCTGTAAACGGGGGTACTGACGAAACGCCTGCCAGTATTTCGCGAAGCCGCCAAGACTGTTACCCATTGCGTGGGCGTATTCGCAAAGGATCAGCGGGCGCGTCTCTCCAGGCAGCGAAAGCCATTTTTTAATGGACCATTTCGGCACAGCCGGGAAGGGCTGGTCTTCATCCACACGCGCGTACATCGGGCAAATAATATCGGTTGCAGAAGTGTCGGCTCCGCCGCCTTCATACTGCACCGGGCGGGAGGGATCGACAGATTTAATCCAGCGATAGAGTGCGTCGTGATTAGCACCGTGGCCCGATTCATTACCCAGCGACCAGATAATTACGCTCGGGTGATTTCGATCGCGCTGCACCATCCGCGTTACGCGTTCACTCATGGCCGGTAGCCAGCGTGGATCATCGGTCAGACGATTCATTGGCACCATGCCGTGGGTTTCAATATTGGCTTCATCCACCACATACAGGCCGTAGCGGTCGCACAGCGTGTACCACAGCGGGTGGTTCGGATAATGCGAACAGCGCACGGCGTTAAAGTTGTTCTGCTTCATCAGCAGGATATCCTGCACCATCGTTTGCTCATCCATGACCTGACCATGCAGAGGATGATGCTCGTGACGGTTAACGCCGCGAATCAGCAACGGCTTGCCGTTCAGCAGCAGGAGACCATTTTCAATCCGCACCTCGCGGAAACCGACATCGCAGGCTTCTGCTTCAATCAGCGTGCCGTCGGAGGTGTGCAGTTCAATAACTGCACGATAGAGATTCGGGATTTCGGCGCTCCACAGTTTCGGGTTTTCGACGTTCAGACGTAGTGTGACGCGATCGGCATAACCGCCACGCTCATCGATAATTTCACCGCCGAAAGGCGCGGTGCCGCTGGCGACCTGCGTTTCACCCTGCCACAAAGAAACCGTCACCCTCAACGCATCGCGCAGTTCACCGCACATCTGAATTTCTGTTTCCAGAACAGCGCGGCTGAAATCATCATTAAAGTGAGTAACAACATGGAAATCGCTGATTTGTGTGGTCGGTTTATGCAGCAACGAGACGTCACGGAAAATGCCGCTCATTCGCCACATATCCTGATCTTCCAGATAGCTACCGTCACTCCAGCGCAGCACCATCACCGCGAGGCGGTTATCTCCGGCGCGTAAAAATGCGCTGAGGTCAAATTCAGACGGCAAACGGCTGTCCTGTCCGTAACCGACCCAGCGCCCGTTGCACCACAAATGAAACGCCGAGTTAACGCCATCAAAAATAATTCGCGTCTGGCCTTCCTGTAACCAGCTTTCATCAACATTAAATGTGAGCGAGTAACAACCTGTCGGATTCTCCGTGGGAACAAACGGTGGATTGACTGCAATGGGATAGGTCACATTGGTGTAGATAGGCGCATCGTAACCGAGCATCTGCCAGTTTGAGGGGACGACGACAGTATCGGCGTCAGGAAGATCGCGCTCCAGCCAACTTTCCGGCACCGCTTCTGGGGACGGGAACCAGGCAAATTGCCACTCACCATTCAGGCTGCGTAACTGCCGGGAAGGGCGATTATTGCGGGCCTCTTCACTATTTCGCCAGCTGGCGAAAGGAGGATGCGCCGCAATGCGGTTGAGTTGGGTAACGCCAGGGTTTTCCCAGTCACGACGTTGTAATACGACGGCCAGTGAATCCGTAATCATGGTCATAGCTGTATCCTGTGTGAAATTGTTATCCGCTCACAATTTCATACAACATACGAGTCGGACACATCAGGTGTAAAGCCTGGGGTGCCTAATGAGTGAGCTGACTCACATTAATTGCGTTGCGCTCACTGCTCGCTTTCCAGTCGGGAAATTTGTCGCGCCAGTTGCATTAAGGAATCAGCCAACGCCTGGGGAGAAGCGGTTTGCGTATTGGGTGGCAGGGTGGTTTTTCGTTTCACCAGTGAGACGGGCAACAGCTGATTGCCCTTCACCGCCTGGCCCTGAGAGAGTTGCAGCAAGCGGTCCACGCTGGTTTGCCCAAGCAGGCGAAAATCCTGTTTGATGGTCGTTAATGGCGGGATATAACACGAGCTGTCTTCGGTATCGTCGTATCCCACTACCGAGATATCCGCGCCGACGCGCAGCCCGAACTCGGTAATGGCGCGCATTGCACCCAGCGCCATCTGGTCGTTGGCAACCAGCATCGCGGTAGGAATGATGCCCTCATTCAGCATCTGCATGGTTTGATGAAAACCGGACATGGCGCTCCAGTCGCCTTCCCGTTCCGCTATCGGTTGAATTTGATTGTGTTTAAGATATTTATGCCAGCCCGCCAGACGCAGACGCGCCGAGACAGAACTTAATGGGCCCGCTAACAGCGCGATTTGCTGGTGACCCAATGCGACCAAATGCTCTACGCCCAGCCGCGTACCGTCTTCATGGGAAAAAATAATACTGTTGATGGGAGTCTGGTCAGAGACATCAAGAAATAGCGCCGGAACATTAGCGCAGGCTGCCTCCACAGCAATGGCATCCTGGTCATCCAGCGGATAGTTGATGATCAGACCACTTACGCGTTGCGCGAGAAGATTGTGTACTGCCGCTTTACAGGCTTCGACACCACTTCTTTCTACCATCGACACCACCACGCTGGCACCCAGTTGATCGGCGCGAGATTTAATCGCCGCGACAATTTGCGACGGTGCGTGCAGGGCCAGACTGGAGGTGGCAACGCCAATCAGCAACGACTGTTTGCCCGCTAACTGTTGTGCTACGCGGTTGGGAATGTAATTTAGCTCCGCCATCGCCGCTTCCACTTTTTCCCGCGTTTTCGCTGAAACGTGGCTAGCCTGATTCACCACGCGCGAAACGGTCTGATAAGAGACACCGGCATACTCCGCGACATCGTATAGCGTTACTGGTTTCACATTCACCACCCTGAATTGACTTTCTTCCGGGCGCTATCATGCCATACCACGAAAGGTTTTGCGCCATTCTGCGGGGCTGACGCCGAAGTGAGATTTAAAATGCTGACGCCAGGTCACAGGTGAGAGAAAACCCACCTCAGCCGCTATCCGCTCAACGGGCAACTGACTGGATCCCAACAGTTCCTGGCTACGGCGTAAGCGTTCAGTGATGAGCCATTCGGCGATACTCGAACCGGTCGCTTTCATAAAATGACGGGTTAGTGTGCGGCGACTCATCATTACTCGCTGAGCCAGCGAGTCGAGATCATGCTGTTGCGCAATGTTTTGCCGCAGGTAATCCAGCAGGAGGTTAATGCGTTCATCATGGGTATTTTTCGGCACCGGTTGCTCTATAAACTGCGCCTGACCGCCGGTGCGATATGGCGGTACGACCATCCGTCGGGCAATATGGTTAGCATAGTCGCTGCCAAAATGTTGCCGAACAATATACAAACAGCAATCCAGCGCCGCGGCAGTACCGGCAGAGGTAATAATGCCATCATCGTCTACATACAACGCGTTAATATCCAGATGTGTTTGTGGAAAACGTGCCTGAAATTCACGCTCGAACTCCCAGTGCGTGGCAGCACGCTTATTGTTCAGTAAACCTGCATAGCCGAGCACAAACGTGCCCAGGCAAAGCCCGACAATCTGTGCCCCGTTATCTCGTGCGGTCGTTAAGGCTTCCAGCAGTTTTTGTGGCGGTTTTTGTGTAATTGTTCCCCAGTAAGGAATTATCACAATATCCGCCTGGATGACTGCCGTATAGTCATGGGTGGCGGTTACGGAAAACCCATCGGCAGAGTCCACGTTTCCCGGCTTTTCAGCGCAGATAATTACATGAAAGCGTTTTTTCTCCGCCATTTTTTCGCTAAACACGATAAACGGTACGGAAAGGTGAAAAGGACTAAAACCGGCAACGGCGATAATGGCAACAGTTAGCGGGCGCATAACACTCTTTATCTCCGAATTAGAATGTCAACGTTTCACCATCTTCTGGTACGTTCACAAATTCGATAATTTGATTATCTCTGGCGTATTCCTTGAGCGCATCACGCGTCAGCAAACAGTGGTTTACGGCCTCCATATGTGTCGCGACAATTTGCGCTTCTGGCAGGGTGAAATGTGTTTTGAGAATATCTTCAGCTCCCATAATTATCGCGCCATGCCCCAGAACATGCGCAAATCCGGCATTCAACACCACCACTTCTGGTTGGAAAGTTAGCATTGTAGCCTCGACGTCATCACGCCAGAGGGTATCGCCAGCCAGATAGAGCGTTTTCTCTGTCGGGTGCTGGAAAACAACGCCGCAGGCTGCGCCTAAACGCTTCGCCATAGCCGGGTCTGCATAGGTGCGATCGGAGCCGTGCTGCCCTGTCGTTTTATGCAGAGTAATATCGCCAAATTTAGTCTCGTCGGCAAGTACGGTAAGATGCGTAAATCCTTGTTTATCCAGTGATTCAGCATCTTGCTCATTTTGCACATAAATCTGTTTATCTTTGGGGACGACGCGGGAGGCTGTTTCGTCCCAGTGATCTTCATGCAAATGGGTCACTATTAGGGCGTCAACGTTGAGTAACGTTGTTAAATCGCACGGTAATTCTACCGTTGGATTGCGGATTTCTGCGCGTGCCGTTCCGGCAAAACCCGGATAACTTCCTTTAGGCGCGAGTAACGGGTCAATAAGAAATGTTTTGCCAGCGTATTGGATAATTTGGGTGGCATTACGAATTTGAGTAATTTTCATGATTTGCTCCACATCACAGTATTGATGGCATTAGCGTAGCGTGCAGCCCGTACTGTGCATGTGGGCAAATGGGCGAATAACGATGAGAATGGGCCAAATTACACATTGGCGCAACTAGCGTAAATGCACGCCGCTTCGCCGTCCGGCCACCAGAATAGCCTGCGATTCAACCCCTTCTTCGATCTGTTTTGCTACCCGTTGTAGCGCCGGAAGATGCTTTTCCGCTGCCTGTTCGATGGTCATTGCGCTTGCCATATACACCAGATTCAGACAGCCAATCACCCGTTGTTCACTGCGTAGGGGCACGGCAATGGAGGCGATCTTCTCTTCCTGATCCCAGCCACGGTAGTTCTGTCCGTAACCCTCTTTGCGTGCGCGCGCCAGAATGGCTTCCAGCTTTAACGGTTCCCGTGCCAGTTGATAGTCATCACCGGGGCGGGCGGCTAACATTTCGATTAACTCCTTGCGTTCTTGTTCCGGGCAAAAGGCCAGCCAGGTCAGGCCCGAGGCGGTTTTCAGAAGCGGTAAACGTCGCCCGACCATTGCCCGGTGAAAGGATAAGCGGCTGAAACGGTGGGTGGTTTCGCGAACCACCATTGCATCTACATCCAGCGTGGACACATCTGTCGGCCATACCACTTCGCGCAACAGATCGCCCAGCAGCGGGGCTGCCAGTGCAGAAATCCATTGTTCGTCACGAAATCCTTCGCTTAATTGCCGCACTTTGATGGTCAGACGAAAACTGTCATCGGAGGTACTGCGCCGGACATATCCCTCTTCCTGCAGCGTTTCCAGCAGTCGCCGCACAGTGGTGCGATGCAGGCCGCTGAGCTCCGCCAGCAGCCCGACGCTGGCACCGCCGTCAAGTTTATTTAACATATTTAATAACATTAGACCGCGGGTTAAACCGCGCACGGTTTTGTATTCCGTCTGCTCATTGTTCTGCATATTAATTGACATTTCTATAGTTAAAACAACGTTGTGCACCTGGTGCACATTCAGGCATGTTTTGATTGTAGCCGAAAACACCCTTCCTATACTGAGCGCACAATAAAAAATCATTTACATGTTTTTAACAAAATAAGTTGCGTTGAACTGTGCGCGCAACGGCATTTTGTCCGAGTCGTGAGGTACTGAAATGGCAATACAACACCCTGACATCCAGCCTGCTGTTAACCATTGCGTTCAGGTGGCGATCGCTGGTGCCGGTCCGGTCGGGCTGATGATGGCGAACTATCTCGGCCAGATGGGCATTGACGTGCTGGTGGTGGAGAAACTCGATAAGTTGATCGACTATCCACGCGCGATTGGAATTGATGACGAGGCGCTGCGCACCATGCAGTCGGTTGACCTTGTCGATAATGTTCTGCCGCATACTACGCCGTGGCATGCGATGCGTTTTCTTACCCCAAAAGGCCGCTGTTTTGCTGATATTCAGCCAATGACCGATGAATTTGGCTGGCCGCGTCGTAACGCCTTTATTCAGCCGCAGGTCGATGCGGTGATGCTGGAAGGGTTGTCGCGGTTTCCGAATGTGCGCTGCCTGTTTTCCCGCGAGCTGGAGGCCTTCAGCCAGCAAGATGACGAAGTGACCTTGTATCTGAAAACGGCAGAAGGGCAGCGGGAAACGGTCAAAGCCCAGTGGCTGGTAGCCTGTGACGGTGGAGCAAGTTTTGTCCGGCGCACCCTGAATGTGCCGTTTGAAGGTAAAACCGCACCAAATCAGTGGATTGTGGTGGATATCGCCAACGATCCGTTAAGTACGCCGCATATCTATTTGTGTTGCGATCCGGTGCGCCCGTATGTTTCTGCGGCTCTGCCTCATGCGGTACGTCGCTTTGAATTTATGGTGATGCCGGGCGAAACCGAAGAACAGCTCCGCGAGCCGCAAAATATGCGCAAGCTGTTAAGCAAAGTGCTGCCTAATCCGGACAACGTCGAATTGATTCGTCAGCGTGTCTACACCCACAACGCGCGACTGGCACAACGTTTTCGTATTGACCGCGTACTGCTGGCGGGCGATGCCGCGCATATCATGCCGGTGTGGCAGGGGCAGGGCTATAACAGTGGTATGCGCGACGCCTTTAACCTCGCCTGGAAACTGGCGTTGGTTATCCAGGGGAAAGCTCGTGATGCGCTGCTCGATACCTATCAACAAGAACGTCGCGATCACGCCAAAGCGATGATTGATCTGTCGGTGACGGCGGGCAACGTACTGGCTCCGCCGAAACGCTGGCAGGGTACGTTACGTGACGGTGTTTCCTGGCTGCTGAATTATCTGCCGCCAGTAAAACGCTACTTTCTCGAAATGCGCTTCAAGCCGATGCCGCAATATTACGCCGGTGCGCTGGTGCGTGAAGGCGAAGCGAAACACTCTCCGGTCGGCAAGATGTTTATTCAGCCGAAAGTTACGCTGGAAAACGGCGACGTGACGCTGCTCGATAACGCGATCGGCGCGAACTTCGCGGTAATTGGCTGGGGATGCAATCCACTGTGGGGGATGAGCGATGAGCAAATCCAGCAATGGCGCGCGCTGGGTACTCGCTTCATTCAGGTGGTGCCGGATGTGCAAATTCATACCGCGCAGGATAACTACGACGGCGTGCTGCGCGTGGGCGATACGCAAGGTCGCCTGCGTAGTTGGTTCGCACAACATAATGCTTCGCTAGTGGTGATGCGCCCGGATCGCTTTGTTGCCGCCATCGCCATTCCGCAAACTCTGGGTAATACGCTGAATAAACTGGCGTCCGTGATGACACTCAACCGCCCTGATGTCGACGTTTCTGTCGAAAAGGTAGCCTGATATGCACGCTTATCTTCACTGTCTTTCCCACTCGCCGCTGGTAGGGTATGTCGACCCGGCGCAAGAGATACTCGATGAGGTCAATGGCGTGATTGCCAGCGCCCGCGAGCGTATTGCGGCCTTCTCCCCTGAACTGGTGGTGCTGTTTGCGCCAGATCATTACAACGGTTTTTTCTATGACGTGATGCCACCCTTCTGTTTAGGCGTTGGGGCGACGGCAATTGGCGATTTCGGCAGTGCGGCAGGAGAGCTTCCTGTGCCTGTGGAGTTGGCGGAGGCTTGTGCACATGCCGTCATGAAGAGCGGGATTGATCTTGCCGTTTCTTACTGTATGCAGGTGGATCATGGGTTCGCCCAGCCGCTGGAGTTCTTGCTCGGTGGGCTGGATAAGGTGCCGGTCCTGCCTGTATTCATCAACGGTGTCGCCACGCCGCTACCTGGTTTTCAGCGTACCCGCATGTTGGGTGAAGCCATTGGACGTTTCACCAGCACGCTGAATAAGCGCGTGCTGTTCCTGGGTTCCGGTGGGCTTTCCCATCAGCCGCCGGTGCCAGAACTGGCGAAAGCGGATGCCCATATGCGCGATCGTCTGTTGGGTAGCGGGAAAGATTTGCCCGCCAATGAGCGCGAAATGCGCCAGCAACGGGTGATTAGCGCCGCTGAGAGGTTTGTTGAGGATCAGAGAACTCTGCATCCGCTCAACCCGATTTGGGATAACCAGTTCATGTCTTTGCTGGAGCAGGGACGCATACAGGAACTGGATGCCGTCAGTAACGAAGAGCTTTCCGCCATTGCAGGAAAGTCGACACATGAAATCAAAACCTGGGTCGCTGCTTTTGCCGCTATTTCTGCGTTTGGCAACTGGCGTAGCGAAGGGCGTTATTACCGCCCGATCCCGGAGTGGATTGCCGGATTTGGCTCGTTAAGCGCCAGAACAGAGAACTGAATATGCAGGAGAAGATGATGAGTTATCAGCCACAAACCGAAGCCGCCACCAGCCGTTTTCTGAATGTAGAAGAAGCGGGTAAAACGCTGCGCATCCATTTTAATGATTGCGGACAAGGCGACGAAACCGTTGTCCTGCTGCACGGCTCCGGCCCGGGGGCTACGGGCTGGGCGAACTTCAGCCGCAATATCGATCCGCTGGTAGAAGCTGGTTATCGGGTGATCCTGCTGGATTATCCTGGTTGGGGTAAGAGCGATTCGATCGTTAACAGTGGTTCGCGATCGGATCTCAATGCGCGCATCCTGAAAAGCGTGGTGGATCAACTGGATATCGCCAAAATCCACCTGCTGGGCAACTCGATGGGCGGCCACAGTTCTGTGGCGTTCACCCTTAACTGGCCGGAGCGCGTCGGCAAACTGGTGCTGATGGGCGGCGGTACAGGTGGCATGAGTTTGTTTACGCCGATGCCAACTGAAGGCATTAAGCGACTGAATCAGCTTTATCGCCAGCCGACTATCGAAAATCTGAAGCTGATGATGGATATCTTCGTTTTCGATACCAGCGATTTGACCGACGCCCTGTTTGAAGCGCGCCTGAATAATATGCTGTCGCGCCGCGATCACCTGGAAAACTTCGTTAAGAGCCTGGAAGCCAATCCGAAACAGTTCCCGGATTTTGGCCCACGTCTGGCGGAAATCAAAGCGCAAACTCTGATTGTCTGGGGGCGTAACGACCGTTTTGTGCCGATGGACGCAGGGCTGCGTCTGCTTTCTGGCATCGCCGGTTCTGAGCTGCATATCTTCCGCGACTGTGGTCACTGGGCGCAGTGGGAACATGCCGACGCTTTCAATCAACTGGTACTGAATTTCCTCGCACGTCCTTAAGGAACGGTCATGACGAAGCATACTCTTGAGCAACTGGCGGCGGATTTACGCCGCGCCGCAGAACAGGGCGAAGCGATTGCGCCGCTACGCGATCTGATTGGTATTGATAACGCTGAAGCGGCCTACAGCATTCAGCACATAAATGTGCAACATGACGTCGCGCTGGGGCGTCGCGTTGTGGGGCGTAAAGTGGGACTGACGCATCCGAAAGTGCAGCAACAACTGGGGGTTGATCAACCGGATTTCGGAACATTATTTGCCGACATGTGTTATGGCGATAACGAAACCATTCCTTTTTCCCGTGTTCTGCAACCTCGTATTGAAGCAGAGATCGCACTGGTGCTAAACCGCGATTTACCCGCAACGGATATTACCTTCGACGAACTGTATAGCGCCATTGAATGGGTGCTTCCGGCGCTGGAAGTGGTGGGCAGCCGTATTCGCGACTGGTCGATTCAGTTTGTCGATACCGTGGCAGATAACGCCTCCTGTGGGGTATATGTCATCGGTGGTCCGGCGCAACGTCCGGCAGGGTTAGATCTGAAAAACTGCACTATGACGATGACGCGTAATAACGAAGAGGTTTCCAGCGGGCGCGGCAGCGAATGTCTGGGGCATCCACTTAATGCCGCCGTCTGGCTGGCACGCAAAATGGCCAGCCTGGGTGAACCGCTGCGCGCCGGAGATATCATTCTTACCGGGGCATTAGGTCCGATGGTGGCGGTAAATGCGGGCGATTGTTTTGAAGCCCATATCGAAGGCATAGGTTCAGTTGCTGCGACATTTTCAAACGCAGCCCTAAAAGGAAGTCTGTCATGAGTAAGCGTAAAGTCGCCATTATCGGTTCTGGCAACATTGGCACCGACCTGATGATTAAAATTTTGCGTCACGGTCAGCATCTGGAGATGGCGGTGATGGTCGGCATTGATCCTCAGTCCGACGGTCTGGCGCGTGCCAGACGTATGGGCGTCGCTACCACCCATGAAGGGGTGATTGGGCTGATGAACATGCCTGAATTTGCTGATATCGATATAGTGTTTGATGCGACCAGCGCGGGCGCACATGTGAAAAACGATGCCGCTTTGCGCGAAGCGAAACCGGATATTCGCTTAATCGACCTGACGCCAGCTGCCATCGGCCCTTACTGCGTGCCGGTCGTTAATCTCGACGCAAACGTCGATCAATTGAACGTCAACATGGTCACCTGCGGCGGCCAGGCCACCATTCCGATGGTAGCGGCGGTTTCACGCGTGGCGCGTGTTCATTACGCCGAAATCATCGCTTCTATCGCCAGTAAATCTGCTGGCCCTGGCACGCGTGCCAATATCGATGAATTTACGGAAACCACCTCGCGAGCCATTGAAGTCGTAGGCGGCGCGGCAAAAGGGAAGGCGATTATTGTGCTTAATCCGGCAGAGCCGCCGTTGATGATGCGCGACACGGTGTATGTATTGAGCGATGAAGCTTCACAAGATGATATCGAAGCCTCAATCAATGAAATGGCTGAGGCGGTGCAGGCTTACGTACCGGGATATCGCCTGAAACAGCGCGTGCAGTTTGAAGTTATCCCGCAGGATAAACCGGTTAATTTACCGGGCGTTGGTCAGTTCTCTGGGCTGAAAACGGCGGTCTGGCTGGAGGTCGAAGGCGCAGCGCATTATCTGCCTGCCTACGCAGGCAACCTCGACATTATGACTTCCAGTGCGCTGGCGACAGCAGAAAAAATGGCCCAGTCACTGGCGCGCAAGGCAGGAGAAGCGGCATGAACGGTAAAAAACTTTATATTTCAGACGTCACGTTGCGTGACGGTATGCACGCCATTCGTCATCAGTATTCACTTGAAAATGTCCGCCAGATTGCCAAAGCACTGGATGATGCCCGCGTGGATTCGATTGAAGTGGCCCATGGCGATGGTTTGCAGGGGTCCAGCTTTAACTATGGTTTCGGTGCGCATAGCGACCTTGAATGGATTGAAGCTGCGGCGGATGTGGTGAAGCACGCCAAAATCGCGACGTTATTGCTGCCAGGAATTGGCACTATTCACGATCTGAAAAATGCCTGGCAGGCTGGCGCGCGGGTGGTTCGTGTGGCTACGCACTGCACCGAAGCTGATGTTTCCGCTCAGCATATTCAGTATGCCCGCGAACTCGGAATGGATACCGTTGGCTTTCTGATGATGAGCCACATGACCACGCCGGAGAATCTCGCAAAGCAGGCAAAGCTGATGGAAGGCTACGGTGCGACCTGTATTTATGTGGTGGATTCTGGCGGTGCGATGAACATGAGCGATATCCGCGACCGTTTCCGCGCCCTGAAAGCGGTGCTGAAACCGGAAACGCAAACTGGCATGCATGCTCACCATAACCTGAGTCTTGGTGTGGCGAACTCTATCGCGGCGGTGGAAGAGGGCTGTGACCGCATCGACGCTAGCCTCGCGGGGATGGGCGCGGGTGCAGGTAACGCACCGCTGGAAGTGTTTATTGCCGCCGCGGATAAACTGGGCTGGCAGCATGGGACCGATCTCTATGCGTTAATGGATGCCGCTGACGACCTGGTGCGTCCGTTGCAGGATCGTCCGGTACGTGTCGACCGCGAAACGCTGGCGCTGGGATACGCTGGTGTTTACTCAAGCTTTTTGCGTCACTGTGAAACGGCGGCGGCGCGTTATGGTTTAAGCGCGGTGGATATTCTCGTTGAGCTGGGTAAACGCCGGATGGTCGGTGGCCAGGAGGATATGATCGTCGACGTGGCGCTGGATCTGCGCAACAACAAATCATGTTGACTGTTGACAACGTACATTTTGTATACCCATCCCAGGCATGATAAGACGCGTCAGCGTCGCATCAGGCAATGGCGCACGACTGCCGGATGCGGCATAAACGCCTTATCCGGCCTACGGATGGCGCGGGAATTTGTAGGCATGATAAGACGCGTCAGCGTCGCATCAGGCAATGGCGCACGACTGCCGGATGCGGCATAAACGCCTTATCCGGCCTACTTTCGTCCGTAGGCAGTCATTAAATGGTTTTGATTACGCGGCTGGCAATGTATCAGCCGCGATTCACCTGCATTCGCAACGAGGTTCATCTTATGTCGACTCGTACCCCTTCATCATCTTCATCCCGCCTGATGCTGACCGTCGGGCTTTGTTTTTTGGTCGCTCTGATGGAAGGTCTGGATCTTCAGGCGGCTGGCATTGCGGCGGGTGGCATCGCCCAGGCTTTTGCACTCGATAAAATGCAAATGGGCTGGATATTCAGTGCCGGAATACTCGGTTTGCTACCCGGCGCGCTGGTTGGCGGAATGCTGGCGGACCGTTATGGTCGTAAACGCATTTTGATTGGTTCAGTTGCACTGTTTGGTTTGTTCTCGCTGGCAACGGCTATTGCCTGGGATTTCCCCTCACTGGTCTTTGCGCGGCTGATGACCGGTGTCGGGCTGGGGGCGGCGTTGCCGAATCTTATCGCCCTGACGTCTGAAGCGGCGGGGCCACGTTTTCGTGGAACGGCGGTGAGCCTGATGTATTGCGGTGTCCCCATTGGCGCAGCGCTGGCGGCGACGCTGGGTTTCGCGGGGGCAAACTTAGCCTGGCAAACGGTGTTTTGGGTCGGTGGTGTGGTGCCGCTGATTCTGGTGCCGCTATTAATGCGCTGGCTGCCGGAGTCGGCGGTGTTCGCTGGCGAAAAACAGGCCGCGCCTCCACTGCGTGCGTTATTTGCGCCAGAAACGGCAACCGCAACGCTGCTGCTGTGGTTGTGTTATTTCTTCACTTTGCTGGTGGTCTACATGTTGATCAACTGGCTACCGCTGCTTTTAGTGGAACAAGGATTCCAGCCATCGCAGGCGGCAGGGGTGATGTTTGCACTACAAATGGGGGCGGCAAGCGGGACGTTAATATTGGGCGCACTGATGGATAAACTGCGTCCAATGACCATGTCGCTACTGATTTATAGCGGTATGTTAGCTTCGCTGTTAGCGCTGGGAACGGTGTCATCATTTAACGGTATGTTGCTGGCGGGATTCGTCGCAGGGTTGTTTGCAACAGGTGGGCAAAGCGTTTTGTATGCATTGGCTCCGTTGTTTTACAGTTCGCAGATCCGCGCAACCGGCGTGGGAACCGCCGTGGCGATTGGGCGTCTGGGTGCCATGAGCGGCCCGTTGCTGGCAGGGAAAATGCTGGCATTAGGCACTGGCACGGTTGGCGTAATGGCCGCATCTGCGCCGGGTATTCTTGTTGCTGGATTAGCGGTGTTTATTTTGATGAGTCGAAAATCACGAATGCAGCCGTGCGCTGATGCCTGACGCGCCTTATTAAGCCGGGGCGAAAGGGACTTGCCCCCCAATACACCCACGGCGTTTACAGGTATACTCGCTAAAAATTATTCAGCGGGTTTGGAAACAAAGATGGCAAAACTTACCTTACAAGAGCAGTTGCTCAAAGCAGGATTAGTCACCAGCAAAAAAGCGGCGAAGGTCGAGAGAACGGCGAAAAAATCGCGCGTTCAGGCGCGTGAAGCTCGGGCGGCGGTAGAAGAAAATAAAAAGGCACAGCTTGAGCGTGATAAACAGCTTAGCGAGCAGCAAAAACAAGCGGCACTGGCGAAAGAATATAAAGCTCAGGTGAAGCAGCTTATTGAAATGAACCGGATCACCATTGCCAATGGCGATATCGGTTTTAACTTTACCGATGGCAATCTGATTAAGAAGATTTTTGTCGATAAGCTCACACAAACGCAGTTGATTAATGGTCGTCTGGCGATTGCACGTTTGCAGATCGATAACAATAGTGAAGGTGAATACGCCATTATTCCCGCCAGCGTTGCCGATAAAATTGCTCAGCGTGACGCCAGCAGTATTGTGTTGCACAGCGCGCTCAGCGCCGAAGAGCAGGATGAAGACGATCCGTATGCCGACTTTAAAGTGCCTGATGATTTGATGTGGTAATCATCGATAAGCCGTGCACAGATGCCTGATGCGATGCTTTGCGTCTTATCATGCCTACGGCTCATGGGCGAAATGTAGGCCGGATAAGGCGTTCACGCCGCATCCGGCAGTTGTGCGCAGATGCCTGATGCGACACTATGCGCGTCTTATCATGCCTACGGTTTATGGGCGAAATGTAGGCGGATAAGGCGTTCACGCCGCATCCGGCTGGCGTGCGCGGATGCTCAACGCATATTCAGTTTATTGGCGTGGTAGGCAATATGCTCGCCAATAAAACTGGAGACAAAATAATAGCTGTGATCATAACCCTCGTGATAACGGATTAACGTTTTGATATTCATCTCCTGGCAGATCTTTTCAAGATTTGGAGTCCGCAGCTGTTCTGCGTAAAAATCATCACTCAATCCCTGATCAACCATGATTTCCGCAACGCGTTGACCTTGTGAAATAAGGCTCACCGGATCGTAATCCAACCAGGCATCTTTATTTTCACCAAGATATGCGGCAAAGGCTTGCTGTCCCCACGGTACTTGCGATGGGGAGACAATGGGCGAAAACGCCGAGACGCTGACATATTCATCTGGGTTACGTAACGCCAGCACCAGCGCGCCCAGCCCGCCCATAGAATGACCTGAGATAGACTTTCTGGTCGTTGCCGGAAAATGTTGCATCACTAAATCCGGCAGCTCGTTGTGGATATAATCATACATTTTGTAATGTTCATTCCACGGCGCTTGCGTTGCGTTCAGGTAAAACCCGGCACCTTGTCCGAGATCGTAACGGTCGGCATCTGCGACATGACTGCCTCGCGGACTGGTGTCTGGCGCAACAACAATAATGTTGTGCTCAGCCGCGTAACGTTGCATCCCCGATTTAGTAATGAAATTCTGCTCGTTACAGGTCAGGCCCGAAAGCCAGTACAGTACCGGCAATTTTTCATTCCCGGCTTTTGGCGGGAGATAGACACCGACATTCATTTCACATTTCAGTGATTGGGAATAATGCCGATACACATTTTGCCAGCCGCCAAAGCTGGCATGTTTTTCAATGAGTTCCATCAGTCATTATCTCATGGTTAATCCCCGGACGGCTGCCCGGGGACGGTATTGAGAACCCCGTCTGAACTGGACGGGGCGAAATCAGCGGGAAATCAGTAACGAATTACGGTTCGAATGGATTTGCCTTCATGCATCAGGTCGAAGGCGTCATTAATTTCATCCAGGCTCATGGTATGCGTGACAAACGGTTCCAGATCGATATCGCCTTTCATCGCATCTTCAACCATACCCGGTAACTGGGAACGACCTTTCACGCCGCCAAACGCGGAACCTTTCCATACGCGACCGGTGACCAACTGGAATGGACGGGTGGAGATTTCCTGACCGGAACCCGCGACCCCGATGATCACTGACTGACCCCAGCCGCGGTGAGCACTTTCCAGCGCCGCACGCATCACGTTGACGTTACCGATGCACTCAAAGGTATGGTCGATACCCCATTTGTTGATATCCAGCAGGACATCTTTAATCGGTTTGTCGTAGTCATTCGGGTTAATGCAGTCGGTGGCACCGAAGCGACGCGCCAGATCGAATTTCTTCGGGTTAGTGTCGATAGCGATAATCCGTCCCGCCTTCGCCTGACGTGCGCCCTGAACCACTGCCAGACCAATCGCGCCAAGACCAAACACAGCAACAGAATCACCTGGCTGGACATTAGCAGTGTTATGCACCGCGCCAATGCCAGTGGTCACGCCACAGCCCAGCAGGCAGACGTGTTCATGGTTTGCTTCTGGATTAATTTTGGCCAGAGACACTTCCGCGACCACGGTGTATTCGCTGAATGTAGAGCATCCCATGTAGTGATAAAGCGGCTGCCCGTTGTAAGAAAAACGGGTGGTGCCGTCTGGCATCAGGCCTTTACCCTGGGTTTCGCGAACCGCAACGCAGAGGTTGGTTTTGCCGGAACGACAGAACTCACACTCGCCGCACTCTGCGGTATAAAGCGGGATCACATGGTCGCCAGGTTTGACGCTGGTTACGCCTTCACCGACTTCAACCACAACGCCGGCCCCTTCGTGACCGAGAACTACCGGGAATACACCTTCCGGGTCATCGCCGGAGAGGGTAAATGCGTCGGTATGGCAAACGCCGGTATGGGTGACTTTAATCAGCACTTCACCTTTTTTCGGTGGTGCAACGTCAATTTCAACGATTTCCAGCGGTTTACCGGGAGCAAATGCAACGGCAGCACGTGATTTCATCTCTCGCTCTTCCTCAATATGGTAATAGATTCAGCTATTTAAGATAGGCGCGAACCAGTTCAATAGTGTCGTCAACGGATTGGCTGACTTCGCGGCTGTAGCAGTCATTTCGGTCAAACGTTTCCCGGATATGGCTTTCAAGCACTTCTGCCATCAGCCCGTTAGCCGCGCCCCGAACGGCAGCGATCTGTTGGAGTATGGCACGGCATTCGGCATCACCCTCCAGCGACCGTTCCAGAGCATCAATCTGCCCCCGAATACGACGAACTCGAGTAAGGACCTTTTTCTTCTCTTCCGGAGTACTGGGCATTTCGCACCTCATCATCTGCACGCAATATACTATAGGGGGGTATGCTATATGTCAATGCATACCCCCCTATAGTATATAACACTGGAGAATAAAATTTATCCGGTGAATGTAGTCGGATAACAAAAAGGAAAGAGGGGCCTAATCGACAGGGAAGGCCGCCCCGGATAGCGGGCGGCAGAAGGAATTAGAATTTCCAGGTCAGATGGGCTGCAAGTTGCAGACCGTTATAATCATCGATTGGGGTGTCGTACCACACTTTACCTGCCGTCAGCCCGAGATTAAGTTGCTCAGTCAGCGGTTGAATACGTTGCAAACTGACGCTCTTCATGCTGCCGTAGCGTGTTTCTGGCGTCCAGTCATAGGTGTAAGCACCTGTTCCGCGACTTAGCCATAGTTGAGTATAACCAGTGCCGCGCGGGTCATTCAGACGCACGGAAATCATATTGCTGTAACTACCACCTGCATCGCTGGAGTCATAATGGGTATAGCGATAGCTGGTGATCACCGGGCCAGTATAGAGGGATACGCCGCCTTGCCAGGCATCGACTTCGACATCATCGAAATATTTAGTGTAGCGATAACCGGTCGTGAAAAGCGTTTTTGGCAACAGGGCCAGGTTAATATCCTGACGAAAATCCTGGCGGGCAAAGACCGGCGTATTATCCGCAAAGGCAATACCCGTTCGGGTTGTCAGCCAGTTATTCCATTTGTACCAGACTGCACCCTGGCCGCGAGTGGCATTGAAATGTTCAGTTTCATAATCACGACGCCCCTGGGAAAGATTAAAAAGTAGCGTTGCGTTTTCAACTTTCGCCACCAGTTCAGCATACGCTAAATTACGATTGCCATGATCGCCAGAATAATCGGTAAAATCGTAGCCCGCGGTAATGGAAGTTAACCCGGCATAAGCGGGCAATGTGCTAAAAATTGCCGCCGCTAATAACGTCCGTTTTATCATTTTAATCTCCTGTACGGATAAGTTCTTGTCGGAGTGAATAAGTTCCGGTAGGTAAATTACGTTCTACAATCACGCGCGGGCCAAGTTGCGTGTTCGGGGAAATAATTCGCCCAGGCAAAATAATAACTTGTACGCCAAGGCGTGAACGCTGTCCGATATAACAACCTAATTTATCGCATCCGGTAGCGATAATTCCCTCTGGAGTTCGAACAGACACGGGCTGTTCATCCAGACGATGATTACTGGTACGTACTTGTGCGCCCAAATATGCCTGGTTTGCGACTACCGAGTCGGCAATAAAACATTGCGGACCAATCGTTGCTTCCGCTTCAATAACCGCATTTTTAATTTCGGTGGCGAAACCAATTTTTACGCCATTGCTGATTATTGTGCCAGGACGAATAAACGCATAATTACCTATCAGGCAGTTTGCGCCAATCACTACCGGACCCTGAATAACGGCACCGTGACAAATACGGGTATTCGCGCCGATAACAACTTCACCTGCAGTTTCATCAATAATTACCTGGTCTGCAATCTGAATATTTTTCTCTTTAACATTAAGCTTTAGATAGTTTTTCAGTTCCTGTGACAGAAGGTTGGGAATAAGCGGTTGACGCTTCCACCAGTGCGGAATAGCGGGTGGGTTTGTCGCGCTGAGGTTCGCGTCCAGTAAAAAAGGCAATAAGTCCATAAATAATCCAGATGGCATAAGCTAATAATACATACACAACGGAAAGCGGCGCTAAAGGCACCAACAACCAGCAACGATGAAACCAGGCGCTAAAAGCACCAATAACACAAACTACGCCGACCCAGATAAGCGGAAACATTGCCAACACCACACTATGCGGCCCGGTGGTGATGAATTCATTAAACTAGGTAGTGAGATAAATCCCAACGCCATAAAGCACAACCAACAGCATAGGAAATATACTGAAGATACCGAAGCGGCTAAATAAAAGTCTTTTATGCAGGCGCATACAGACCGCGTAGCCCACAATCCAACGCCGCCAGCGACGCCATTCCTCACGCGGGCTGTTGCATTCCTGTGGGTATACGATGCAGCGATTCGCCTGCCGAATACGATAGCCGTTTGCCACCAATGTCCAGGTGAGATCAAGGTCTTCGACTTTAGTACGATCAGAGAAACCGAACTTACGTAATACATCAGTACGGAACATCCCGCAGGCACCGCTGATAATAAACGGTGCGCCGCCCAGGAGCTGCTGTAGCGTGCGCTTCATAACAATCATCGGCAACTTTACGGTCGCGCGGATGTGCGGTAACAGACCCGCGCCTTTCAACGCAGTAGAGGGAATGCCGCCTACGGCATCAGCACCGCGCTCTATTTCTGCCAGCATATAGCCCATTCCGTCTTGATCGGGCGGAACATAGGTGTCGGCATCACTTAAAAAAACCTGGTCGCAGGTGGCGTAATTGAGGCCATTCATCAGCGCACCACCTTTACCGGTATTTTTTTGCGTGACGGCAATAAAGCGGTCGCCCCATTTGCGTTTGACTTCCGCCATGACCGCTTCGGTATTGTCCGTGGAGCCGTCGTTAACGCAAATTACCCGGCAAAAATAAGGGTTACGCAGCAGATTATCCAGTGACTGCGCCAGACACGGGCCTTCGTTATAAGCAGGTATAATGGCGTCAATACAGCTTTTTTTTTGGCTGGGCTTACGCCTTAACGTACTTAGGAACCATAGCAATATTGCTACGGCCATACATATAAATATCCAGGTTTTCATGCAATTTGCTCAAAGAATCATTTTATGAATTACAAAGCCTTCACCCAGATCGCTATTGACCTGTTGTCCGCGAAATTGTGCAACTGCACGCAGGCGATCCGGGCGCATATAATCACGATGGCCCTAGCTCTTATGCTGTTTTAATGCAGCCAGTTTAATGGTGAAATATTCCTCTTCCACGGATTCAAAAACCTGTGGCATAAATGAAAGCCAGGTACTTGGCGTTTCATAGCCGAGAATTTGCGGAATAGCGCGACAGGCAACCATTGAGGCTTGATAGACTGCAAGATGATCCTGATGGCGGTCAGCATCATGCATGGTGTATACACGAATGATTTTTACATCAGACGGAATTTGTTTTTTAAGGACATCTTCCAGAGCGGAAATCATATCATTAAGTTGTAAATGAGTACGGGTGTCAGCAAAATTAAAATGAATAGTTTGTTGACACCCCAAAATGTTTAATGCTTCGAGTGATTCCTGATGTCGATTAATTATTTCACTCACGCCGGAATTACCCGATGTCATCACTACCGCTGCAATATAGAACCCTTTTTTTGCAAGACGAGCGAGCGACGCGCCACAGCCCAATTCTATATCGTCAGGATGTGCGCCAATAGCAAGGATACCCTTTCTTTTATTTGCTGAAGAAAGGATGGCTGAATCTAAAACCTTATCCACTTAATGACACTCCATTTTATTTATTATACTACAAGCACAACGATGCCCACAGAGACGTAATCTCTGGCGCAGACAGATGCTAATATTTAAATGTTAAAAATTGCTGATAGCTGAAAAATAAGGGGCTTTCAGGTACGTGGATACGACTGCGTAATCTTTTATGTAGTTCATATGTTAAGTGTTTGTGTGTTTGGTTTGTATAGTTATTTTGTTTTATATATTGTATTTAGATGTGATTTAGTTTGTCAATTAATTACATATTAAAAATATGTTCTATGCACAAATATGGATTATATACATTATGTGAATATATTGTGTGGTTGATTGAGAATGACACAGTTATATATGCGGTGTGAATATAATGGTTTCATTATATGTATTGCTGTTAATAAAATAAAAGACATTATAATCTGCTTGTTTATGCATTAATAAAATGAAGTGCAGTAACTTACTGAATTGTCAGAGTGGGTGTAATTGCATATTTAATCTTTCCTTTGCCGCTTTTTTGCTAAGAATAAAATCATCTGTGTGATAACGACTAATTCTTTTAATGAATATTTTTATTCCTGAATACTGCTCCTATAACAAGACAGGGGAGCAGACAATCATGGCAATTTCATCGCGTAACACACTTCTTGCCGCACTGGCATTCATCGCTTTTCAGGCACAGGCGGTGAACGTCACCGTGGCCTATCAAACCTCCGCTGAACCAGCGAAAGTGGCTCAGGCTGATAACACCTTTGCTAAAGAGAGCGGGGCGACGGTGGACTGGCGCAAGTTTGACAGCGGAGCCAGCATCGTGCGGGCGCTGGCTTCAGGCGATGTCCAAATCGGTAACCTCGGTTCCAGCCCATTAGCGGTTGCAGCCAGCCAACAGGTGCCGATTGAAGTCTTCTTGCTGGCGTCAAAACTGGGTAACTCCGAAGCGCTGGTGGTGAAGAAAACCATCAGCAAACCCGAAGATCTCATTGGTAAACGCATCGCCGTACCGTTTATCTCCACCACCCACTACAGCCTGCTGGCGGCGCTGAAACACTGGGGTATTAAACCTGGGCAAGTGGAGATTGTGAACCTGCAGCCGCCTGCGATTATCGCCGCCTGGCAGCGGGGAGACATTGATGGTGCTTATGTCTGGGCACCGGCGGTTAACGCACTGGAAAAAGACGGCAAGGTGTTGACTGATTCCGAACAGGTCGGTCAGTGGGGCACGCCGACACTGGACGTCTGGGTAGTGCGCAAAGATTTTGCCGAGAAACATCCTGAAGTCGTGAAAGCGTTCGCTAAAAGCGCCATCGATGCTCAGCAACCGTACATTGCTAACCCAGACGCGTGGCTGAAACAGCCGGAAAACATCAGCAAACTGGCGCGTTTAAGCGGTGTGCCGGAAGGTGACGTTCCGGGGCTGGTGAAGGGGAATACCTATCTGACGCCGCAGCAACAAACGGCAGATCTGACCGGACCGGTGAACAAAGCGATCATCGACACCGCGCAGTTTTTGAAAGAGCAGGGCAAAGTCCCGGCTGTAGCGAATGATTACAGCCAGTACGTTACCTCGCGCTTCGTGCAATAAAAGGAGGCGCAGATGCTGCAAATTTCTCATCTTTACGCCGATTATGGCGGCAAACCGGCACTGGAAGATATCAACCTGACGCTGGAAAGCGGCGAGCTACTGGTGGTGCTGGGGCCGTCCGGCTGCGGCAAAACCACCTTGCTGAATCTGATTGCCGGTTTTGTGCCTTACCAGCATGGCAGCATTCAACTGGCGGGCAAACGCATTCAGGGGCCGGGGGCAGAGTGTGGCGTGGTTTTTCAGAATGAAGGGCTGCTACCGTGGCGCAATGTGCAGGACAATGTGGCGTTCGGCCTGCAACTGGCAGGTGTAGAGAAAGTACCGCGCCTGGAAATCGCGCACCAGATGGTGAAAAAAGTGGGGCTGGAAGGCGCAGAAAAACGCTATATCTGGCAGCTTTCCGGCGGTCAACGTCAGCGGGTTGGGATTGCCCGCGCGTTGGCGGCGAATCCTCAGCTGTTATTACTCGACGAACCGTTTGGTGCGCTGGACGCCTTCACCCGCGACCAGATGCAAACCCTGCTGCTGAAACTTTGGCAGGAGACGGGAAAGCAGGTGCTGTTGATTACCCACGATATAGAAGAAGCGGTGTTTATGGCGACTGAACTGGTTCTGCTTTCCCCCGGTCCAGGCCGTGTGCTGGAGCGGCTGCCGCTCAACTTTGCTCGCCGCTTTGTTGCGGGAGAGTCGAGCCGCAGCATCAAGTCCGATCCACAATTCATCGCCATGCGCGAATATGTTTTAAGCCGCGTATTTGAGCAACGGGAGGCGTTCTCATGAGTGTGCTCATTAATGAAAAACTGCATTCGCATCGGCTGAAATGGCGCTGGCCGCTCTCGCGTCAGGTGACCTTAAGCATTGGCACGTTAGCGGTTTTACTCACGGTATGGTGGGCAGTGGCGGCGCTGCAACTGATTAGCCCGCTGTTTTTGCCGCCGCCGCAACAGGTACTGGCAAAACTACTCACCATTGCAGGACCGCAGGGATTTATGGATGCCACCTTGTGGCAGCATCTGGCAGCCAGCCTGACGCGCATTATATTCGCGTTACTTGCGGCGGTGTTAATCGGCATTCCGGTTGGGATCGCCATGGGGCTAAGTCCGACGGTGCGGGGCATTCTGGATCCGATAATTGAATTGTATCGCCCGGTGCCGCCGTTGGCGTATTTGCCGCTGATGGTGATCTGGTTTGGTATTGGTGAAACCTCAAAGATCTTACTGATCTATTTAGCGATTTTTGCACCTGTGGCGATGTCGGCGCTGGCGGGGGTGAAAAGCGCGCAGCAGGTTCGCGTTCGTGCCGCGCAGTCGCTGGGAGCCAGCCGTGCGCAGGTGCTGTGGTTTGTTATTTTGCCCGGCGCGCTGCCGGAAATCCTCACCGGATTACGCATTGGCCTGGGTGTGGGCTGGTCTACGCTTGTGGCGGCGGAGCTGATTGCCGCGACGCGCGGTTTGGGTTTTATGGTCCAGTCAGCGGGTGAATTTCTCGCGACTGACGTGGTGCTGGCGGGGATCGCGGTGATTGCGATTATCGCCTTTCTTTTAGAACTGGGTCTGCGCGCGTTACAGCGCCGCCTGACGCCCTGGCATGGAGAAGTACAATGAGTGAACGTCTGAGCATTGCCCCGCTGGGGCCGTATATCGGTGCACAAATTTCGGGTGCCGACCTGACGCGTCCGTTAAGCGATAATCAGTTTGAACAGCTTTACCATGCGGTACTGCGCCATCAGGTGGTATTTGTGCGTGAACAAGCCATTACACCGCAGCAGCAACGCGCGCTGGCCCAGCGTTTTGGCGAACTGCATATTCATCCTGTTTACCCTCATGCCGAAGGGGTTGAGGAGATCATCGTACTGGATACTCATAACGATAATCCGCCAGATAACGATAACTGGCACACCGATGTGACATTTATTGAAACGCCACCCGCAGGGGCGATTCTGGCGGCGAAAGAGTTACCCTCGACTGGCGGCGATACGCTCTGGACCAGCGGTATTGCGGCCTATGAGGCGCTCTCAGCTCCCTTCCGTCAACTATTGAGCGGGCTACGTGCGGAGCATGATTTCCGTAAATCGTTCCCGGAATACAAGTACCGCAAAACCGAGGATGAGCATCAACGCTGGCGCGAGGCGGTCGCGAAAAATCCACCGTTGCTCCATCCAGTTGTGCGAACGCATCCGGTGACCGGTAAACAGGCGCTGTTTGTGAACGAAGGTTTTACCACACGAATTGTTGATGTCAGCGATAAAGAGAGCGAAGCCTTGTTAGGTTTTTTGTTTGCCCATATCACTAAACCGGAGTTTCAGGTGCGCTGGCGCTGGCAACCGAATGATATTGCGATTTGGGATAACCGAGTGACTCAGCACTATGCCAATGCGGATTACCTGCCACAGCGGCGGATTATGCATCGGGCGACGATTCTTGGGGATAAACCGTTTTATCGGGCGGGGTAAGGGGGAAATGCCGGGTTGGATAACCCGGCATAATGATCATTAACGCAGAATCTTCTTCTCAGCCAGATCCAGCGCAAAGTAGCTGAAAATCAGATCCGCACCCGCACGCTTAATCGAACCTAAGCTTTCGAGCACGACTTTCTCTTCATCTATAGCACCCGCCAGCGCGGCGAACTTAATCATCGCGTACTCACCGCTCACCTGATACGCACCAATCGGCAATTCAGTACGCTCACGCAGCTCACGCACGATGTCGAGGTACGCTCCGGCTGGTTTAACCATCAGGCAGTCCGCGCCCTGGGCTTCATCCAGCAGTGACTCACGAATCGCCTCGCGACGGTTCATTGGGTTCATCTGATAACTTTTGCGGTCGCCTTTTAATGCGCTTCCGGCAGCTTCACGGAACGGACCATAAAAGGAAGAGGCGAACTTGGTCGAATACGACATGATCGCCGTATCTTTAAAGCCCGCAGCGTCCAGCGCCTGGCGAATCGCTTGTACCTGGCCATCCATCGCGGCGGAAGGGGCGATGAAATCTGCGCCTGCAGCAGCTGCAACCACGGCCTGCTTGCCTAAATTTTCCAGAGTCGCGTCGTTGTCGACGCCATGCTCGCACAGAACACCGCAGTGACCGTGAGATGTGTATTCACAGAAGCAGGTGTCTGACATAACGATCATTTCTGGCACGGTCTGCTTGCAGATGCGCGACATACGCGCCACCAGACCATCTTCCCGCCAGGCATCGCTGCCGGTTTCATCGGTATGGTGAGAGATGCCGAAAGTCATCACGGAACGAATACCGGCGTTGGCGATGCGTTCAATTTCGCGTGCCAGATGTTTCTCTGGAATGCGCATCACGCCTGGCATGGCTTCAACGGCTTTGTAGTCGTCAATTTCTTCTTCAACAAAGATCGGCAACACCAGGTCGTTAAGGCTAAGTGTTGTCTCTTCAAACATAGCGCGCAGCGCAGGAGATTTGCGCAGGCGACGAGGGCGTTGGATTAAATCTGTCATGGTCTGCCTGATGTTTGTGGAATCGAGGGGCATAGTATACCTGAAGCAGGGTGGGGATGTTTTACGAAAGTTGTCGCGATGTTGACAAGAAGAGAATGAATGAGAGGTCAGGACATCTTTGTAATAGAAACAGCAATAATTTCATATTCATTGAAAATATTTTTAATTTTTATTTATAGCTATAGATTATTGTTTTTGGGGATTTGGTGACGTTTTCAAAAAGTGAATAGCGTAAAGTTCATTGCGTATTGATACATTATTTGTCTGGTTTGGTTGTTTTATATTTTTATGGTCTATGCTTTAAAATTGGCGCTTTCATTAACCTATTGAAATAATGTATTTTTGTTATTTATTTCTTTATGTGTGTTCACGTGCTTTATATATGTCCGCAATCGGACTTAGGGGAAAGAATAATTGAACCATTCCTCTATAACGCCGCATAATCGTAAACGCGAAACATAATATGTTTTCTATGCATTGATAATTGATGGATCAACTTATTACGTCCCTGAGGAGGGATGACAAATGCACTCCTGGAAAAAGAAACTTGTAGTATCACAATTAGCATTGGCTTGCACTCTGGCTATCACCTCTCAGGCTAATGCAGCGACCAACGATATTTCTGGTCAAACTTACAATACTTTCCATCACTACAACGACGCCACCTATGCTGATGACGTTTACTATGATGGTTATGTAGGCTGGAATAACTATGCCGCTGATAGTTATTACAACGGCGATATCTATCCGGTCATTAATAACGCTACCGTTAACGGCGTGATTTCTACCTACTATCTGGACGATGGTATTTCTACCAATACCAACGCCAATAGCCTGACAATCAAAAACAGCACTATTCACGGCATGATTTATTCCGAGTGCATGACAACTGATTGTGCTGATCGTGCGGATGACTACTACCATGATCGTCTGGCGCTGACCGTTGATAATTCAACGATCGATGACAACTACGAACACTACACATATAACGGCACCTACAATAATGCCGCTGACACTCATGTTGTAAATGTATTTAACATTGGTACTGCCATCACTCTGGATCAGGAAGTTGATCTGTCCATCTCTAATAACTCTCACGTAGCAGGCATTACGCTGACTCAGGGTTATGAGTGGGAAGATATCGACGACAACACTGTCAGCACTGGTGTAAACAGCAGCGAAGTATTTAATAACACCATCACTGTTAAAGATTCTACTGTGACCTCTGGTTCATGGACTGATGAAGGTACAACTGGTTGGTTTGGTAATACTGGTAATGCTAGTGATTACAATGGTGATGGGTGGAATGCTGATGATGTTGCATTAGCTGTTATTGCACATCCATATGCTGATAACGCTATGCAAACCACTGCCACATTCGATAATTCCACACTGATGGGCGATGTATTCTTCTCAAGTAATTTTGATGAGAACTTCTTCCCACAAGGTCGTGATAGCTATCGTGATGCTGACGGTGATGTAGATACTAACGGTTGGGATGGTACTGATCGCCTGGATCTGACCCTGAACAATGGCAGCAAGTGGGTTGGTGCGGCAATGTCTGCGCATCAGGTTGATCTGGGCTCAGATATTGGGACAGATACCGATGGCGACGGTGATGTTGATAACGATACCCTTGATGGTAAGATCGATAAAAACAGCCCGCTGGATGGCATTTACGATGCTTATGCGATGGGGTCCGACGCAACTGCAACTCTGATCGACATCGCAGCGAACAGCCTGTGGCCTTTATCAACTGTTGGTGTAGAAAACAGCGACTCTGAATACAGCGAATTTGATCACATCATCGGTAACGAAGTTTACCAGAGCGGTCTGTTCAATGTGACCCTGAACACCGGTTCACAGTGGGATACCACCAAAACTTCTCTGATCGACACCCTGAGCATCAACAGTGGTTCAACTGTTAATGTTGCTGATTCAACGCTGATTTCTGACTCTATCTCTCTGACTGGTCTTTCTGCGCTGAACATCAATGAAGATGGTCATGTTGCAACTGATTCACTGACTATCGACAACAGTACCGTAACCATTTCTGATGAAGTTTCTGCTGGCTGGGCTGTAGGTGATGCTGCTCTGTATGCCAACAACATCAAAGTGACTAACGACGGTATCCTGGATGTAGGTAACACTGCTGCGAATGCTCTGCAGGTTGATACTCTGAACCTGACCAGCACTACTGATACCAGTGGTAACATTCACGCTGGTGTGTTCAACATCGAAAGCAACCGCTTCGTACTTGATGCCGACCTGACCAACGACCGTACCAACGATACTACCAAGTCAAACTACGGTTATGGTTTAATCGCAATGAACTCTGATGGTCACCTGACCATTAACGGTAACGGCGATAACGACAACACTGCTTCTATCGAAGCTGGTCAGAACGAAGTTGATAACAACGGTGACCATGTTGCAGCGGCAACTGGTAACTACAAAGTTCGTATCGACAACGCTACTGGTGCTGGTTCTATTGCTGACTACAACGGCAACGAGCTGATCTACGTTAACGACAAAAACAGCAACGCGACCTTCTCTGCTGCTAACAAAGCTGACCTGGGTGCATACACCTATCAGGCTGAGCAGCGCGGTAACACCGTTGTTCTGCAACAGATGGAGCTGACCGACTACGCTAACATGGCGCTGAGCATCCCGTCTGCAAACACCAATATCTGGAACCTGGAACAAGACACCGTTGGTACTCGTCTGACCAACTCTCGTCATGGTCTGGCTGATAACGGCGGCGCATGGGTAAGCTACTTCGGTGGTAACTTCAACGGCGACAACGGCACCATTAACTATGATCAGGATGTAAACGGCATCATGGTCGGTGTTGATACCAAAGTTGACGGTAACAACGCTAAGTGGATTGTCGGTGCGGCTGCAGGCTTCGCTAAAGGTGACATGAATGACCGTTCTGGTCAGGTGGATCAAGACAGCCAGACTGCCTACATCTACTCTTCTGCTCACTTCGCGAACAACGTCTTTGTTGATGGTAGCTTGAGCTACTCTCACTTCAACAACGACCTGTCTGCAACCATGAGCAACGGTACTTACGTTGACGGTAGCACCAACTCCGACGCTTGGGGCTTCGGTTTGAAAGCCGGTTACGACTTCAAACTGGGTGATGCAGGTTACGTGACTCCTTACGGCAGCGTTTCTGGTCTGTTCCAGTCTGGTGATGACTACCAGCTGAGCAACGACATGAAAGTTGATGGTCAGTCTTACGACAGCATGCGTTATGAACTGGGTGTAGATGCAGGTTATACCTTCACCTACAGCGAAGACCAGGCTCTGACTCCGTACTTCAAACTGGCTTACGTCTACGACGACTCTAACAACGATAACGATGTGAACGGTGATTCCATCGATAACGGTACTGAAGGGTCTGCGGTACGTGTTGGTCTGGGTACTCAGTTCAGCTTCACCAAGAACTTCAGCGCCTATACCGATGCTAACTACCTCGGTGGTGGTGACGTAGATCAAGACTGGTCCGCGAATGTGGGTGTTAAATATACCTGGTAATATTCTTCACTCCGAAGAAATAGGTAATTTAATCTAAATAATGCCCGTCAAGGATTTGACGGGCATTACTGCAAAGGACGCGCAAATGTTATCTGTAGTTAAACCTCTTCAGGAATTTGGTAAGCTCGATAAATGTTTGTCCAGATACGGCACGCGCTTCGAGTTTAATAATGAAAAGCAAGTTATATTTTCAAGTGATGTCAATAGCGAAGATACTTTCGTTATTTTAGAGGGCGTTATCTCTTTGCGTAGAGAAGAAAACGTACTTATCGGTATTACCCAGGCTCCTTATATTATGGGACTGGCTGATGGTTTAATGAAAAACGATATACCATACAAATTAATATCAGAAGGAAATTGTACGGGATATCATCTGCCAGCCAAACAAACCATTACCCTTATTGAACAAAATCAACTCTGGCGAGACGCTTTTTACTGGTTAGCCTGGCAAAATAGAATTCTGGAATTACGTGACGTACAGCTCATTGGGCATAATTCCTACGAACAAATCCGCGCAACGTTATTATCAATGATTGACTGGAATGAAGAATTACGCTCACGTATTGGTGTGATGAATTATATCCATCAACGTACACGCATATCGCGTTCTGTCGTCGCAGAAGTTCTCGCTGCTTTACGTAAAGGCGGCTATATCGAAATGAATAAAGGCAAACTGGTCGCTATCAACCGTTTGCCTTCAGAGTATTAATCAGGACGCGGGGATGACCAACGGTTTATTCCCGCTCAGTTCGGTCACCAGGTCATTGATGCCATCGCTCATATTTTTAAAGCGCGTCAATGGCGAACGAGTGACCACCACAAATGCGCCAATATTCTTCTGCGGGATCATCGCCATATAGGTAATGAAACCGCCACCACCACCTGTCTTCTGAATAATCCCTGGACGACCCTCTTTCGGGGCCATATATACCCAGCCTAAACCAAGCGCATCCGCTTTGCCGGGGACATCCATGCCAATCACTTTTGTAAACTGCGCTCGCTGATAAATCAACGTCTGCATGCGATCTGCCTGGTTACTGCGCTGATAAAAATCAGATGACAAATACTGCTGCATCCAGCGCATCATATCGCCAGGCGTGGAATAGACTCCGCCGCTGCCAATTGCCGCCAGCGTGTTATTGCATGGACTGGCACCGCGCTCTGCAACCATTAAACGGCGGCACTGGTCCGGCGATGGAGTATAGGTCGTGTCTTTCATCCCCAACGGACGGGTAATCTGCTCTTCAAACAACTGGGTATAAGGCTTGCCAGAAGCATTCGCCAGTGCATCTGCCAGCAGGTCGAACGCAAGGTTAGAGTATGCCGCCTGACTGCCTGGCGCGGCTTTCAGCTTCGCCGTAGAAAGGTATTTCCAGCGTTGCTCGCGCGTTGGCCAGACAAACACTGGGCGATGTGCCGCACCTCCCGGCTGTTCACGGGGCAGGGCACTGGTATGGGTTGCCAGATTCACCAGGGTAATAGGCGTGCCATTGTAAGTCGGCACGCGTGCGCCTGGTGGAGCATATTTACTTAGCGGATCGTTTAACTTCACGGTCCCCTGGTCGAGCAATTTCACCAGCAACTCACTGGTCATTAGCTTGGTGAGCGAAGCAATACGCACGACCGAATCCAGCTGCGGGCGAACGTTATTACCCGGGCGCGTTTCGCCATAACTGCGAAAGACGCGCTGGTTACCGTCGATAACAACCAGCGCCATCCCCGTGGCACCACTGCCATAAAAAATATGATCGGCATAACGATCGACAATATCAGAGGCGAACTCCGGTTCAGTGATCGGCTGCGCCGCATGGACGGGGGTCAATAACGCCGCACAAAGCACGGCAGAAAAAAGCAGACTACGTTTCAACGGTGGTGTCCATAGATTGAATGAAGGTAACTGAGCGTATTTATACTACTCATTGATGGATTGCAAAGGGCGAATTAGTGCAATAATAGTGTTAAAAACGTAACGGCGCGTAAACACGATCTTTTTCCTGCTCACCAATGCCTGCATTTGTGATCCTGCGCGTGTTAATCCGCTAATGTAAATAATCTTTGGTTTGTGAAATCCGTCGAAACAATTCTTATGGTCAGGCTGGCGAACTATGCGCCTTGCTATGGGTCACAATGGGCAGTTTCATTTGGCTGATTCTTTGTAGCGGTCATGCGGTTAATACACAGCAGTTGTTAAAACGATAAGAAGTTAGCAGGAGTGCATATGTTTAAGTCTTTTTTCCCAAAGCCGGGAACGTTTTTTCCCTCGGCCTTTGTTTGGGCATTGATTGCCGTTATCTTCTGGCAAGCCGGTGGGGGGGATTGGGTGGCGCGCATCACCGGAGCTTCCGGGCAGATCCCAATTAGCGCCGCGCGTTTCTGGTCGTTAGATTTCCTGATTTTTTACGCTTACTACATTGTTTGCGTAGGGCTTTTTGCACTGTTCTGGTTTATTTATAGCCCGCATCGTTGGCAATACTGGTCAATACTCGGTACTGCGTTGATTATCTTCGTCACCTGGTTTTTGGTGGAAGTTGGAGTTGCCGTCAACGCCTGGTATGCGCCGTTTTATGATCTGATTCAAACTGCGCTAAGTTCGCCGCATAAAGTCACTATCGAACAATTTTACCGCGAAGTGGGCGTCTTTCTGGGGATTGCGCTGATCGCGGTGGTGATCAGTGTGCTGAACAACTTCTTTGTCAGTCACTACGTGTTCCGCTGGCGTACGGCGATGAACGAATATTACATGGCGAACTGGCAACAACTGCGTCATATCGAAGGTGCCGCCCAGCGTGTGCAGGAAGACACCATGCGTTTTGCTTCAACGCTTGAGAATATGGGCGTCAGTTTTATCAACGCTATCATGACGTTGATCGCCTTCCTGCCGGTACTGGTAACGCTCTCTGCGCATGTGCCGGAGCTGCCGATTGTCGGGCATATTCCGTATGGTCTGGTGATTGCTGCTATCGTATGGTCGTTGATGGGGACCGGATTGCTGGCAGTGGTAGGGATCAAACTGCCGGGACTGGAGTTTAAAAATCAGCGTGTAGAGGCTGCCTACCGTAAAGAGTTGGTTTATGGTGAAGACGATGCATCGCGCGCGACGCCGCCTACGGTACGCGAGCTGTTTAGCGCCGTGCGGAAAAACTATTTCCGCCTCTATTTTCACTATATGTATTTCAACATCGCCCGCATTCTCTATTTGCAGGTCGATAACGTTTTCGGTTTGTTCTTGCTGTTTCCGTCGATTGTTGCCGGTACGATTACGCTCGGCCTGATGACGCAGATTACCAACGTTTTTGGTCAGGTTCGCGGTGCTTTTCAGTACCTGATTAACTCATGGACCACGCTGGTTGAGTTGATGTCTATCTACAAACGTCTGCGCAGCTTTGAACATGAGCTGGATGGTGACAAAATTCAGGAAGTAACCCATACCTTGAGTTAAAAAGGAGAAGTAATGTCGCGCGTCAATCATCTATCTTCGCTTTCGTTGTTGGCGGTTCTGGTTTTAGCAGGGTGTAGTAGTCAGGCTCCGCAACCGTTGAAAAAGGGCGAAAAAGCGATAGATGTGGCGAGCGTCGTGCGGCAGAAGATGCCCGCGAGCGTGAAAGACCGCGATGCCTGGGCGAAAGATCTTGCCACCACGTTTGAAAGTCAGGGGCTGGCACCGACGCTGGAAAATGTCTGCTCGGTGCTGGCGGTGGCGCAGCAGGAGTCAAATTATCAGGCAGATCCGCCCGTTCCGGGCTTAAGCAAGATAGCATGGCAAGAGATTGACCGTCGTGCCGAACGGATGCACATCCCTGCTTTTCTGGTTCATACCGCGCTAAAAATCAAATCGCCAAACGGCAAAAGTTATAGTGAGCGGTTAGATTCTGTGCGTACAGAAAAGCAATTAAGCGCGATTTTTGACGATTTGATCAGCATGGTGCCAATGGGGCAGACGCTGTTTGGTTCGCTTAATCCGGTACGTACCGGTGGACCGATGCAGGTCAGCATTGCGTTTGCCGAACAGCATACCAAAGGGTATCCGTGGAAAATGGACGGTACAGTCCGTCAGGAAGTCTTCAGTCGCCGCGGCGGATTGTGGTTCGGTACTTACCATTTACTGAATTATCCCGCCAGTTATAGCGCGCCGATATACCGTTTTGCCGATTTTAACGCTGGCTGGTACGCCAGCCGTAATGCCGCTTTTCAGAACGCGGTCAGTAAGGCCACTGGCATAAAGCTGGCGCTGGACGGTGATTTAATTCGTTACGACAGTAAAGAACCAGGGAAAACAGAGCTGGCAACGCGCAAACTGGCAAGCAAACTGGGGATGAGCGACAGCGAAATTCGCCGTCAGTTAGAGAAAGGGGACAGCTTCTCTTTTGAGGAGACGGCGCTGTACAAGGAAGTTTATCAACTTGCCGAAGCAAAAACGGGTAGATCACTACCCCGCGAAATGTTGCCCGGCATCCAACTGGAAAGCCCGAAAATTACCCGCAATCTGACTACGGCCTGGTTTGCGAAGCGCGTAGACGAACGGCGGGCGCGTTGTATGAAACAGTAAGCAAGAGGGAACGCCAGGCCAGATAAGGCATTTTAGGCCGCATCTGGCAACCTACTCTTACTGGCGGCGATGTCGCCAGTGCAGCCATAGCGCCACCACTGCAAAAATGAAGCAGCCAATTAAAAATGGGATCAGCCCGAAAATGGTACCGACACCTAAACCAATTTCCACCCGTGGGCGGCCTGTTTCCTGAGCCTGCATTAAACGCTCATAGACGCCGGGCGCATGCACTAACAGGTTCAGCAATTGCGCCCCAGCCCAAAAGCAAAACAGCACAAACAACGCATAGGCAATGTTGCCAGGCGTAGAAGAGGCATTGCGATATTTTCCGCTAAACAGCGATTTTGACAGGGTGAAATCAGCCATAAAAACCTCCGGAAGTCATCTACTTCTCTTCTGGTGTCATACCAGCGGCTTATGGCAAGTCTGACAGGTCATTTAGATTGTCAATATCAGAATCATGGTAAATTGATGTTGGGAATATTCCCGAAGCGGGAATATTTGTCACGAGTCACAAAACGGTAACTTTAAGTTAAATTTTTTAACGATACGGGAAATGCTGTCTACCCCACAGACGTAAGTTATCGATTATGCGAAGATGTTATTTTTCGTTAACGGAGCTGCCATGAGTCTGCCTGTAAAAATTCGCCGTGACTGGCACTACTATGCGTTCGCCATTGGCCTGATATTCATTCTTAATGGCGTGGTGGGGTTACTGGGATTTGAAGCAAAAGGTTGGCAGACCTATGCCGTTGGTCTGGTGACGTGGGTGATTAGTTTCTGGCTCGCGGGGCTGATTATTCGTCGTCGCGATGAAGAAACTGAAAACGCCCAATAACAGTTATTGGGCATTTAAAAATTACATTGTGGTTTTCAATGCGTTATCCGCAGCGTGACGCTCCAGCGCCAACTCGATCAGACGTGTGATCAGGTCGGTGTAACCCAAACCGCTGGCTTGCCACAGCTTCGGATACATACTGATGTTGGTGAAGCCTGGCAGTGTGTTGATCTCGTTGATTACCACTTCGTTCTCTGGGGTTAAAAACACGTCTACACGCGCCATGCCTGCGCAACCCAACGTTTGATAAGCCTGAACGGCAATTGCCCGGATCTTATCGTTAATTTCAGGCGTAATGGCTGCCGGAACCACCACTTTCGCGCCATCTTCGTCAATGTACTTGGTGTCGTAGGCATAGAAATCGCTGGTTAGTACGATCTCGCCACAGGTACTGGCTTGCGGATTGTCGTTGCCCAGAACCGCGCATTCGATCTCACGACCTTTGATCCCTTGCTCAACGATCACTTTATGATCGAACTCGAACGCCAGATCGACGGCAATTGCGTACTCTTCTTCACTGGTTACTTTGCTGACACCAACAGAAGAGCCTTGGTTAGCGGGTTTTACAAACAGCGGTAACCCCAGTTTTGACTTCACTTCGGCAAAACTGATGTTTTGACGATTGGTGCGTGTCAGGGTAATAAATGGCGCAATGTTCAGCCCGGCATCGCGTAGCAGACGTTTGGTGACATCTTTATCCATACAGGCCGCTGACGCCAAAACATCAGAACCCACAAACGGTAAATTGGCGACCCGCAGCATTCCCTGCAAGGAACCATCTTCGCCTAGCGTACCGTGAACAATCGGGAAAATGACATCCACCGTCGGCAATGGCTGACCGTTTTGTGCGTCGATAAGCTGATGCTCATGTTTACCAGGCACCTGCGCAAGACTGGTCGCCGAAGGGCGCAACGCAATATGGGCAGGATCGTCTGCATTTAGCAGATAATTGTTGGCATCGCTGACGTGCCATTGCCCTTGTTTATCAATGCCCAGCAGCACAACGTCGAAGCGACTTTTATCAATGGCATCGACAATGTTTTTTGCCGATTGCAAAGACACTTCATGTTCCGCTGATTTACCACCAAAAACGATTCCTACCCGCAGTTTTTCCATCTTGAAAACCTATCCCGTCTAACACAAAGTGCATACATTACCACGACAAAACGGGGGATTCGCGGCCTTCTGACAGAATGTTGCAATCTTCTACTGACAAAGTGTGCAACGTACTGGTGAAGAAAGTGCGTTATCTCAAAGATGTGCGCAAGATCACAAAAATGATGAACGGGAAGCTAATTTATTCCTGGTTTAAATGGCCATGCAGTGAGTTTTTTTCTCTTAATTATAAGTTAGCAAAGAGAATATATTTCATAACTTTTACTTATAATAAAGGTTGATAATTAAAAACCTATACTTTGTATGGTTACTTATTTAAATAAGAGAAACGTTTCGCTGATAAATATGGAAAAAATATTTGCGCAAAGTATTTCATTCGTCATAAAAATACTACCTCCAGACACTATGAAGTTGTGAAGCATAATGTTAACTTCTCCATACTTTGGATAAGGAAATACAGACATGAAAAATCTCATTGCTGAGTTGTTATTTAAGCTTGCCCAAAAAGAAGAAGAGTCGAAAGAACTGTGCGCGCAGGTAGAAGCACTGGAGATTATCGTCACTGCAATGCTTCGTAATATGGCGCAAAATGACCAACAGCGGTTGATTGATCAGGTTGAGGGGGCACTTTACGAGGTAAAGCCCGATGCCAGCATTCCTGACGACGATACGGAGCTGCTGCGCGATTATGTAAAGAAGTTATTGAAGCATCCTCGTCAGTAAAAAGGTAATCTTTTCAACAGCTGTCATAAAGCTGTCACGGCTGAGACTTATAGTCGCTTTGTTTTTATTTTTTAATGTATTTGTACATGGAGAAAATAAAGTGAAACAAAGCACTATTGCACTGGCACTCTTACCGTTACTGTTTACCCCTGTGACAAAAGCCCGGACACCAGAAATGCCTATTCTGGAAAACCGGGCTGCTCAGGGCGATATTACTGCACCCGGCGGTGCTCGCCGCTTAACGGGTGATCAGAGCGCCGCTCTGCGTGATTCTCTTAGCGATAAGCCTGCAAAAAATATTATTTTGCTGATTGGCGATGGGATGGGGGATTCGGAAATTACTGCCGCACGTAATTATGCCGAAGGTGCGGGCGGCTTTTTTAAAGGTATTGATGCCTTACCGCTTACCGGGCAATACACTCACTATGCGCTGAATAAAAAAACCGGCAAACCGGACTACGTTACCGACTCGGCTGCATCAGCAACTGCCTGGTCAACCGGTGTCAAAACCTATAACGGCGCATTGGGTGTCGATATTCATGAAAAAGATCACCCAACGATTCTGGAAATGGCAAAAGCCGCAGGGCTGGCGACCGGTAACGTTTCTACCGCAGAGTTGCAGGATGCCACTCCCGCCGCGTTGGTGGCGCATGTGACTTCGCGCAAATGCTACGGTCCGAGCGCGACCAGTGAAAAATGTCCGGGTAACGCGCTGGAAAAAGGCGGAAAAGGATCGATTACCGAACAGCTGCTTAACGCCCGTGCCGATGTTACGCTTGGCGGCGGCGCAAAAACCTTTGCGGAAACGGCAACCGCCGGTGAATGGCAGGGAAAAACGCTGCGTGAACAGGCGCAGGCGCGTGGTTATCAGTTGGTGAGCGATGCTGCCTCACTGAATGCGGTGACGGAAGCGAACCAGCAAAAACCCCTGCTAGGACTGTTTGCTGACGGCAATATGCCAGTGCGCTGGCAAGGACCGAAAGCAACGTACCACGGCAATATCGACAAGCCCGCAGTTACCTGTACGCCTAATCCGCAACGTAATGACAGCGTACCGACCCTGGCGCAGATGACTGATAAAGCCATTGAATTGTTGAGTAAAAATGAGAAAGGCTTTTTCCTGCAAGTTGAAGGTGCATCAATCGATAAACAGGATCACGCGGCGAATCCTTGTGGGCAAATTGGCGAGACGGTCGATCTCGACGAAGCCGTACAACGGGCGCTGGAATTCGCTAAAAAGGATGGCAACACGCTGGTCATAGTCACCGCTGATCACGCCCACGCCAGCCAGATTGTCGCGCCGGACACCAAAGCGCCGGGCCTCACCCAGGCGCTAAATACCAAAGATGGCGCAGTGATGGTGATGAGTTACGGGAACTCCGAAGAGGATTCACAAGAACATACCGGTAGTCAGCTGCGTATTGCGGCGTATGGCCCACATGCCGCCAATGTCGTTGGACTGACCGACCAGACCGATCTCTTCTACACCATGAAAGCCGCCCTGGGGCTGAAATAAAACCTCGCCCGGCGGTGAAATTTCGCTGCCGGGTGGTTTTTTTGCGGTTAGCAACCAGACTTAATGGCAGATCACGGGCGCAAACGCTCATGGTTAAAACATGAAGAGGGATGGTGCTATGAAAATAACATTACTGGTTACCTTGCTTTTCGGACTGGTTTTTTTAACCACCGTCGGCGCTGCCGAGAGAACCTTAACCCCGCAACAACAGCGTATGACCTCCTGTAATCAGCAGGCGACGGCGCAGGCGTTGAAAGGGGATGCTCGTAAGACCTACATGAGTGATTGCCTGAAGAACAGCAAGTCTGCGCCTGGTGAAAAAAGTTTGACGCCACAGCAGCAAAAGATGCGCGAATGTAATAATCAAGCAACGCAACAATCTCTGAAAGGTGATGATCGTAATAAGTTTATGAGCGCCTGCCTCAAGAAAGCCGCCTGATACCTGATAGTGCTAACGGGTGAGCTACGAAAATGGCTCACCCGAAATTTCATACTTCTGCCTTTAGCCCCGTCTCTATAATTTGGGAAAATTGTTTCTGAATGTTCCCAAAAATAATGAATGATGAAAACTTTTTCAAAAAAGCGGCGGCGCATGGGGAGGAACCTCCTTTAACTCCTCAAAACGAACATCAGCGGTCCGGGCTGCGCTTCGCCCGTCGCGTCAGACTACCCCGCGCGGTTGGCCTGGCTGGCATGTTCTTACCGATTGCTTCAACGCTGGTTTCGCACCCGCCGCCGGGCTGGTGGTGGCTGGTGTTGGTCGGCTGGGCGTTCGTCTGGCCGCATTTAGCCTGGCAGATTGCAAGTAGGGCTGTCGATCCGCTTAGCCGGGAAATTTATAACTTAAAAACCGATGCAGTATTAGCGGGAATGTGGGTAGGCGTAATGGGCGTAAACGTGCTGCCTTCCACCGCGATGTTGATGATTATGTGTCTGAATTTGATGGGGGCAGGCGGCCCCCGTCTGTTTGTCGCGGGTCTGGTGTTGATGGTGGTTTCCTGCCTTGTCACCCTCGAACTGACGGGTATCACCGTGTCGTTCAATAGTGCGCCGCTGGAATGGTGGCTCTCCCTTCCCATTATCGTCATTTATCCTCTGCTGTTTGGTTGGGTCAGCTACCAGACGGCGACTAAACTGGCGGAACATAAACGCCGATTGCAGGTCATGAGTACCCGCGACGGTATGACGGGCGTGTATAACCGACGTCATTGGGAAACTATGTTACGCAATGAATTTGATAACTGTCGGCGGCATAACCGCGATGCGACGTTACTGATTATCGATATCGACCATTTCAAGAGCATCAACGATACCTGGGGCCATGATGTGGGCGATGAAGCGATTGTGGCGCTTACCCGACAATTACAAATTACCCTGCGCGGTAGCGATGTGATTGGTCGGTTTGGTGGCGATGAGTTTGCGGTGATCATGTCCGGTACGCCAGCTGAGAGCGCCATTACCGCCATGTTACGGGTACATGAAGGGCTAAATACGTTACGTTTGCCGAATACACCGCAGGTGATGTTACGGATTAGTGTGGGTGTCGCGCCGCTGAATCCACAAATGAGTCACTATCGGGAGTGGTTGAAATCGGCAGATTTGGCGCTCTACAAAGCAAAGAAAGCCGGACGTAACCGCACCGAAGTGGCGGCCTGACGTCCGGCGAAAGTCATCAGGATTTGCTGAGTTTTTCTGATTTTTCCATACACTTCGTCATCGCTTCGATCACTGCGGCACGGAAGCCTTTCTCTTCCAGTACGCGTACCGCCTCAATGGTGGTGCCTCCCGGTGAGCAGACCATATCTTTCAGTGCCCCCGGATGTTCTCCCGTTTCCAGCACCATTTTTGCGGAACCCATTACCGCCTGAGCGGCAAATTTATACGCCTGGGCGCGTGGCATCCCGCCCAGCACGGCGGCGTCGGCCATCGCCTCGATAAACATAAAGACGTAGGCTGGCGAAGAACCGCTCACACCGACCACCGGGTGGATCATCGGCTCGGCAATTACTTCCGCTTCGCCAAAGCAGCGGAAAATATTCAGCACATCAGCGGTATCTTCTGGGGTTACCAGCGCGTTTGGCGTTACGGAGGTCATCCCGGCATTAACCAGTGCGGGAGTGTTCGGCATGGCGCGGATAATTTTCCGGTCATGGCCCAGCGCGCGGGCAAGCTGGTCGAGCGTGACACCCGCAGCAATAGAAACGACCAGAGAGTCTTTATTCAGGCTGGAGGTGATTTCGCTAAGCACTTTAATCATGATGCCCGGTTTAACGGCGGCGAAAATGATGTCGGCGATTTGCGCCACTTCTTGCGCCGATTCTGCGGCGTTGATGCCGAACTGGTCATGCAGGGCGGCGACGTTATCCGGGGAGGGGGTATATACCCAGATTTGCCCTGGAAGCACCTGACCGCTGGCAATCAGACCGCCGAGAATGGCTTTTCCCATATTGCCGCAGCCAATAAAACCGATTTTCTTTTCCATTGCCTCACTCCTGCCGTGAAATTCATTGTTTTGATAATCGCTGGCAGAAGCATAAACAGAACTATGCCGGAAGGCAAAAGCGCGACACAATAGAGAATTACCCAACAAAGGATGACTTTATGACAATTTGGGTGGATGCCGACGCGTGTCCCAATGTAATTAAAGAGATTTTGTATCGCGCGGCTGAACGTATGCAGATGCCGCTGGTACTGGTAGCAAACCAGAATTTACGCGTACCGCCTTCGCGATTTATTCGTACGCTGCGTGTCGCGGCAGGTTTCGACGTTGCCGATAACGAAATTGTCCGGCAGAGTGAAGCGGGCGATTTGGTGATCACCGCAGATATTCCTTTGGCTGCTGAAGCCATCGAGAAAGGCGCTGCGGCGCTTAATCCACGCGGCGAACGTTACACACCAGCGACCATTCGTGAGCGCCTGACGATGCGCGATTTTATGGATACCTTACGCGCCAGTGGGATCCAGACCGGGGGACCAGATAGCCTTTCACAACGTGACCGCCAGGCCTTTGCCGCGGAGCTGGAGAAGTGGTGGCTGGAAGTGCAACGTAGTCGTGGCTGAATGTAATTTATTATTTACACTTCATTCTTGAAAATTTATTGGTATAGTAAGGGATGTATTAAAATTTTCACTTTAAGTGGAATTTTTTCTTTACAATCGAAATTGTACTAGTTTGATGGTATGATCGCTATTCTCATGACACCGGCTTTCGCCGCATTGCGACCTATTGGGGAAAACCCACGATGACACAACCTCTTTTTCTGATCGGGCCTCGGGGCTGTGGTAAAACAACGGTCGGAATGGCCCTTGCCGATTCGCTTAACCGTCGATTTGTCGATACCGACCAGTGGTTGCAATCACAGCTCAATATGACGGTCGCGGAGATCGTCGAAAGGGAAGAGTGGGCGGGATTCCGCGCCAGAGAAACGGCGGCGTTGGAAGCGGTAACTGCGCCATCCACCGTTATCGCCACGGGCGGCGGCATTATCCTGACGGAATTTAATCGTCACTTTATGCAAAATAACGGGATCGTGGTTTATTTGTGTGCGCCAGTATCAGTCCTGGTTAACCGACTGCAAGCTGCACCGGAAGAAGATTTACGGCCAACCTTAACGGGGAAACCGCTGAGCGAAGAAGTTCAGGAAGTGCTGGAAGAACGCGATGCGCTATATCGCGAAGTTGCGCATATTATCATCGACGCAACAAACGAACCCAGCCAGGTGATTTCTGAAATTCGCAGCGCCCTGGCACAGACGATCAATTGTTGATTTTCGAGCGCCTATACTTAACGTTCATCCCGTGAAATAAGGAAGAACGATGCCAACGAAACCGCCTTATCCTCGTGAAGCATATATAGTGACGATTGAAAAAGGAAAGCCAGGACAGACGGTAACCTGGTACCAACTCAGAGCCGATCATCCTAAACCAGACTCGTTGATCAGTGAACATCCGACCGCTCAGGAAGCGATGGATGCGAAAAAACGCTATGAGGACCCTGACAAAGAGTGACCGCATCAGACTGCTCGGAAGGGATTCTGAGTGCCACCACAAGGGATCTGCGTCACATTTTTCACAATTCATGTTTTTCAAATAATTAGAATATTAAACAATAACAATCCATTACTGGAATCATTTGGAATCTTTACATTATGCCGTGCAGGTCTGCTGCTACGCTTTTTGTCATTTGTAGCACAGGTAAGTGTCGGCAGTGGTGCTTAGCGCTTGCCCGGTAATTAACGACGAAATAAAAGTAAGGTGGAAGAACAATGAGTGCGTCGTTGGCGATCCTGACCATCGGCATTGTACCTATGCAGGAAGTTTTGCCGCTCCTGACAGAATACATTGACGAAGATAATATTTCCCATCATAGCCTGCTGGGGAAGTTAAGCCGCGAAGAAGTGATGGCGGAGTACGCGCCAGAAGCAGGCGAAGACACAATTCTCACATTATTAAATGACAACCAGCTGGCCCATGTTTCGCGTCGCAAAGTGGAGCGAGACCTGCAAGGTGTGGTTGAAGTGCTCGATAATCAGGGTTACGACGTCATTATATTAATGAGTACGGCAAACATTAGGAGTATGACCGCGCGTAATACGATCTTTCTTGAGCCGTCGCGAATATTGCCACCGCTGGTTTCCTCTATTGTTGAAGATCATCAGGTGGGGGTTATCGTTCCGGTTGAGGAGATGCTGCCCGTTCAGGCGCAAAAATGGCAAATTTTGCAGAAACCGCCAGTATTTTCATTGGGTAACCCCATTCATGATTCGGAACAAAAAATCATTGATGCCGGGAAAGAATTACTGGCAAAAGGGGCTGATGTCATCATGCTGGATTGTTTGGGATTTAACCAACGTCATCGCGATTTACTGCAAAAACAGCTCGATGTTCCTGTCTTGCTCTCTAACGTATTGATTGCACGGCTAGCTGCGGAATTACTGGTGTAATTTTGCGTGACAGCCAGCGCCTCTGGCCCCTATAGTGAAGTAGATGTTCAACTACCAGACAGGGCCAGTTTATGCTTCAAAGTAATGAGTACTTTTCCGGCAAAGTGAAATCGATCGGCTTTTCCAGCAGTAGCACTGGCCGCGCCAGCGTAGGTGTTATGGTTGAAGGCGAATACACCTTCAGCACCGCTGAACCGGAAGAGATGACGGTAATCAGTGGCGCGCTGAATGTGTTACTGCCTGACGCGACCGACTGGCAAGTGTACGAAGCCGGTTCGGTATTTCATGTTCCCGGTCACAGTGAGTTTCATCTGCAAGTTGCCGAACCTACCTCTTATCTGTGCCGCTATCTGTAATTCCCCGCCTTCCCCTTGAACGGGAGGGCATTTTTCTGAAATATCCTCTCTTTAACCCATAATAATATTTCCTTTGCTGCGATTTTTTCGATTTCCGATATATTCATAATTCATCAAGGTTGATATAAATATCAGTGAAGATTATGAATAGAATTAATATATTGGTCATCTGTATGGTCGTGTTTTTTATGACTGGCAATGCATGTGCCATAGAGTGGATCAGTAGCGAGGACCTTATCACCTCTGACTTTCATCTTATGACGGCAGATGAGCGCAACGTGGTTAAAGCGGCAACCAACGATAGTATGGAAGCTGCTTATATGCTAAAAGATAATATCCGCTGGTATTATCATAATGGTGACCTATCATTACCCGCTAACTTCAGCAATCAAAATAAACTGGTGGTGAACGGTAATTTAACGATTTCCGGCGATTATGATGATTATCTGTCAGGTAATGGTCATCTGATTGTATTAGGTAATGTTATTGTCGACAACTTTATTAATCATGATTTCGCGTATGTGAAAGGTCAGATGACAGCGAAAGGTTTGGTTTATGCTGATTATAATGATCACAACTTTGAAGTGATGAAAGGAATTAGCGCGCGAGGCATTATTGTTTCCGATAAAGCAACGCAATTTGAGGTCATCAAAGCTGAGTTTTATATCAATGAAGATGAAAGCGGTGAAGAATATAACTGGGACGAGAATATTCAAAAATCCTATTCACTGGTGACGCCTAATCTTTATGATCATAGTGAAATCGAAACCGATAATATTTCCAATGCGTATCCTGACTATGATAGCGTCGTAGACAATATCGTTCAGGGTTTACCTCTTTTTCGAGATAAAGCTGCTCCTGAAATTAATGAGAAATTACAATGGATTGAAACGGGGAAACTCGATAATTTCCTTGCGGATAAAATAAAGCATGAAGATCCACTGGTGGCACGTTTTCTGACTCATATAGAAAGTTTGTCAACCGCCGTTATGCTGCAATTGTTACAGCACCCTGATGACCAGACGCGTGAATCAATGGCGCAGTCCTGGCCTGCTCAACACATGCATTTGCTTACCGATGAATTAATTAAAGATGAAGCTGTTGCCAGAGGACTGGTTAAAAACAGCAATATATCCGCCGAAGTGAATAAAAAATTAATGTCTGTACCCGTCGAGAGCGTACAGCTGGAGCAGGCCAGACAGGATAATCTTTCTCCTGATATTGTTGTGTCGTTAAGTCAAAGCCCTTTTCTCAGTGTGCGCAAGACATTAATCAGCCATTACGATTACGCCTGGCTGGTTCCAACTGCAGTGGTTGATGAATTGATAAATAGCGAAGATCCGGAGTTACGCGAAAGAATTACCGGAACCGATTTAACCGCACAACAAGCGGTGTTGTTGAGTAAAGATAAATCGCTGAAAGTTCGTCAAGCATTAGCCCGGACGCTTACTGAACTAAAAATCACCCAACTGTCAGCGACCCTGAGGACAGAGGATGTTGAACGTATCGCAGAACAAATGTATCTGGATAATAAAGAAAATAAAAATATCGTGAAGGCGTTATTGGTCGCTTTGCCGGAGTCGCGTCAACTGACTTTGGCAAAAGAAGATGTGCACAACTTACGTGACGGCATGCGTTATCTGACCTCGAAGGAAGTGATTAGTTATCTACTGAATCAGCATGACATTCCCAGCATCTGGTATGAGCTGGCACGCGATAAATTGTTACCTCTGGAGTATAAGAAACAATTATGGCAACACACCTTAAAATTAATGATGAGTAAACGGCAAGAAGATCAAGAGCAAGCCTACGAAGTACAGCTGGCGCTGATTGATAATGGTATTATTGACGAAGAGATGCTTAATAATGCTATCGATTTACTGGTTTATTTACCTGCTGAATACCGCTATCGGATGCGAAACCAGTTATTTGATAATAAAGATTTACCCTCCGGAATTATCAACAAACTCGATCAACAGTATCGTTTTAACTCCGACTGGGCGTTGTCTATTGTCAGTATGAAAAATAGCACCCGTAGACAAAGTGAAAGAGGATTACACCGCTGGAATCATGAGGAAAGCGATATTTTTGCGGAGCTGGATACGATAAAAGATAAATCAGATGATGAATGGTGGTGCGGATTGCTGAAAAGTCACAATGATCATTTGCGGCAGACGGCGTTGCGCAATGTACATACCCCAGCCTCTTTGTTAACGACATTGACTGAGTCACAGGATCGGGCGCTGGCTATTAATAATCCACAGTTGGCTGCCGATGTGAAAACGGCGTGGTTAAAAGAGGATCCATCATTAATCTTATTTGTCGATCAGCCCGATCTTTCGCAGTTACGTGATTTAGTGAAAACCGGGGCAACGCGGCAAATTCGCAGTGAAGCGCGTAATCGGCTTGAGGAAAAACAATGACACAACGCCCCTGGAGCAAGTTACAGAGGGAGATTTATGACTTACTGACGCCAACGATCAACCTGCAAATTCACTGTACCCGTTATCCCATGCGCAGCCAAAATGGTGGAAGCACCGATTTACCGCGTTATTGGATCACGTTGGATAAAGACGTGATCTGGGATTACCCAAAAGACTTTATGGCAGGCAATGGTGGAGTGCGTAATTTTCATGGTGAAACTTGCTGGTATCCTTATCTGACGGATATTTGTTCAATTTCTGATTTATTGCGTGAATATATTGATACCCCAAAAGCGGAGCTGTTAACGAAACAATTTACCAGCGATAAATGGGGGTTAGTGAATATTCTGCGTGCCGCTGACAGGCGAATAGGGATGAGACGGTTGGATCAGTTACGGCGTAAAACGCATAATATTGCTGCGCTAAAAATTATTGCCCGCCGTAGCGAATGATTATATGCCTGGTGTGGATTCGTACGCCGGATAAGACGCCGCAGGCGTCGCATCCGGCATTAAAGGCAAATCAGCAATTAACGTTGTGCTTCGCCACCTAATCCTTCGATCAGGTTTTGGATTAATGCGGCTAGTTCACCGGTCATCAGGATGAAATCGGCATCAAAACGTTGGGCAAAATCTTCACGGTCGATATCTTCGTTTTGATCGCGCAGCTCGTCGCAGAACTTCAGACGCTTGAGTGAACCATCGTCGCACATCACAAACTGAATGCGCTGCTGCCAGTCGAGCGCCAGTTTAGTCACCACTTTTCCTGCTTCAATGTGGTTGGTGATTTCTTCGCTGGTCAAATCTTGTTTCTTCGCGCGGATCACGCCGCCATCTTCCAGCAACGATTTCAGTTCGGCTTCATCAAGCAGCTGGAAGCCTTGTGCCGCACTACCAGAGCGTACCCATTCGGTCAGCGTCAGTTCAATCGGGTTTTCCATGCTCAATGGTACAACCGGTAACGACCCCAGGCTTTTACGCAGTAATGCCAGCGTATCTTCTGCTTTTTTGGCACTGGCGCAGTCCACCATAATCAAACCGTTTACCGTGTCGATCCACATCATAGTTTGGCTGAAACGGCTGAAAGCGCGCGGCAGAAGAGAGTGCAGCACTTCATCTTTCAGCGAATCTTTTTCGGTTTTCTTCAGCTTGCGCGCCTGTTCCGCTTCCAGCTTGGCGATTTTTGCTTCCAGCGCCTGTTTAATCACCGGAGACGGGAGGATTTTTTCTTCTTTGCGCGCGCAGATAACAATTTGACCATTGGCAACGTGCGTTAACGCATCGCTGTGCGATCCCATCGGAGGAACCCAGCCCATCTTCGCCATGTCCTGGCTGCCGCATGGGGTAAATGCCATCGAGGCTAGCTGTTTTTCCATCTCTTCTGCACGCAGCGAAATCTCGCGGCTAAGACGGTAAACCATTAAATTTTTGAACCACAGCATGATAATTTCCACGGCCTTGTCGTTAAATTTAGCGGGCATGATAACGAATTGTCGGCGGCCTTGCATTGCCAATCCGGTTGTCCGTCTCTACGCTATTGATATTGAAAAAAATAAGGAGAGTACCGTGCGTATAGGTATCGATTTAGGCGGCACTAAAACTGAAGTGATTGCACTGGGCGATGCAGGGGAGCAGTTGTATCGTCATCGTCTGCCCACACCGCGTGATGATTACCATCAGACCATCGAAACGATCGCCACGTTGGTTGATATGGCGGAGCAGGCGACAGGGCAGCGCGGAACGGTAGGCATGGGCATTCCAGGCTCGATTTCGCCTTACACTGGCGTGGTGAAAAATGCCAATTCAACCTGGCTTAACGGTCAGCCATTTGATAAAGATTTAAGCGCGCGGTTGCAACGGGAAGTGCGGTTGGCAAATGACGCCAACTGTCTGGCGGTCTCGGAAGCGGTAGATGGCGCAGCAGCGGGAGCGCAGACGGTATTTGCCGTGATTATCGGCACGGGATGCGGCGCGGGCGTAGCGTTCAATGGTCGAGCGCATATCGGCGGCAATGGCACGGCAGGCGAGTGGGGACACAATCCGCTACCGTGGATGGACGAAGATGAACTGCGTTATCGCGAGGAAGTCCCTTGTTATTGCGGCAAACAAGGCTGCATTGAAACCTTTATTTCGGGTACGGGATTTGCGACGGATTATCATCGTTTGAGCGGACATGCGCTGAAAGGTAGTGAAATTATCCGCCTTGTTGAAGAAAGCGATCCGGTAGCGGAGTTGGCATTGCGTCGTTACGAGCTGCGGCTGGCAAAATCGCTGGCACATGTCGTGAATATTCTCGATCCGGATGTGATTGTGTTGGGGGGCGGGATGAGCAATGTAGATCGTTTATATCAAACGGTTCCGCAGTTGATTAAACAATTTGTCTTCGGTGGCGAATGTGAAACACCGGTGCGTAAGGCGAAACATGGTGATTCCAGCGGCGTACGCGGCGCTGCATGGTTATGGTCATAAGAATAAAAAACGTAGACAATTGGTGCATCATGCCTGATGCGACGCTTGCCGCGTCTTATCAGGCCTACAAAATGAGCAGCTCGCGTAGGTCGGATAAGACGCTCGCGCCGCATCCGACAACAAGCAGTGACTGCAACCTATCCCAGTGGTTTCGCCAGCATCGGACTATCCGCCGCTTGCTGGCGCTTATAGCGACCATACAGTAGCAACGACGACATCGCAGCAAACGAGAGCAGGGCGGCAGGCAGCGCCACGTAATTATAAGTCAGCCCCAGCGTCAGCATCATACCTCCGCAATATGCGCCGACGGCGCTACCGAGGTTAAACGCTATTTGCCCACCTGCGGCACCTAATAATTCTCCACCTTTGGCATTTTGCAGTAACAATATTTGCAGCGGTGCAGAGAGGGCAAATAATCCCGCGCAACAAATAAAAGCAAAAATAAGCGACGTTGTTTTCATGCCGCCGAAGAAAAAGAGCATCAGCAATGCCAGCACAATAATGAAATCAGTCACTGCCGCAATGCGTAGTGGTGAATAACGTCCTGAAATCCGGCCACTTAGCACATTCCCCAACACCATCCCCAGCCCAACTAACATCATAATAAAGGTCATCGCCGTTTCCGAAAAACCGGAAATAAACATCATGTATGGCTTTACGTAGCTGAACCAGGCAAATACACCCGCGTTGCCAAACATCGTGGCAGCGAAAATTAACCACGGGGCCGGGCTGCGCAAAAAGTGAAATTGTTCGCGCAGCTTTCCTTTCGCCTCGTCGCGAATATCCGGCACCCAAAAATAGACCGATGCCATCACCGCGATATTAAACACAGAGATCAATAAAAAGGTGTAACGCCAGCTAAACTCCTGACTTAAATACGTCCCCAGCGGAATGCCCAGCAAATTGGCAACTGTCATCCCCGAAACCATCCCCGCCACGGCGGCGGTGACTTTGCCGGGTTTGATAATTTTCGATAACACAATCGCCCCGACGCCAAAAAATGCACCATGCGGAAAGCCGGAAACCAGCCGACCAATGGCGAGCATCAGGTAAGACGAAGAGAGCGTGAACATGGCGTTGCCAATGACGCACAACGCCACCAGAAACAACAAGATATGTTTGAGTGAGTAGCGGCTGGAAAAGAGGGCGATGATTGGCGCACCGACCACCACCCCCAGCGCATAATACGAGATCATATGCCCGGCAGCAGGAATCGAAATTCCTACGTTATGCGCCAGCTCCGTGAGCACGCCCATAATGCCAAATTCGGCCATCCCCAAACCAAACGTGCCCAGAGCCAAAGATAAAATGACTTTTTTCATACCACCATCACAACCACCAGAACGGCTACCAATCACCGTAGCCAATAAAGTGATAGCTTGCAGGATAACGGCCAGCGAGGCCAAGAGATAATTCGCCCCTCTGTATTCATTATCCTGCTGAATAGTTATTTCACTGCAAACGCACTTTCCAGTTTGCTGTATCCCAGGCCGTTGATCTTTTTCACTTTGATCTGCACCGGAATACGCTCTTTCATCGCTTCAACGTGGCTAATCACACCGATAGTTTTACCACTGGCATTCAGAGCATCCAGGGCATCAAGGGCGGTATCCAGTGTTTCGCTATCCAGCGTGCCAAAACCTTCATCAAGGAACAGCGAGTCAATACGCGTTTTATGGCTGACCAGATCCGAAAGCGCCAGCGCCAGCGCCAGACTGACGAGAAAACTTTCGCCGCCAGAAAGCGTACGGGTATCGCGTACCGCGTCTGCCTGCCAGGTATCGACAACCTCGACTTCCAGCGCCTCGCTGGCTTTGCGCTGTAACAGATAGCGCCCATGCAGGCGAGTCAGTTGCTGATTAGCGAGATGGACTAAATTATCCAGCGTCAGCCCTTGGGCGAACTTACGGAATTTATCGCCCTCTTTGGAACCTATTAGCGAATTCAGATATCCCCAGTCCTCAACCTGCTGCGTCATTTGAGCAATTTGCTGCATTAAGGTTTGTTGTTGCTGACGGTTTTCCGCATCCTGTTTCAGCTGCTGGCGAATCTCGCCCTGACTGGTGGTGTTTTCACGCAACTTTTGGTGAGTTTGCGCTAACTCTTGCTGAATCTGCTCCACCGTCACACTGAGATCCAGGCCGTCAGGTCGGTGTTGCTGATGCTGTGCCAGCGTTTCAGCTGTCTGAGTGACCAGCGTTTGCGCCTGACGGCGCTGGTTTTCCAGATTCTGCTTGAGCTGTTCCAGCTGGGTTAGTGTTTGTTCATCCATTAGCGCCGCAAGGAACGCCTGTTGATCGTCAAAGACACTGGCCTGTAGCGCGGTGTCAAACTGCGCCTGGGCTTTTTGCAGACTTTGCGCCGCCAGAACATCCTGTTGCTGTAACGTCTGCTGCTGGCTGTGTAATGCGAGACATTGTTCATGAACCTGCCGCCAGTTTTCCAGCGCCACAGTTTCTTCGCTGTGCGGTAACTCATCACCTTGCGGTAACGTATCCAGAATCGGCGTCAGTTGCTGAATACGGTTTTGCAGCGTGGTTAATTCGTTCTGACGCTGTTGCCAGCTCTGCGCTTCTTGCTGACGCGTCGCCAACCAGCTCTCTTCTTCATCTTCCTGTGGCAATGTCAGTGCATAACCCGCCAATGCCGTTAAGAGTTGCTGCTGGCATTGTTCAATTTGCTGTTGATACTGGATAATTTGCTGATTATGCGTAGCAATCTGCCCTTGTAATTCATGTCGTTGGCTGAGTAACCGCAATTGGCGTTCATGTTCATCTTGTGCATCCAGCCACGGTTGAATGTCGTCCTGTGGCTGCAAGGTGATATTGAGGCTGGCTGTGACAGCTCGCCACTGTTGAGTAAGTGCTTGCTCATCTTGTCGGAGGCTTTGCGCTTCGTTCTCATCGCGCTGAAGCTGCTTCGTTAATGCATCCAGTTGCCCGCGCAGCGCCGCGCCTTCCTCCCCGAGCTTTTTCACTTCGTTTTCAAGCGTCAGTAAGCGGGCCTGATTAACACCCGGTTCCAGTGCCTGATACGCCTTGACCGCCGGGTGGTTGGTGGAACCACAAAGTGGGCAAGGCTGACCCGCCTGTAACTGCGCACGTTGAACTTCCAGCGTTTTGATACGAGCTTCCTGCTCGCAAATGGTTTTCACATCGGCAAGTTGTTGCGTTTTTTCTTTATAACGCTGGCGCATTTCGTTAAGTGCGGCGTTACGTTGCGTCTGTTCCTGCGTGACATTCTGGATAGCAACCTGTAATTGCGCCAGGCGTTTTTGTTGGGGAACAATCTGCCCATGCAGCGCGACCAGGCGCTGACGCAGCGTGCGTTGCTCAGCATGTTGCGCCTGGGCGCTAGCAACTTCATCGGCGGTTAACGTCAACGTGATCGCCGCAAGCGCATTAAGTTTTTGCTCAGCATGGGTTAACTGTTGCTGCCATTGCCGCAGATGCTCGCGATCGCTGGTTTGTTGGGAGAACTGCGCACGCCAACCCGCCAGTTCGTTGTTCCACTGACGGAAGCGGTCGTGTTCCTGTAACCAGGCATTCAGGCTTTGTTGCTGCTGCTGTAATTCTGCTGACTGCTTCGCCGCGTGGTGGCGAATGCTCTCGCGAAGCGCCATTGTGCTCTGTAAGCGAGTATTTACTTCTTCAATCTGCTGGCGAGTATGCGCCAGTGCCGCAGTGTGTTCTGCGATGCGTTCCCAGTGCGGACGAAGATTTCGCGCCGGTTGTGCCAGACTGAGCGCCGCCAGTTGAGGTTGCGCTTTTTCTTCTTCGGCTAACGCCTGTTGCAATGCCTGCTGACGGCGGCTGGCTTCTTGCTGCAATTCGTCCAGACGCGTTAACCAGTTTAGCGATTGTTGTTCTTGCTGCTGCGCGGCGAGTAACTGTTTCTCTTCGACAGTGAGTACCTGCAAACTTTCTGTCAGCGATTGCACTTGTTCTGGCGCTAATAACGCGACGCCGCTGGCCTGCGCTTGCAGTTTCTCCAGCTCAGTGCGGGCCGATTTGTGCTGCTCAAAGACCATCGCCGAGATTTGCCCGTAGATTTCGGTGCCGGTTAATTCCTCGAGCAATTCCGCGCGTTCTTTTGGTTTGGCATTCAGGAAGGCAGCAAATTGCCCCTGCGAAAGCAGCATCGAACGGGTGAAACGCCCATAATCCAGTCCGGTTAACGTCGCCGTCAGTTCCAGCTTATCTTTCACTTTGTCAGCGAGAATTTTGCCATCGGTACAGCGCGCCAGCTCTACGCGCGGCACCTGCAAATTACCGTCTGGCTGGTTACGCGCCCGATTCTGGCTCCAGAAGGCACGGTACGCTTCACCTTTGACTTCAAACTCCACTTCCGCCAGACATTCGGCGGTATCGCGGGTCATTAGATCATTTTGCGATTGTGAAACGTTAGAAAGGCGCGGAGTTTCGTGATACAGCGCCAGGCAAATGGCATCCAGCAGGGTGGTTTTCCCCGCGCCGGTTGGGCCGGTAATCGCAAACAGCCCATTGCTGGCGAACGGCTCGCGGGTGAAATCAATCTTCCATTCGCCTTTTAACGAGTTCAGGTTTTTCAGGCGCAGGCTGAGAATTTTCATGCTTCGTGTTCTCCGGCGAGGGTCTGCAGCGTCGTGGTGAAAAGATGTTGCAGACGTTGCTGCTGTGATTCATCCAGTTCTTCCAGTGCGAGACGACGATTAAACACCTCTTCGACGCTGAGTTCGCTGAGGGTTTCACGCTGTTGGCTGGCTAACACACGCTCGCGCTGTTCACGGCTGCGGCGTACCAGCAATACTTCGACAGGCAGTGATTCAGTTAATGCCTGGATTTTGCGCTGAATATCATGCAGATACTCATCAGTAGTGATTTCGATATCCAACCAGACAGGTGGTTCCTGTGATACATCGCGCCACTGTTCCAGCTGTTCGGTAATCGACGCCAGATCGCCTTTCAGTACCGCCATCGGTTGCGTTATCGGCACGCTCAGGTTTTCCACGCTCTCTAATTTGCCGTTTGAAAATGTCACCAGATGGACATATTTACTTTTTCCGCATTCATCAAAACTCAGTGGAATGGGGGAACCGCAATAGCGAACATGTTCCATGCCGCCAATAATCTGTGCGCGGTGAATATGCCCGAGCGCGATGTAGTCGGCTGGCGGAAAGTTTTGTGCCGGGAAGGCGTCCAGCGTGCCAATATAAATGTCACGCACGGCGTCACTTTTGCTGGCACCAACGGTCGTTAAATGCCCCGTGGCGATGATGGGCAGAGGCTGATCGCCGCGCAGTTTGCAGGCATCGGCATAATGTTGTTGGTAATAATCGGTAATAGCCGCCAGCAAATGTTGTTGTTTTTCAATACCGTTAAGCCCCGACTGGCTGGTAATAATGTCACGCGGGCGTAAAAAAGGAATGGGGCACAGCACTGCGCCTGGCGTCCCGTCGCGACGAGGCAAGATTTGCGGCGCATGTCCGGCGCTGGCGACCACGGTAGTATTGAGGAACGCCATGATATCGCGCGATTCATTCAGCGTGGCGACCGAGTCATGGTTTCCTGCCAGTACCACCAGATGACAGCCCGTTTGCTGTAAATTGACAACAAAACGGTTGTATAACGTGCGGGCGTAACTGGGCGGTGATCCGGTATCGAAAACATCACCGGCAACAATAATCGCATCCACCTGATGGGTTTGCGCTGTTTCCAGCAGCCAGTCAAGAAAGGCCTGGTGTTCAGCTTCGCGGCTTTTACTGTAGAAGTTCTGGCCGAGGTGCCAGTCTGAGGTGTGAAGGATGCGCATAACGATTCCCTGGCGAAAAAGCATGGGCGCGATTATACCCAAACAGATGTGCCATTTGCTTTTTTCTGCGCCACGGAAATCAACTACCTGAAGATATGTGCGACGTGCTTTTCATAAATCTGTCATAAATCTGACGCATAATGACGTCGCATTAATGATCGCAACCTATTTATTACAACAGGGCAAATCATGGCGAGACGTATTCTGGTCGTAGAAGATGAAGCTCCAATTCGCGAAATGGTCTGCTTCGTGCTCGAACAAAATGGCTTTCAGCCGGTCGAAGCGGAAGATTATGACAGTGCTGTGAATCAACTGAATGAACCCTGGCCGGATTTAATTCTCCTTGACTGGATGTTACCTGGCGGCTCCGGTATCCAGTTCATCAAACACCTCAAGCGCGAGTCGATGACCCGGGATATTCCAGTGGTGATGCTGACCGCCAGAGGGGAAGAAGAAGATCGCGTGCGCGGCCTTGAAACCGGTGCGGATGACTATATCACCAAGCCGTTTTCGCCGAAGGAACTGGTGGCACGAATCAAAGCGGTAATGCGCCGTATTTCGCCAATGGCGGTGGAAGAGGTGATCGAGATGCAGGGGCTCAGTCTCGACCCGACATCTCACCGGGTGATGGCGGGCGAAGAACCGCTGGAGATGGGGCCGACAGAATTTAAACTGCTGCACTTTTTTATGACGCATCCCGAGCGCGTGTACAGCCGCGAGCAGCTGTTAAACCACGTCTGGGGAACCAACGTATATGTGGAAGACCGCACGGTCGATGTTCACATTCGTCGCCTGCGTAAGGCACTGGAGCCCGGCGGACATGACCGCATGGTGCAGACCGTACGCGGTACAGGATATCGTTTTTCAACCCGCTTTTAACGCCTTGCTCATCGGACGCAGAGCAGGGCTTATGATTTCTTAACTGGAGTATCTTACGTGCTGGAACGGCTGTCGTGGAAAAGGCTGGTGCTGGAGCTGCTACTTTGCTGCCTCCCGGCTTTCATCCTGGGTGCATTTTTTGGTTACCTGCCTTGGTTTTTGCTGGCATCGGTAACAGGACTGCTTATCTGGCATTTTTGGAATTTATTGCGCCTTTCATGGTGGCTGTGGGTGGATCGCAGTATGACCCCGCCTCCGGGGCGTGGTAGCTGGGAACCGCTGCTATACGGCTTACACCAGATGCAGCTGCGTAATAAAAAACGTCGCCGCGAACTGGGCAATCTGATTAAACGCTTTCGTAGCGGCGCGGAGTCGCTGCCTGATGCGGTGGTGCTGACCACGGAAGAGGGCGGTATTTTCTGGTGTAATGGTCTGGCGCAACAAATTCTTGGTTTGCGCTGGCCGGAAGATAACGGGCAGAACATCCTTAATCTGCTTCGTTATCCGGAGTTTACGCAATATCTGAAAACGCGTGATTTTTCTCGCCCGCTCAATCTGGTGCTCAATACCGGGCGGCATCTGGAAATTCGCGTCATGCCTTATACCCACAAACAGTTGCTGATGGTGGCGCGTGATGTCACGCAAATGCATCAACTGGAAGGGGCGCGGCGTAACTTTTTTGCCAACGTGAGCCATGAGTTACGTACGCCATTGACAGTGTTACAGGGTTACCTGGAGATGATGGATGAGCAACCACTGCAAGGTGCGGTACGTGAAAAAGCGTTGCACACCATGCGCGAGCAGACCCAGCGGATGGAAGGGCTGGTGAAGCAATTGCTGACGCTGTCGAAAATAGAAGCCGCACCGACGCAGTTGCTCAATGAAAAGGTTGATGTGCCGATGATGCTGCGCGTTGTTGAGCGCGAGGCTCAGACTCTGAGTCAGAAAAAACAGACATTTACCTTTGAAATAGATAACGACCTCAAGGTGTCTGGCAACGAAGACCAACTTCGCAGCGCGATTTCGAACCTGGTTTATAACGCCGTGAATCATACGCCGGAAGGTACGCATATCACCGTACGCTGGCAGCGAGTGCCGCACGGTGCCGAATTTAGCGTTGAAGATAATGGAGCGGGCATCGCACCGGAGCATATTCCGCGCCTGACCGAGCGTTTTTATCGCGTTGATAAAGCACGTTCCCGACAAACTGGCGGTAGCGGATTAGGGTTAGCGATCGTGAAACATGCGGTGAATCATCACGAAAGTCGCCTGCATATTGAGAGTACGGTGGGAAAAGGTACGCGTTTCAGTTTTGTTATCCCGGAACGTTTAATTGCCAAAAACAGCGAATAATCCGCCTTTGTCATCTTTTATTGCCATAAGCCAGCTGATGCTGGCTTATTTTCTTTGCAGTCAAAATACGGGCGTTAGATTTTACAACGGTTGGTGATTTTTTGTTCGCATGATTAGCCATGTCTTTTTCGCGGAAATAGTGTTTTATACTGGTTGGTGATTTCTTATCGCTATATACCTCTGGTTTTTAGATCCCTTCTTGCTTTAAAACGTTATAAGCGTTTAAATTGCGCTTCAGGTGCTGTCATGCTGACTGCATTCACGCGGTAAATCGAAAAACTATTCTTCGCCGCGCCTGGTTGGGAGTATTTCCCGCTAAAATTGTTTAAATATACCGCTGTATCATCCCCAGGGATTGGCACAAAAATTTAACGTTACAACACCACATCCACAGGCAGTATGATTTATGACCCATCAATTAAGATCGCGCGATATCATCGCTCTGGGCTTTATGACATTTGCGTTGTTCGTCGGCGCAGGTAACATCATTTTCCCTCCAATGGTCGGCTTGCAGGCAGGCGAACACGTCTGGACTGCGGCATTCGGCTTCCTCATTACTGCCGTTGGCCTGCCGGTATTAACGGTGGTGGCGCTGGCGAAAGTTGGCGGCGGTGTTGACAGCCTCAGCACGCCAATTGGTAAAGTCGCTGGCGTACTGCTGGCAACGGTTTGCTACCTGGCTGTAGGGCCGTTGTTCGCCACGCCGCGTACAGCCACCGTCTCCTTTGAAGTGGGCATTGCGCCCCTGACGGGTGACTCCGCGCTGCCGCTGTTAATCTACAGCCTGGTCTATTTCGCTATCGTTATTCTGGTTTCGCTCTATCCGGGCAAACTGCTGGATACCGTCGGTAACTTCCTGGCACCGCTGAAAATTATCGCGCTGGTCATCCTGTCTGTTGCGGCAATTGTCTGGCCAGCGGGCTCTATCAGCACGGCGACTGAGGCTTATCAAAACGCCGCGTTTTCTAACGGCTTCGTTAATGGCTATCTGACCATGGATACGCTGGGCGCGATGGTGTTTGGTATCGTTATTGTTAATGCGGCGCGTTCTCGCGGCGTTACCGAAGCGCGTCTGCTGACCCGTTATACCGTCTGGGCTGGCCTGATGGCGGGTGTTGGTCTGACTCTGCTGTACCTTGCACTGTTCCGTCTGGGTTCAGACAGCGCGTCGCTGGTCGATCAGTCTGCAAACGGTGCGGCTATTCTGCATGCCTACGTTCAGCACACCTTTGGCGGCGGCGGTAGCTTCCTGCTGGCGGCGTTAATCTTTATCGCCTGCCTGGTCACGGCGGTTGGCCTGACCTGTGCTTGTGCAGAATTCTTTGCTCAGTACGTACCGCTCTCCTATCGTACGCTGGTGTTTATCCTCGGCGGCTTCTCGATGGTGGTGTCTAACCTCGGCTTGAGCCAGCTGATTCAGATCTCCGTACCGGTGCTGACCGCTATTTATCCGCCGTGTATCGCACTGGTTGTATTAAGTTTTACACGCTCATGGTGGCATAATTCGTCCCGCGTGATTGCTCCGCCGATGTTTATCAGCCTGCTTTTTGGTATTCTCGACGGGATCAAAGCATCTGCATTCAGCGATATCTTACCGTCCTGGGCGCAGCGCTTACCGCTGGCCGAACAAGGTCTTGCGTGGTTAATGCCAACAGTGGTGATGGTGGTTCTGGCCATTATTTGGGATCGCGCGGCAGGTCGTCAGGTGACCTCCAGCGCTCACTAAATCACTGAATATTTGTTTTAACCACGGGGCTGCGATGCCCCGTGGTTTTTTATTGTGTTGATGGGTTAGGAATTGATGGAAAGTAAGAACAAGCTAAAGCGTGGGCTAAGTACCCGACACATACGCTTTATGGCACTGGGTTCAGCAATTGGCACCGGGTTGTTTTACGGTTCGGCAGACGCCATCAAAATGGCCGGTCCGAGCGTGTTGTTGGCCTATATTATCGGTGGTATCGCGGCGTATATCATTATGCGTGCGCTGGGGGAAATGTCGGTACATAACCCGGCAGCCAGCTCTTTCTCGCGCTATGCGCAGGAAAACCTCGGTCCACTGGCAGGTTATATCACTGGCTGGACCTACTGCTTTGAAATCCTTATTGTCGCCATCGCCGATGTGACCGCTTTCGGTATCTATATGGGCGTCTGGTTCCCGACGGTGCCACACTGGATTTGGGTACTGAGCGTAGTGCTGATTATCTGCGCCGTAAACCTGATGAGCGTGAAGGTATTTGGTGAGCTTGAGTTCTGGTTCTCGTTCTTTAAAGTCGCCACCATCATCATCATGATTGTCGCCGGTTTCGGCATCATTATCTGGGGGATTGGCAACGGCGGGCAACCGACCGGTATCCATAATCTTTGGAGCAACGGCGGCTTCTTCAGTAACGGCTGGCTTGGCATGGTGATGTCGCTGCAAATGGTAATGTTTGCTTACGGTGGGATCGAAATTATCGGGATTACCGCCGGGGAAGCGAAAGATCCGGAAAAATCGATTCCGCGTGCGATTAACTCCGTGCCGATGCGTATTCTGGTGTTCTACGTCGGTACGCTGTTCGTCATTATGTCTATCTATCCGTGGAATCAGGTTGGCACTGCCGGTAGCCCGTTCGTGCTGACGTTCCAGCATATGGGCATTACCTTTGCCGCCAGCATTCTTAACTTTGTTGTGCTGACCGCTTCGCTGTCAGCAATTAACAGTGACGTATTTGGCGTAGGTCGTATGCTTCACGGCATGGCAGAGCAGGGTAGCGCGCCGAAAATTTTCAGCAAAACCTCGCGTCGCGGTATTCCGTGGGTCACGGTGCTGGTGATGACTACCGCGCTATTGTTTGCGGTATATCTGAACTACATCATGCCGGAAAATGTCTTCCTGGTGATCGCTTCGCTGGCAACCTTCGCCACGGTGTGGGTATGGATTATGATCCTGCTGTCGCAAATTGCTTTCCGTCGCCGTTTGCCACCAGAAGAAGTGAAGGCACTGAAATTTAAAGTACCAGGTGGGGTAGCAACGACCATCGGCGGTTTGATTTTCCTGCTCTTTATTATCGGATTGATTGGTTATCATCCGGACACACGTATCTCGCTGTACGTTGGTTTCGCGTGGATTGTTCTGCTGTTGATTGGCTGGATGTTTAAACGCCGCCACGATCGTCAGCTGGCTGAAAATCACTAATCACTGCGTTCTGTAAGCCGGATCAAGGCAAGCCCTGATCCGGCTATTCCGAAAGTTATCCGCCCCCGTCCTCCTCCCCCAAATATCCTTCAGATGATGAGTGATCCTGCATTAGGCTATGGCAAGGTGATCAGATTTTCATCACAGGGGAATTATGATGTTAAATGCATGGCACCTGCCGGTGCCCCCATTTGTTAAACAAAGCAAAGATCAACTACTCATTACACTGTGGCTGACAGGCGAAGACCCACCGCAGCGGATTATGCTACGTACAGAAAACGATAACGAAGAAACGTCAGTACCGATGCATAAGCAGCGCAGTCAGCCCCTGCCTGGTGTCACGGCATGGCGGGCGGCCATCGATATTTCCATTGGGCAACCCCGGCGGCGCTATAGCTTCAAATTATTGTGGCACGATCACCAGCGTTGGTTTACACCGCAGGGCTTCAGCCGAATGCCGCCAGCGCGACTGGAGCAGTTTGCCGTCGATGTACCGGACATCGGGCCACAATGGGCGGCAGATCAGATTTTTTATCAGATCTTCCCTGATCGTTTCGCCCGTAGTCTTCCTCGTGAAGCTGAACAGGATCATGTTTATTACCATCACGCAGCCGGACAAGAGATCATATTGCGTGACTGGGATGAACCGGTCACGGCGCAGGCGGGCGGATCAACGTTCTATGGCGGCGATCTGGACGGTATCAGCGAAAAACTGCCGTATCTGAAAAAGCTCGGCGTGACGGCGCTGTATCTTAATCCGGTGTTTAAAGCCCCCAGCGTACACAAATACGATACCGAGGATTATCGCCATGTCGATCCGCAGTTTGGCGGCGATGGGGCGTTGCTGCGTTTACGAAACAATACACAGCAGATGGGAATGCGGCTGGTGCTGGACGGCGTGTTTAACCACAGTGGCGATTCCCATGCCTGGTTTGACCGACATAATCGTGGGACAGGTGGCGCTTGTCACAACCCCGAATCGCCCTGGCGTGACTGGTACTCATTTAGCGATGATGGCACGGCGCTCGACTGGCTGGGCTATGCCAGCCTGCCGAAGCTGGATTATCAATCGGAAAGTCTGGTAAATGAAATTTATCGCGGGGAAGACAGCATTGTCCGCCATTGGCTGAAAGCACCATGGAATATGGACGGCTGGCGGCTGGATGTGGTGCATATGCTGGGAGAAGCGGGTGGGGCGCGCAATAATTTACAGCACGTCGCTGGGATCACCGAAGCCGCGAAAGAAACCCAACCGGAAGCGTATATAGTCGGCGAACATTTTGGCGATGCACGGCAATGGCTACAGGCCGATGTGGAAGATGCCGCCATGAACTATCGTGGCTTCACATTCCCGTTGTGGGGATTTCTTGCCAACACTGATATCTCTTACGATCCGCAGCAAATTGACGCCCAAACCTGTATGGCCTGGATGGATAATTACCGCGCAGGGCTTTCTCATCAACAGCAATTGCGCATGTTTAATCAGCTCGACAGCCACGATACTGCGCGATTTAAAACACTTCTCGGTCGGGATGTCGCGCGTCTGCCGCTGGCGGTGGTCTGGCTTCTTACCTGGCCTGGCATACCGTGTATTTATTACGGTGATGAAGTGGGGGTGGATGGCAAAAACGATCCGTTTTGCCGTAAACCGTTCCCCTGGCAGGTGGATAAACAGGATACGGCATTATTCGCGCTGTACCAGCGAATGATTGCGCTACGTAAGAAAAGCCATGCGCTGCGTCGTGGTGGCTGCCAGGTGGTATATGCGGAAGATAACGTAGTGGTATTTGTCCGCGTGCTGAATCAGCAGCGTGTGCTGGTGGCTATCAACCGTGGCGAAGCCTGTGAAGTGGTGCTACCCGCGTCGCCGTTACTCAATGTCGCGCAATGGCAACGCAAGGAGGGGCATGGGCAACTGACGGACGGGATTCTGGCTTTGTCTGCCATTTCGGCTACGGTGTGGATGAATTAACCTCTTATAACGCCTTGCGTGACGCCTGCGCCATCATCCGCGGATAAAACTGCCAGAAGCGGGTTTCCAGGGCGTCGTAATGGGTGTCTAAATCGTACCAGGAGTCACGCAGGGCATCCAGACGTGGGCGACGGCTTGCCATGCCGTTTAACACGTTCTGGATGAAATCCATATCGCGATAGCGAACCAGCCATTGCTCAGACCATAAGTAGTTGTTCAGATTGATAAAGCGTGGCGGTGAGTCCGGCAAAATCGTCATCACTTGCTCGCGGGCATAACAAACAAATTCCTGTAGTGGAAAGTCCGGCGACAGCTGCGACCAGTGGCGGGAAAGAAAGTGATCCCACATGACATCCAGCGTAATAGGCGCAACGCGGCGGGTTTCACGACGAAACCACTCCCTTGCTTCGCGGACTTCCGGCAGATTATCGGTCAGTACGTCGATACGGCGATGCATATGAATGCCAGCCACGACGTCGGGCGGAAAATTTTCTTCAGGATTTCCGCGTACGAAATCAGCCAGTAAATTGCCGGAAAGCGAGCTTTCCGCGAGATGGGCTAGATGCAGGTGAGCTAAAAAATTCATCGATTATATTCTATCCAAAGGGGGGTAAAGGTTGCAGGGAGAGCGCCCCGGCACTAGACTACCCGCCTCTTATTTTAGTCTGAGTCAGTGTCATGCGCGTTACCGATTTCTCCTTTGAATTGCCCGAATCCCTGATTGCCCACTATCCAATGCCTGAACGCAGTAGCTGTCGTTTACTGTCGCTGGACGGGCCGACGGGCGCGCTGACGCACGGTACTTTCACCGATTTACTCGATAAGCTCAACCCCGGCGATCTTCTGGTTTTTAATAATACCCGCGTGATCCCGGCGCGCCTGTTTGGGCGTAAAGCCAGCGGCGGCAAGATTGAAGTGCTGGTTGAGCGTATGCTCGACGACAAACGCATTCTTGCGCATATTCGCGCTTCGAAAGCGCCAAAACCGGGCGCAGAGCTGCTGTTGGGCGATGACGAAAGTATCAACGCAACAATGACCGCTCGCCACGGCGCACTGTTTGAAGTCGAATTTAATGATGATCGTTCTGTACTGGATATCCTCAACAGCATCGGCCACATGCCACTGCCGCCGTACATCGACCGTCCGGACGAAGATGCAGACCGCGAACTTTATCAAACAGTTTATAGTGAAAAACCGGGCGCGGTAGCGGCCCCGACTGCCGGGCTGCATTTTGACGAACCTTTGCTGGAAAAATTGCGCGCCAAAGGCGTGGAGATGGCGTTCGTAACTCTGCACGTTGGTGCGGGTACTTTCCAGCCGGTGCGCGTCGACACCATTGAAGATCACATCATGCACTCAGAATACGCTGAAGTGCCGCAGGATGTGGTAGACGCGGTACTGGCAGCAAAAGCACGCGGTAATCGGGTGATTGCGGTTGGCACCACCTCGGTACGTTCGCTGGAAAGCGCGGCCCAGGCGGCGAAAAACGATCTCATCGAACCGTTCTTTGACGATACCCAAATCTTTATCTATCCGGGCTTCCAGTACAAAGTGGTCGATGCGCTGGTGACGAACTTCCACCTTCCTGAATCGACGCTGATTATGCTGGTTTCGGCATTTGCCGGCTATCAACACACTATGAACGCCTATAAAGCGGCGGTAGAAGAGAAATATCGCTTTTTTAGTTACGGTGATGCGATGTTTATCACGTACAATCCGCAGGCAATTAATGAGCGCGTCGGGGAGTAATTCCGCGGCGCTGGTTTAAACGTTGGACTGTTTTTCTGACGTAGTGGAGAAAAAATGAAATTTGAACTGGACACCACCGACGGTCGCGCACGCCGTGGCCGCCTGGTCTTTGATCGTGGCGTAGTGGAAACGCCTTGCTTTATGCCTGTTGGCACCTACGGCACCGTAAAAGGGATGACGCCGGAAGAAGTTGAAGCCACTGGCGCACAAATTATTCTCGGTAACACCTTCCACCTGTGGCTGCGCCCGGGCCAGGAAATCATGAAACTGCATGGCGATCTGCACGATTTTATGCAGTGGAAAGGCCCGATTCTTACCGACTCCGGCGGCTTCCAGGTCTTCAGCCTTGGCGATATTCGTAAAATCACCGAACAGGGCGTTCACTTCCGTAACCCGATCAACGGCGATCCGATTTTCCTCGACCCGGAAAAGTCGATGGAGATTCAGTACGATCTTGGTTCGGATATCGTCATGATCTTTGATGAGTGTACGCCGTATCCTGCTGACTGGGATTACGCAAAACGCTCGATGGAGATGTCTCTGCGTTGGGCGAAGCGTAGCCGTGAGCGTTTTGACAGTCTCGGAAACAAAAATGCGCTGTTTGGTATCATTCAGGGCAGCGTTTACGAAGATTTACGTGATATTTCTGTTAAAGGTCTGGTAGATATCGGTTTTGATGGCTACGCTGTCGGCGGTCTGGCTGTGGGTGAGCCGAAAGCAGATATGCACCGTATTCTGGAGCATGTGTGTCCGCAAATTCCGGCAGACAAACCACGTTACCTGATGGGCGTTGGTAAACCGGAAGATCTGGTTGAAGGCGTACGTCGCGGTATCGATATGTTTGACTGCGTAATGCCAACCCGCAACGCCCGAAATGGTCATTTGTTCGTGACCGATGGCGTGGTGAAAATCCGCAATGCGAAGTATAAGAGCGATACTGGCCCGCTCGATCCTGAGTGTGATTGCTACACCTGTCGCAATTATTCACGCGCTTACTTGCATCATCTCGACCGTTGCAACGAAATATTAGGCGCGCGACTCAATACCATTCATAACCTTCGTTACTACCAGCGTTTGATGGCGGGTTTACGCAAGGCTATTGAAGAGGGTAAATTAGAGAGCTTCGTAACTGATTTTTACCAGCGTCAGGGGCGAGAAGTACCACCTTTGAACGTTGATTAATATTAATAATGAGGGAAATTTAATGAGCTTTTTTATTTCTGATGCGGTAGCGGCAACGGGTGCACCGGCGCAAGGTAGCCCGATGTCTTTGATTTTGATGCTGGTGGTATTCGGTCTGATTTTCTATTTCATGATCCTGCGTCCACAGCAGAAGCGCACCAAAGAACACAAAAAGCTGATGGACTCCATTGCCAAAGGTGATGAAGTTCTGACGAACGGTGGCCTGGTCGGTCGCGTAACCAAAGTAGCGGAAAACGGCTACATTGCTATCGCACTGAATGACACCACTGAAGTAGTTATTAAACGTGACTTCGTAGCTGCCGTCCTGCCGAAAGGCACCATGAAGGCGCTGTAATTAAAATTTTTCCCTAAGGGAATTGCCGTGTTAAACCGTTATCCTTTGTGGAAGTACGTCATGCTGATCGTGGTGATTGTCATCGGTCTGCTGTATGCGCTTCCCAACCTGTTTGGTGAGGATCCGGCTGTTCAGATCACTGGTGCGCGCGGAGTCGCCGCCAGTGAGCAAACGCTGATCCAGGTCCAGAAAACGTTACAAGAAGAAAAAATAACTGCTAAGTCTGTGGCACTGGAAGAGGGCGCTATTCTTGCGCGCTTCGACTCCACTGACACCCAGCTGCGCGCTCGTGAAGCATTAATGGGCGTTATGGGTGACAAATACGTCGTGGCGCTTAACCTTGCCCCGGCAACGCCGCGCTGGCTGGCAGCTATTCACGCTGAGCCGATGAAGCTCGGCCTTGACCTGCGTGGCGGCGTTCACTTCCTGATGGAAGTGGATATGGACACCGCGCTTGGCAAACTCCAGGAACAAAATATCGATAGCCTGCGCAGCGACCTGCGCGAAAAGGGCATCCCGTATACCACCGTTCGTAAAGAAAACAACTACGGCCTGAGCATCACTTTCCGCGATGCTAAAGCTCGTGATGAAGCCATTGCGTATCTGAGCAAGCGTCATCCGGACCTGGTGATTAGTAGCCAGGGCAGCAATCAGCTGCGTGCGGTAATGAGCGATGCGCGTCTGAGTGAGGCGCGTGAATACGCGGTGCAACAGAACATCAACATACTGCGTAACCGTGTAAACCAGCTTGGCGTGGCGGAGCCGGTGGTTCAGCGTCAGGGTGCTGACCGTATCGTTGTTGAGCTGCCTGGTATCCAGGACACCGCACGAGCGAAAGAGATTCTGGGTGCAACGGCAACGTTGGAATTCCGTCTGGTAAATACCAACGTTGACCAGGCCGCTGCTGCGTCTGGACGCGTACCGGGCGACTCTGAAGTGAAACAGACCCGCGAAGGTCAGCCTGTTGTGCTGTACAAACGCGTAATTCTGACCGGTGACCACATCACTGATTCCACTTCCAGCCAGGACGAATACAACCAGCCGCAGGTTAACATCTCGCTCGATAGCGCTGGTGGCAACATCATGTCTAACTTCACCAAGGACAACATCGGCAAACCGATGGCGACCCTATTTGTGGAGTACAAAGACAGCGGTAAGAAAGATGCTAACGGTCGTGCGGTTCTGGTGAAACAGGAAGAGGTGATTAACATCGCTAACATCCAGTCTCGTCTGGGTAACAGCTTCCGTATCACCGGTATTAACAACCCGAACGAAGCCCGTCAGCTTTCACTTTTGCTGCGTGCCGGTGCGTTGATCGCGCCAATTCAGATTGTTGAAGAACGTACCATTGGCCCGACTCTGGGTATGCAGAACATTGAACAGGGGCTGGAGGCTTGCCTTGCCGGTCTGCTGGTTTCTATTCTGTTTATGATCATCTTCTATAAGAAGTTTGGTCTGATTGCGACCAGTGCTCTGATTGCCAACTTGATCTTGATCGTCGGCATTATGTCGCTGTTGCCAGGCGCAACGCTGAGTATGCCAGGTATCGCGGGTATCGTCTTAACCCTTGCGGTAGCGGTCGATGCGAACGTACTGATCAACGAACGTATTAAAGAAGAGTTGAGCAACGGACGTACTGTTCAACAGGCAATTGATGAAGGTTATCGTGGCGCATTCAGTTCCATTTTCGATGCGAACATCACCACGCTGATTAAAGTCATCATCCTGTACGCAGTGGGTACCGGGGCAATTAAAGGGTTCGCGATTACTACCGGTATCGGTGTGGCGACGTCGATGTTTACCGCGATTGTCGGTACGCGTGCCATCGTAAACCTGCTATATGGCGGCAAGCGCGTCAAGAAGCTGTCAATCTGAGGAGTGCGATGTGGCACAGGAATATACTGTTGAACAACTAAACCACGGCCGTAAAGTCTATGACTTTATGCGCTGGGACTACTGGGCATTTGGCATCTCTGGTCTGCTGTTGATCGCCGCTATCGTCATAATGGGCGTACGCGGCTTTAACTGGGGGCTGGATTTCACCGGTGGTACGGTTATTGAAATTACGCTCGAAAAACCCGCTGAAATTGATGTAATGCGTGATGCATTGCAAAAAGCCGGTTTTGAAGAGCCAATGCTGCAAAACTTTGGTAGCAGCCACGACATCATGGTCCGCATGCCGCCTGCTGAAGGCGAAACCGGCGGTCAGGTGCTGGGCAGCCAGGTTCTGAAGGTGATTAACGAATCCACCAATCAGAATGCGGCAGTGAAGCGTATTGAATTCGTTGGTCCGAGCGTGGGGGCAGACCTTGCGCAAACCGGTGCGATGGCGTTGATGGTGGCGCTGCTGTCTATCCTCGTGTATGTAGGTTTCCGCTTTGAGTGGCGACTGGCTGCAGGGGTCGTTATTGCGCTGGCGCACGACGTGATCATTACGTTGGGTATTTTGTCGTTATTCCATATCGAGATTGACCTGACTATTGTGGCATCACTGATGTCGGTCATCGGTTACTCGCTTAACGACAGTATCGTGGTCTCGGACCGTATTCGTGAAAACTTCCGCAAGATCCGTCGCGGTACGCCTTACGAAATCTTTAACGTGTCCTTGACCCAGACGCTGCACCGTACCTTGATCACATCCGGTACTACCTTGATGGTTATCCTGATGCTGTACCTCTTCGGTGGTCCGGTACTGGAAGGCTTCTCGCTGACCATGCTGATTGGTGTGACTATCGGTACTGCATCTTCTATCTACGTAGCATCGGCGCTGGCCCTGAAACTGGGTATGAAGCGCGAACACATGTTACAGCAGAAAGTGGAGAAAGAAGGGGCGGATCAGCCGTCAATTCTGCCTTAATCAAGTTTCAGCTGATGTTGAAAATCCCGGTCAGAAGATCGGGATTTTTTTTTGATGTAAGGTGATTGCGAAAACCCTCGCATCTTGGGAAACTGCGCCTAACCCTACATTTCATCCAGGTAACTTCTCATGGCTATCATCCCAAAAAATTATGCGCGGTTAGAAAGCGGCTATCGCGAAAAAGCGTTAAAACTCTATCCGTGGGTCTGCGGTCGCTGTTCCCGCGAGTTTGTCTATTCCAACCTGCGTGAACTTACTGTTCACCACATTGATCACGACCATACTAATAACCCGGAAGATGGCAGTAACTGGGAATTGTTGTGTCTCTATTGCCACGATCATGAGCATTCGAAATATACCGAAGCGGATCAGTATGGTACGACGGTTATCGCAGGGGAAGATGCGCAGAAAGATATCGGTGAAGCGAAGTACAACCCATTCGCTGATTTAAAAGCGATGATGAATAAGAAGAAGTGATAAAAAAATGACGGATACAAAATCCGTTATTTGAGCTTTATGACAAACGCAAAATTGCCTGATGCGCTACGCTTATCAGGCCTACGTAATCTCAGCAATGTATTGAATTTACGTGTTTTTGTAGGCCGGATAAGGCGTTTATGCCGCATCCGGCATGAACAAAGCGCACGTTGTTAACAATCTGAAATGCCGGATACAAGATCCGGCATTTCATTCATCAGAAGTTGTAACCTACTACCAGGTAGCCACCCCAGCCGGTAGAGCGAACGTTGAAGTTGCCGTTGCCGAAGTTCAGTTCTGCATCGTCGTTCCACTGACCACCGTCGTGCCAGTAACGAGCTACGACAGAGTAGTGCCAGTGATCGTAGTTCAGAGCCAGAATATGGCTGGAAGCGATGGAGTTATTGGTACGGGTCTTAATACCGTTGATTGCGTTACCGCTGTCATCCCCTAAATCGGAACCCCAGTCGAAGTTGGTGAAGCCGATGTAGCTCAGCTGACCACCCCACAGATCGGTAATCGGCACAAAGTATTTAATTTTGAAACGGTAACCGTCCCACTCGTTTTCGTTCGCTGCGCCATAGTTCTGCCACTGGTATTTTGCATACACGTTCATGGACAGGCTCATCGGCAGGCCAGTATCAATATCGGTACCCAGACCCATGTACCAGGTGCTCTGGCGACCATCTTTATTACGACCCATGTCGTAAATGTAGTTGTTCGCGAAGTACCACTCTTTGAACGGACCAAAGCTAAGGTCAGTATTGGTCAGCTTGTCGATGGAGAAACGTGGTTCGATTTCCATAAACAGCGGGGAACCGTGGTTCCAGATACCTTTTGCATCGGAGTTACCGCCGAAGAATACCGGCGCATCCGCATACCCATAGAAGTCGAACCAGTCTTTTTTAGCGAATGCTTCGTACTCAAGGTAGGTATCGTTGCGGATCTGCGGTCCGAAACGGGTGTGATAGCTTCCGACAACGTTAACGCTCTGGTGCCACCAGTCGGAAAGATACTGCGGTTTGTCGTTTTCAGCTGCGTTAACAGTAAAAGACGAAGAGAGCGCCAGTACCGCACCGGCTGCCAGTAATGTTTTTTTCATATGTATGCCACTGTTTGAAAATCCCTTGCGGGAGTGAAAAAGGCGCAAATTGCGTTTCTAAATATTTCGTATACAGAGGAGCCTATTATAAAAATCATTGCTCACAAAAATATGTTTCGTTTCACAGTTCTATCATTTACGTAATCGATTGCGTTCACGTTTACACACATTCGGGCGGGGATTGTACTGACTTTCACCCTTGTTGCAAACTTTTACTATCAATCTGGGTGATGTAAGCAGAGTAACAAAATGACGGGGAAAGATGTTGCGGGACGCACAAAACGCCCCGCGATACGTTTACTGCATAACAGGTTGAATGTCGTGGATACGTACAAAGCCTAACTGATCCACAGAAATACCCTTTAACTGTAACGGAATATCAACATCGCTGGGGGCGAGGACGCTGGCGGGGGCGTTAATCAATTGATTCTGCACATTGATTTCCTGAAAGTTGTCTATTGTTCCCTGAATTTGCCCATATTCAACAGTTCCGCTGAATGCGGGCAAGGGATCATTCGACTCGCCCTGAATACGTAGCGTCAGGGTGGTGCCATCTGTATCAGGCGTAATATTCACCAGCGACATACGTAAAGTACCGATCTGGCTTTCCAGTCTTGCTGGTGTTTTCGCTCCAGGCAGAAGGTAAACCCCACTGCTGGATTTTGCATTCAGCCTGTTTTGCTGAGTGATTTTGACCGTTTCTTTATTGAGTTGCGTCATCTCCTGGTTCAGTGTGCTGACGCTGTGTTTCATCTGCCGCACTTCGCTTTGCTGCACACAGGCGCTAAGGCTGAACAGGCTTCCCAGCAGGAGCAGTCGAAAAACGTTTGTATTCATAGGTCGTCCCTTTCTTATCGCAATAAGCCTAATGGTAGAGGGTAAAAGCAGCGAAAGCATCGATCCTTTATCTCAAAAGCGTTGCGCCTTTGTTGTATCGTCAGTTCAGGGTAAAATAGATTTCTGTTAACCACCTGGTCAGGACGCCGTATGCATTGCCCATTCTGTTTCGCCGTGGACACTAAGGTAATTGACTCTCGTCTCGTAGGCGAGGGCTCATCCGTACGCCGCCGTCGGCAGTGTCTGGTGTGTAATGAACGTTTCACCACCTTTGAAGTGGCGGAGCTGGTTATGCCACGTGTTGTAAAAAGCAATGACGTGCGTGAACCGTTTAATGAAGAGAAATTACGTAGCGGAATGCTGCGGGCGCTGGAAAAACGTCCGGTGAGTTCCGATGACGTCGAAATGGCAATCAATCATATTAAATCGCAGCTGCGCGCCACCGGTGAGCGTGAAGTGCCGAGCAAGATGATTGGCAATTTGGTGATGGAGCAATTGAAAAAGCTCGATAAAGTCGCCTATATCCGTTTTGCCTCTGTCTATCGCAGTTTCGAAGATATCAAAGAATTTGGCGAAGAGATCGCGCGCCTGGAGGACTAAGCCGTGCAGGACGAGTATTACATGGCGCGGGCGCTTAAGCTGGCGCAACGAGGACGTTTTACCACTCATCCCAACCCGAATGTCGGGTGCGTCATTGTAAAAGATGGCGAAATCGTCGGTGAAGGTTACCATCAGCGAGCGGGTGAACCGCATGCCGAGGTACACGCGTTGCGCATGGCTGGCGAAAAAGCCAAAGGTGCCACGGCGTATGTCACACTCGAACCTTGTAGTCATCATGGTCGTACGCCGCCATGTTGCGATGCGTTGATTGCTGCGGGTGTCACGCGCGTGGTTGCCGCGATGCAGGATCCTAACCCGCAGGTCGCTGGGCGTGGACTTTATCGTTTGCAACAGGCTGGCATTGACGTCAGCCACGGCCTGATGATGAGTGAAGCCGAGCAATTGAATAAAGGCTTTCTCAAGCGCATGCGCACCGGCTTTCCTTATATCCAGTTAAAACTTGGCGCGTCGCTAGATGGCCGCACGGCGATGGCGAGCGGTGAGAGCCAGTGGATCACGTCTCCTCAGGCGCGACGCGATGTACAACGTCTGCGTGCGCAAAGTCATGCCATTTTAACCAGCAGCGCAACAGTCATGGCGGACGATCCAGCCTTAACGGTGCGTTGGTCTGAACTGGATGAACAAACTCAGGCGCTCTATCCGCAACAAAATCTCCGCCAGCCAGTACGTATTGTGATTGATAGCCAAAATCGCGTGACGCCGGAACACCGTATTGTGCAGCAGTCTGGCGAAACCTGGTTCGCGCGTACGCAGGAAGATTCTCGTGAGTGGCCGGAAACGGTGCGAACCTTGCTGATTCCAGAGCATAAAGGTCATCTGGATCTGGTTGTATTGATGATGCAACTGGGTAAACAGCAGATTAATAGCATCTGGGTGGAAGCTGGGCCAACGCTCGCTGGCGCATTGCTACAGGCGGGCTTAGTCGATGAGCTGATTGTCTATATCGCACCTAAACTATTAGGCAACGACGCCCGTGGATTATGCACGCTGCCAGGACTTGAGAAATTAGCCGACGCCCCCCAATTTAAATTCAAAGAGATACGTCATGTAGGCCCGGATGTTTGCCTGCATTTAGTGGGTGCATGATCTCCCGGCTCGAAAGGGAAGCAGCGCACGAAATATTATGCTAAAATCCGCCCCCCTGCGGGGCCATACTCGAACCCGAAGGAAGAAAATGAACATTATTGAAGCTAACGTTGCTACCCCGGACGCTCGCGTCGCCATCACCATTGCGCGTTTCAACAACTTTATCAATGACAGCCTGCTGGAAGGTGCAATTGACGCACTGAAACGTATCGGTCAGGTAAAAGATGAAAACATTACCGTTGTTTGGGTGCCTGGTGCCTATGAGCTGCCGCTGGCGGCGGGTGCACTGGCTAAAACCGGTAAATATGACGCGGTGATTGCGCTGGGTACGGTTATTCGTGGTGGCACTGCCCACTTTGAATATGTCGCTGGTGGTGCAAGCAACGGCCTGGCGCATGTTGCCCAGGACAGCGAAATTCCGGTTGCTTTTGGTGTTCTGACCACTGAAAGCATTGAACAAGCGATCGAACGTGCTGGCACCAAAGCTGGCAACAAAGGTGCAGAAGCTGCACTGACCGCGCTTGAAATGATTAATGTATTGAAAGCCATCAAGGCCTGAAATTAGTAAGGGGAAATCCGTGAAACCTGCTGCTCGTCGCCGCGCTCGTGAGTGTGCCGTCCAGGCGCTCTACTCCTGGCAGTTGTCCCAGAACGACATCGCTGATGTTGAATACCAGTTCCTGGCTGAACAGGATGTAAAAGACGTTGACGTCCTGTACTTCCGTGAGCTGCTGGCCGGGGTGGCGACTAACACCGCATACCTCGACGGACTGATGAAGCCGTACCTGTCCCGTCTGCTGGAAGAACTGGGCCAGGTAGAAAAAGCAGTACTGCGCATTGCGCTGTACGAGCTGTCTAAACGTAGCGATGTGCCATACAAAGTGGCCATTAACGAAGCGATCGAACTGGCGAAATCGTTCGGCGCAGAAGACAGCCATAAGTTCGTCAACGGCGTACTCGATAAAGCAGCACCTGTGATTCGCCCTAACAAAAAGTGATATCCAGGCCGGTAGATTCACGGAAGACCGTTCCGCGATCGCCGGCCTTTTCTTTTTTACCTGCTGAGGCATAACGTATGGCATGTGGCGAGTTCTCCCTGATTGCCCGTTATTTTGACCGTGTAAGAAGTTCTCGTCTTGATGTCGAACTGGGCATTGGCGACGATTGCGCACTTCTCAATATCCCCGAGAAACAGACCCTGGCGATCAGCACTGATACGCTGGTGGCGGGCAACCATTTCCTCCCTGATATCGATCCTGCGGATTTGGCATATAAAGCTCTGGCAGTGAATTTAAGCGATCTGGCCGCGATGGGCGCCGATCCGGCCTGGCTGACGCTGGCATTAACCTTACCGGACGTCGACGAAGCGTGGCTTGAGTCCTTCAGCGACAGTTTGTTTGATCTTCTCAATTATTACGATATGCAACTTATTGGCGGCGATACCACGCGTGGGCCATTATCAATGACGCTGGGTATCCACGGCTTTGTTCCGATGGGACGAGCCTTAACGCGCGCTGGGGCGAAACCGGGTGACTGGATCTATGTGACCGGTACACCGGGCGATAGCGCCGCCGGGCTGGCGATTTTGCAAAACCGTTTGCAGGTTGCCGATGTTAAAGATGCGGACTACTTGATCAAACGTCATCTCCGTCCATCTCCGCGTATTTTACAGGGACAGGCACTGCGCGATCTGGCAAATTCAGCTATCGATCTCTCTGACGGTCTGATTTCCGATCTCGGGCATATCGTGAAAGCCAGCGACTGCGGCGCACGTATTGACCTGGCATTGCTGCCGTTTTCTGATGCGCTTTCTCGCCATGTTGAACCGGAACAGGCGCTGCGCTGGGCGCTCTCTGGCGGTGAAGATTACGAGTTGTGTTTCACGGTGCCGGAACTGAACCGTGGCGCGCTGGATGTGGCTCTCGGACACCTGGGCGTACCGTTTACCTGTATTGGGCAAATGACCGCCGATATCGAAGGGCTTTGTTTTATTCGTGACGGCGAACCTGTCACATTTGACTGGAAAGGATATGATCATTTTGCCACGCCATAAAGATGTCGCGAAAAGTCGCCTTAAGCTGAGTAATCCGTGGCATCTGCTTGCTGTTGGATTTGGTAGTGGATTAAGCCCAATTGTTCCAGGCACGATGGGGTCGCTGGCGGCGATTCCATTCTGGTATCTGATGACCTTTTTGCCCTGGCAGCTCTATTCGCTGGTAGTCATGCTGGGGATCTGTATCGGCGTCTATCTTTGTCATCAAACGGCGAAAGACATGGGCGTGCACGATCACGGCAGCATTGTCTGGGACGAATTTATTGGTATGTGGATCACGCTCATGGCGCTGCCGACCAATGACTGGCAGTGGGTCGCCGCCGGGTTTGTGATTTTCCGTATCCTGGATATGTGGAAACCGTGGCCGATCCGCTGGTTTGACCGCAATGTGCATGGCGGCATGGGGATCATGATAGATGATATTGTCGCCGGGGTGATTTCCGCAGGCATCCTGTACTTTATTGGTCATCATTGGCCGCTGGGTATTCTGTCGTAGCTGTGCACCGATGCCTGATGTGACGCTTGTCACGTCTCATCAGGCCTGGATTCCTATTTAAATCCTACGACCGGATGCGGTTTATACGGCGTTTCCAGTTCAGCAATCTGTTCCGGCTTCAAGGTGATATCCACCGCGTTCAGCAATTCATCAAGTTGTTCTTCCCGCGATGTACCGATAATCGGTGCGGCAATGCCAGGTTTGCTCAACAACCAGGCCAGCGCGACTTGTGCTCGCGTTGCCCCCAGTTCTTCACTGACGCCCGTTAAGCGTTCTGCAATCTGCGCGTCATTTTCATCGCTTTCTTGGTAGAGATTTTTCCCCACTTCATCCGACACCAGCCGCGCGGTGGTTTCTCCCCAGGGACGCGTCAGACGTCCCCGCGCCAGCGGACTCCACGGAATCACCGCTACGCCTTCCTGATAACACAGCGGCAGCATTTCACGCTCTTCTTCGCGATAAATCAGATTGTAGTGATCCTGCATACTGACAAACTGCGCCCAGCCGTGCTGTTTTTGCAGTTCCAGCGCCTGAGCAAACTGCGAGGCGTGCATGGATGACGCGCCGATATAACGCGCTTTCCCGGCTTTTACCACGTCGTTCAGGGCTTCCAGCGTCTCTTCGATCGGCGTGTTGTAATCCCAGCGATGAATTTGCAGGATATCGACATAATCCATGCCGAGACGTCGCAAGCTGTCGTCAATAGAGCGCAAAATTTGCGCACGGGATAATCCTTCCGACAAATCACCAACGCGATGGAACACTTTAGTTGCAACGACCACGTCTTCACGACGGGCAAAGTCCCGCAGTGCACGACCGACGATCTCTTCGCTGCTGCCGTCAGAATAACTATTGGCGGTATCAAAGAAATTTATGCCGCCTTCCAGCGCGCGTTTAATGATGGGACGGCTGCTCTCTTCGGGCAGTGTCCATGCGTGATTACCGCGATCCGGCTCACCAAAGGTCATACAGCCGAGGCAAAGTCGGGAAATGCGAAGGTCGGTTTTTCCTAAGGGGTTGTATTGCATGCTGCCACTCCTGCCATACTCGTCATACTTCAAGTTGCATGTGCTGCGGCTGCATTCGTTCACCCCAGTCACTTACTTATGTAAGCTCCTGGGGCTTCACTCGTTTGCCGCCTTCCTGCAACTCGAATTATTTAGAGTCTATGAATAATTTCTTAAGCATAGCAGGAGTGGAGTAGGGATTATGCCAGCCAGGCTTTGATTTTGGCTTCCATACCGGCGGCATCGAGGCCGAGTTCGGCGCGCATTTCTTCCTGTGTTCCTTGTGGAATAAAGAAGTCCGGCAGGCCAATGTTCAGCACGGGTACTGGTTTACGATGGGCCATCAGCACTTCGTTCACGCCGCTGCCTGCACCGCCCATAATGGCGTTTTCTTCAATGGTGATCAGCGCCTCGTGGCTGGCAGCCATTTCCAGAATTAACGCTTCATCAAGCGGCTTCACAAAACGCATATCGACCAGCGTAGCGTTCAGCGATTCTGCGACTTTCGCTGCTTCCGGCATCAGCGTACCAAAGTTGAGAATCGTCAGTTTCTCGCCACGACGCTTCACAATGCCTTTGCCAATCGGGAGCTTTTCCAGCGGCGTCAGTTCTACGCCTACAGCGTTGCCGCGAGGGTAGCGCACCGCTGACGGGCCATCGTTATAGTGATAGCCGGTATAGAGCATCTGGCGACATTCGTTTTCATCGCTCGGGGTCATAATGACCATTTCCGGAATGCAGCGTAGGTAAGAGAGATCAAAAGCGCCCTGGTGGGTTTGACCGTCAGCACCAACAATGCCCGCGCGGTCAATGGCGAACAGAACCGGGAGTTTTTGTATCGCCACGTCATGTAGCACCTGATCATAGGCGCGTTGCAGGAAAGTGGAGTAGATCGCGACAATGGGTTTGTAGCCACCAATCGCCAGACCCGCAGCAAAGGTCACAGCGTGTTGCTCGGCGATTGCCACGTCGAAGTAGCGATCCGGGAATTTACGTGAAAACTCGACCATACCGGAGCCTTCACGCATCGCCGGGGTAATCGCCATCAGCTTGTTGTCTTTTGCTGCGGTTTCGCACAACCAGTCGCCAAAGATTTTTGAATAGCTCGGCAGGCCGCCGCTGCTTTTCGGCAGGCAACCGCTGGAGGGGTCAAATTTAGGCACGGCGTGGAAGGTGATTGGATCTTTTTCTGCCGGTTCGTAACCACGACCTTTTTTGGTCATGATATGCAGGAACTGCGGGCCTTTCAGGTCGCGCATGTTCTTAAGCGTGGTGATAAGCCCCAGCACATCGTGACCGTCAACCGGGCCGATGTAGTTAAAGCCCAGCTCTTCAAACAGCGTGCCTGGTACTACCATGCCTTTAATATGTTCTTCGGTACGTTTGAGCAGCTCTTTAATGGGCGGAACGCCGGAGAATACTTTTTTCCCGCCCTCGCGCAGTGAAGAGTAAAGCTTGCCGGAAAGCAGCTGCGCCAGATGGTTGTTGAGCGCGCCAACATTTTCGGAAATCGACATTTCGTTGTCGTTGAGAATAACCAGCATGTCCGGGCGGATGTCGCCCGCGTGATTCATCGCTTCAAACGCCATGCCAGCAGTAATCGCGCCATCGCCTATAACACAGACGGTGCGGCGATTTTTGCCTTCTTTCTCGGCAGCAACCGCAATACCAATTCCGGCACTGATAGAGGTTGATGAATGCCCGACGCTTAACACGTCATATTCACTTTCGCCGCGCCACGGGAACGGGTGCAGGCCGCCTTTTTGACGGATGGTGCCTATTTTGTCGCGGCGTCCGGTCAAAATTTTATGCGGATAAGCCTGATGCCCCACATCCCAAATCAATTGGTCAAACGGGGTGTTATAGACGTAGTGCAGCGCTACGGTCAGCTCGACCGTGCCCAGCCCGGAGGCGAAGTGCCCGCTGGAACGGCTCACGCTGTCGAGTAAATAGCGGCGCAGTTCGTCGCAGAGTTTCGGTAAACTCTCTTTTGGCAACAGTCGTAACTCCTGGGTGGAGTCGACCAGTGCCAGGGTCGGGTATTTGGCAATATCAAAACTCATCAGGGGCCTATTAATACTTATTGTTTATTTATTACGCTGGATGATGTAGTCCGCTAGCGCTTCCAGTGCCGAGGTATCGAGTGACTGTTCAGCCAGTTGTTTTAGCGACTGGCGGGCATCGTCGATCAGATCCTGGGCTTTCTTCCGGGCTTGCTCAAGACCCAGAAGTGCAGGGTAGGTACTTTTACCAAGTTGCTGGTCGGCACCCTGGCGTTTACCCAACGTTGCAGTATCTCCCACCACATCCAGGATGTCATCCTGAACCTGGAAGGCAAGGCCGATGCTCTCTGCGTATTTGTCGAGAATTGGCAGAGCACGACGTCCTTTATCTCCGGCGCTTAATGCACCAAGACGAACGGCGGCGCGAATTAATGCGCCGGTTTTATGGCGATGAATACGCTCGAGTGCGTCCAGAGGTACGTGTTTGCCTTCCGCATCTAAATCTAATGCCTGACCACCGCACATTCCGCCAATACCGCTGGCGCTCGCCAGTTCAGAAATCATCGAAATTCTGTCGCGATCCGACACTTCCGGCATATCGGCATCACTTAAAATCGAGAACGCCAGCGTTTGTAAAGCGTCGCCAGCGAGAATCGCGTTTGCTTCGCCAAACTTCACATGGCAGGTCGGCAAACCGCGACGCAGATCGTCATCATCCATTGCCGGTAAATCATCATGAATTAATGAATACGCGTGGATACACTCCACGGCGGCAGCGGGTGCGTCCAGCGTGTTTGTGCTAACGCCGAACATATGGCCGGTGGCATAAACCAGGAACGGTCGCAGGCGCTTACCACCTAATAATGCGCCATACTGCATGGTTTCGACCACGGGAGTGTTCTGAAAGGGCAGAGGGGCAATAAAACGGCTCAGCGCCTGGTTGGCCTGCTTAACGCAGGCTTCGAGTTGCTGCGGAAAGTCCATTACTCATTGTCCGGTGTAAAAGGAGTTAAAGAGGCGTCTTTATTGTCAGACAGCAGAATTTGTACGCGCTGTTCGGCTTGTTGTAATTTGGCCTGCCCCTGACGTGCCAGCTGCACGCCACGTTCGAACTCGTTCAGCGCCTCTTCCAGCGGCAGGTCGCCACTTTCCAGACGGGTTACAATCTGTTCCAGCTCGCTCAGCGCCTTTTCAAAGCTGGCGGGCGCCTCATTTTTCTTCGGCATAATGAATGTCTGACTCTCAATATTTTTCGCCCCGTCATGGTAACGGACTCAGGGCAAATAGCAAATAACGCGCAATGGTAAGGTGATGTGCGCAGCAAAGCGATGTTAGTGGTATACTTCCGCGCCTGGATGCAGCCGCAGGTGTGGGCTGCTGTATTTTTCCCTATACAAGTCGCTTAAGACTTGCCAACGAACCATTGCCGCCATGAAGTTTATCATTAAATTGTTCCCGGAAATCACCATCAAAAGCCAATCTGTGCGCTTGCGCTTTATAAAAATCCTTACCGGGAACATTCGTAACGTTTTAAAGCACTATGATGAGACGCTCGCTGTCGTCCGCCACTGGGATAACATCGAAGTTCGCGCAAAAGATGAAAACCAGCGTCTGGCTATTCGCGACGCCCTGACCCGTATTCCGGGTATCCACCATATTCTCGAAGTCGAAGACGTGCCGTTTACCGACATGCACGATATTTTCGAGAAAGCGTTGGTTCAGTATCGCGAGCAGCTGGAAGGTAAAACCTTCTGCGTACGCGTGAAGCGCCGTGGTAAGCATGAGTTTAGCTCGATTGATGTGGAACGTTACGTCGGCGGCGGTTTAAATCAGCATATTGAATCCGCGCGCGTGAAGCTGACCAATCCGGATGTGACTGTCCATCTGGAAGTTGAAGACGATCGTCTCCTGCTGATCAAAGGCCGCTACGAAGGCATTGGCGGTTTCCCAATCGGCACCCAGGAAGATGTACTGTCGCTTATTTCCGGTGGTTTCGACTCCGGAGTTTCCAGCTATATGTTGATGCGTCGCGGCTGCCGCGTGCATTACTGCTTCTTTAATCTCGGCGGCGCGGCGCATGAAATTGGTGTTCGTCAGGTGGCGCATTATCTGTGGAACCGTTTTGGTAGCTCCCACCGCGTGCGTTTTGTCGCCATTAACTTTGAGCCGGTCGTCGGTGAAATTCTCGAGAAAATCGACGACGGTCAGATGGGCGTAATCCTCAAACGTATGATGGTGCGTGCCGCGTCTAAAGTGGCTGAACGTTACGGCGTACAGGCGCTCGTCACCGGCGAAGCGCTGGGACAGGTGTCCAGCCAGACGCTAACCAACCTGCGCCTGATTGATAACGTCTCCGATACGCTGATCCTGCGTCCGCTGATCTCTTACGACAAAGAGCACATCATCAACCAGGCTCGCCAGATTGGCACCGAAGATTTTGCCCGCACCATGCCGGAATACTGCGGTGTTATCTCCAAAAGCCCGACCGTGAAAGCGGTTAAGTCGAAGATTGAAGCGGAAGAAGAGAAGTTCGACTTCAGCATTCTCGATAAAGTGGTTGAGGAAGCGAATAACGTTGATATCCGCGAAATCGCTCAGCAGACCGAGCAGGAAGTGGTGGAAGTGGAAACCGTCAACGGCTTCGGCCCGAACGACGTGATCCTCGATATCCGTTCTGTTGATGAACAAGAAGATAAGCCGCTGAAAGTTGAAGGTATCGACGTGGTTTCTCTGCCGTTCTATAAACTGAGCACCAAATTTGGCGATCTCGACCAGAACAAAACCTGGCTGTTGTGGTGTGAGCGCGGGGTGATGAGCCGCCTGCAGGCGCTCTATCTACGCGAGCAGGGCTTTAACAATGTGAAGGTGTATCGTCCGTAATTTGTGGTTTTTACGTCGCATCTGGTCAGATGCGACGTTTACTGCATCCGACACTACTCGTAATAATTATAAATCCCTGCCGCCATCACCAGTTGTGATGCCACTTCATGGGCTTTTTCACGCCCAACCAACAGGTCGATAATTTTCAGACCAAAATCAATAGCCGTACCTGGCCCCTGACTGGTCAGCAATTTTACCCGAGCATCCCAGACGACGCGCTTGTCCTGCCATTGTTCAGCGGGAATTTTGTCTTTCAACGTCGGGAAGCCGGTCATATTGCCAATCGGGAAGATATCATGAGGCACCAGCACGGTGGCTGGTGCGGCGCAAATAGCCGCGACGATACGCCCGGAACGGTGGAACTGTTTCACGGTTTCAACCAGCAGGGTGCTATCACGAAAACACTCCGCGCCTTTAATGCCACCAGGCAGCACGATCACGTCATATTCGCCATCAGCTACTTCGACCAGCGGCGCATCCGCCAGCAGCTTCACGCCGCGTGAGCAGGTAATCGCAAGATTACCATCGCTGGCGACGCTGGCAGTGGTGACGTTGATACCGCCGCGAACCAAGAGATCGATAGTGGTGACGGCTTCAGTCTCTTCACTACCAGGGGCGAGGCAAACCAGTGCCGATGCGCTCATATTCACTCTCCTTTCTTTTTACCATTTCAAACAGGCGGGTGTTTTCCGGTACGGCAATCCCATGCGCGCGAGCGCGGCGTAAGAGAAAACCAGTGATATAGTCGATTTCGGTGTGGCGCAGCGCGCGGATATCCTGCAACATCGACGAAATGTTTTCCGCTGTTGCATCAATCACCTGCATAACATAATCACGCAAATCTTCCGCTGAAGTATGATGCCCTTCGCGTTCGATCACTGCCGCGACTTCTTCGCATATCTGCATAATGTCTTGCGGATGATGTCGTAATTCACCATTCGGGCAATTCCAGATAGCGGTCAGTGGATTAATTACACAGTTGACCGCCAGCTTACGCCACAGCTCGGCGCGGATATTGTTATGCCATGCGACATCAGGTAATACGGTTTGCAAAATATCCGCCAGATAACTGTAATCGCCATCCTGTTGCCGTGCCGGGCCAATATGCGTAATACCATTTGCCACATGAATAATGACATTGCCGTCTCGGCGGGCGGCATGAGTGGTGGTGCCCATCAGTAACGGCTGCTGAATGTTTTGCAACTCTTCGATGGTGCCCATGCCGTTGTGAATTAACAGTATTGGCGTGGTTACAGGCAGTGTAGACGCGAGGCTTTTGACGGCATCGGAAACCTGCCATGCTTTCAGCGTCACCAGGAGCAGATCGCTGGTGGCGAGAAAATCGGGATCGTTGGCGGTCAGAGACTCATTAAATATCGAACCGTCGGTTTCAACCAGATTCACGCTACAATAAGGTTGCGGTACGCGCAGCCAGCCCTGAACGTCGTGACCCTGTTTGCAAAGTGCTGTAAGCCATAATTGCCCTAAGGCACCGCATCCCAATACGGTAATTTTCATTGTTCCTCCTCACCCGCAACCACTCCGGGTGTTCAATAAGGCTATCCCTTAATTGTGCATGCTGTTGCGACTATGCACAATTAAGGGATACGTCCTGGTGCAGGACTGTCGGTTATTTAACTTTGCAGGTATTATGCTTCGCATCAAAAATGAAGGGAGAGGAAAAGATGCCATCTTTCGATATTGTCTCTGAAGTTGATCTTCAGGAAGCACGAAACGCGGTCGATAACGCGAGCCGCGAAGTGGAGTCCCGTTTTGACTTCCGTAACGTTGAAGCCTCATTTGAGCTGAACGACGCCAGCAAAACCATCAAAGTGTTGAGCGAGTCCGACTTCCAGGTCAATCAGTTGCTGGATATTCTGCGTGCCAAGCTGCTGAAGCGCGGCATTGAAGGCAGTTCGCTGGATGTACCGGAAAATATCGTTCATAGCGGTAAAACCTGGTTTGTGGAAGCAAAACTGAAACAGGGCATTGAAAGCGCGACCCAGAAGAAAATCGTCAAGATGATCAAAGACAGCAAACTGAAAGTGCAGGCGCAAATTCAGGGCGATGAGATCCGTGTGACGGGCAAATCTCGTGATGATTTGCAGGCTGTCATGGCGATGGTACGTGGTGGCGATCTGGGTCAGCCGTTCCAGTTCAAAAACTTCCGCGATTAATCGCGACAACCTGCGCTTTGTTCATGTCAGATGCGGCATGAACGCCTGATTCGGCCTACAAAGATTTGTCACTCAGGAACTTTGTAGGCCTGAAAAGCGTAGCGCAACAGGCAATTCGCCTCGTTTTTTATGCCTGACGAATTGCCTGTTCAACCTCAAAGCGATTCGTCACTTTGCTGTCGATTTTCACATAAGCTGAATGTTCTTCTTCTGCAATCAACACTTCTTTGACACCCGCAGTTTCCATCAAACGCACTTTTAACGTCTCGTTTGCGGCAATGTCCGATGGGATTTCAATGCGCAAGCTGCTGACATACGGCGGTTCTTTCATGGTACTGGCGACTGCCAGCCACACTGCGGCCAGCATTGCGCCAGCGAGAAATACGCCCTGACCGTCAAACATGCCGTCAATCCAGCCACCCAGCGAACCGCCAATGGCCACGCCAAGAAACTGGCTGGTGGAGTAAACGCCCATCGCCGTACCTTTGTAACCGGCTGGCGACTCTTTACTGATAAGCGAGGGGAGGAGGGCTTCCATCAAATTAAACGCCACAAAGAAAAGCTGCACGCCGACCACCAGTTGCCAGAACTGCGTTTGTGCGTTCCACAACACAATTTCCGCAACCACGATCAGCCCGACGCAGAAGACAAAGACTTGCTTCATTTTGCGCTTAACTTCAGCGTAGATAATGAAAGGCACAACCGAGCCAAAGGCGATTAACATCGTCGCCAGATAGACCTTCCAGTGCTCAGCCGCCGGGAACCCCGCATCAGCCAACTGTCCGGGCAGGGCAACAAACGTCGACATCAGCAGCATGTGCAGACACATAATGCCGAAGTTGAGTTTCAGCAGTCGCGGTTCTGCCAGCACTTTGCTGAAACTGCCTTTCACCATTCCGGACTCACGATTAAGTACGTGCGTGCTGCTGTTGGGCACCACCCAAATGGTCAACGCAATGCCGGTTGTTGCCAGAATAGCGATCATCCAGAACAGCGCATGCAGCCCAAGTTTGTGAGTGATGATTGGGCCAAGCACCATCGCAATGGCGAAGGTAATACCAAAACTCACGCCGATAAACGCCATCGCTTTGGTACGGTTCTGTTCGCGCGTGAGATCAGAAAGTAGCGCCATAACGGCAGCGGCAATCGCTCCAGAACCTTGTAACGCCCGGCCCAGAATAATTCCCCAAATTGAGTCGGAAAGCGCAGCGATAACGCTACCGGCAGCAAACACCGCCAGCCCGCCGACAATTAATGGTTTGCGACCAATACGGTCTGAGAGCAGGCCAAACGGAATCTGAAAAACGGCCTGAGTCAGGCCATAAATACCAATGGCAATACCGATTAATGCTTCACTGGCACCTTGCAGTGCCATACCGTACGTAGTTAGAACCGGCAGTACCATAAACATGCCCAGCATGCGCAATGAAAATACGGTCCCTAAACCCCAGGTCGCGCGCCGCTCACCTGGCGTCATTTTATAATCGTTCATTACCACCTCTTAAAAAATTGCCCACATAGTGTAGTGCGGAGCGCATGTTGGGTAAACAGAGTGTTAATGAGTAAATATTACATAAGAGCGTGATTTTTACGTCAGGCATGCGCTTCTCTCGTATTCTTGCCATTAATACTTAGTGCGTTAAATATAACAAATGAAAAGCTCGCCTGATTTTATCCTGCCACGAATGATATTATTTTCGGATTTGTTGATGAGCGTGTGATTTTTTATTAAAGGATGGTGTTATTTTATCGCAATAAATAGAGGTGTTGGAGGTGCTGGTTATTCTGCTTCAGCTTAAATGTTTACTTATTACCTGAGGTTGTTATGGCTGTGTATTTATTCATGAAGTGGATGTTTGGTGGTTAGGTATATTGAAAAATATAGTGATGGATGCATAAAAGTTATTTATGTTAAATAAAAAGAGTTTATTGGCTATTTTATTAATTGCCTCACAAGGTTCACTGGCAAGCGAGAAAGCGCATGAATTGTATGACAGCATATACAGTGAAAAGCCTGCCCCCGATGTGATAAGGACACTGTATAAAATGGCTGAGTCGGGGGATGTCGACGCGCAAAGCCTGTTAGGCTGGGAATATTATCAGCCCCGCTACGATACCAAACCCAACGTTCAGGAAGCCATTAAATGGTTCGAGTTAGCCGCTAAACAAGGTGATGAAGAAGCTCCGTTAGCGCTGGGGAATATCTACTACGAAGGTGAACAGGTGCGAGTGGATTACGCCAAAGCGTATACGTTATTTAATCAGGCTACGCAACGCGGTGTGAATTTAGCATGGTCCAGGTTGGGCATGATGTACGCCAATGGTCAGTATGTCGAGGTGGATTGTAGTAAAGCGAAAGAATATCTTGATAAGGGTGTTCACATTTATGCTGGTCCGGAAGACTTTATGGCCGCCTGTCGAAAAGATATGATTGACAGAAAAACGGTTGACGATACGTTACCTGTGATCACGATTACCCGTTCTGGAATGCGGGATAATTTTTTAGATAAAGGTTTTTCCTGTATGGATAGCCTCTTTGCCAAAACCAATAAATTAGGCGAAGTGGCCAATCTTCGTGTTACGTACAACATCAAGAGTCCGTCAGGTAAGGAAACTATTCAAACGGTCGGCTTTGCACCTTTCGGCTTAAACCGACTGGATATTAACTTTACAGATTACCGGCTTGATTCATTTACCAGTAATTCGTTGCTTATTCTTTATAAACCGGAATTTGAACGAAAATCTTGTGCAGCTATAAGGACCACAATCGTTGCCGCAACGGCAACCATTAAAGGCAAGGATGTGGACCTGATGAAAGCGGGGGCAATTGAACAAAAGTGGTAACGCTGCTCAGTCCCCGGCTGAGGCAAAACTTGCCATGGCCGGAGGCGATAATAATCTAAGCCGCGAGAATATGCTGAATCGCTAAAAACATCGGTACAGCACCGAAAACATTGGGCCTCGCTGAAAGCTGAACAAAGCCGAGACGAGTATAAAAGTTAATGGCGGCAGGGTCAGCATCAAGATAAACCCCTTTAATTGGTAATGCCCGGTGAATTATTTTTACATGTTCAAAAAAATCACATAGTAGGTCCTGACCAAAGCCCCGCTTTTGATATTTCCGCGCTACCCCTAACATGACTAATCTGACAACACCAATCTCTGAAGGTTGTGAACCCTGAAGGACGCCAGAAACGCGTTGTTTTTCCAGCGAATATGCCGTAAAAGTACAGATGCCAATCAGTTCACCACTTTGTCTGTCAATAAGTGCTTTAGCAGCACAGTCGCTATTACGCACACTTTTCTTTAGCGATGCGCGTACAAATTTATCGATAACAGGGTTACCGCAATCAAACTGTTTTTGCCCAGGATAAGTAATATCAGACTGATAATTACAGGAGAGGACTATGGGCAGAGTAATCTCTTCATGCTTGTCGACCATCGCTGTTTTTCCTTTTCATTAACGCCTTGAGGGCGAGCGTCGGTTGAGCAGGTTCAGCGATGAGTTGGTTCATCAGTTCCCAGCTTTGATTCGAAAGCTCACGGCGACGTTGGTTATCAAGCACACTTTCGGCGCGTTCCATAGCTGCGCTCAAAATAAAAGCGCTTAAATCTACCCCAACGGCTTGCGCAGCTTCACGAAGTTTGTTTTTGGCGTCGGGACTGGTTTTGAGTTCAACCCGCGCATTTTTCAGCGTTTTATCGATATCGGGTAGAGCGACTGTTTTTCCAGGCATTATGACCTCTTTGATTAACTGAATGAAATCGTAGGGAGTCGATCTCATGCATAATACGGCTATCAACCGTATGATTAATTTATGTGCATATACTCACTCTGTCAAGAGATACGGTTATTAGCCGTATCTCTGTTCTCAGACAATAAAAAAGGTGCCGTAGCACCTTTTTTATAGAGAGGTTGTGTTACCACACAGCAGCCAGCAGCGTATGCGAGTCCGGCACCATAAAATCAACGGACATCATTACCGAGAGGGCAGTGATGGCGATGATCGAGAAGCCGAATAGCTTGCGCGCCCAGATTCGATCATCAGCAACTTTATAACCGCGCAGGGCCATACCTAACCACCAGACGCTAACCGCCGCGGCGACCACCAGATATTTATACCCAGCGTAACCGCCAAGAGAGAGCATCAGCGTGGCAACGGCAAAGGCGATGATATACAGCGTAATGTGGTTTTTCGCTACCGAAATGCCTTTCACCACTGGCAGCACCGGAATGTTTGCCGCCTGATAATCCTTAAAGCGGAAAATGGCGATGGCATAAGAGTGAGGCATCTGCCACAGGCTGAAGATAGCCAACAGGATTGCTGCGCCGCTATCGAACTCGCCTGTCACTGCACAGTAGCCAATCACCGGCGGCGCTGCGCCGGAGAGCGAACCAATCAACGTGCCGTAGACCGAGTGGCGTTTCATGTACAGGCTGTAGACGCCGACATAAACCACAAAGCCCATCACCCCCAGCCAGCAGGCCAGCGGATTCGCGCCAAACCACAGCAGCATAAAGCCAGCAATACCCAGCAAGGTGGCGTACACCAGCGAGACAGCAGGAGAGATCAGGCCCTTAACCAGCACCCGATTCTTCGTCCTTTCCATCTTTCTGTCGATATCCCTGTCGATGTAGTTGTTAAACACACAACCCGACGCCACAACCAGTGACACCCCAACCAGCGTGTAGATAAACAGGGGATAATCAATGCTGCCCTTTGAGGCCAGCAGGAATCCCCCAATCACCGAGATCAGGTTGCCAAAGATGATGCCTGGTTTCGTTACTTGCAGGTATTGCTTAAACATCATAACCGCCGCTCTTAGTGCATCATCATGTTGTAGTTGAGGTTCCACATAATCCAGATGGAGCCTACAACCAGGATAGCGATGATTAGCACGGTGAAGACAAACGCCGTCATGTTCCAGCCTTCATCTGATTTGGTATTCATGTGCAGGAAGCACACCAGATGCACCAGAACCTGTACCACTGCCATTGCCAGGATTGTTCCCAGAATTACGGCCGGAGAGGCAGCCCCTGTCATCACCATCCAGAACGGAATCACCGTCAGAATGATCGACAGGATAAAACCTGTCATGTAGGTTTTTACGCTGCCATGGGACGCGCCGCTGTGATCGGTAGAATGACTCATTACATCGCCCCCATCAGATAAACAACAGTGAACACACAGATCCAAACCACATCCAGGAAGTGCCAGAACAAACTCAGACACATGATGCGGGTACGGTTAGTGCTGGTCAGGCCGCGACGGGCGATCTGCACCATCAGCACCGCCATCCAGATAAGACCGGAAGTGACGTGCAGACCGTGCGTGCCGACCAGCGCAAAGAACGCTGACAGGAAGCCGCTGCGATCCGGACCCATGCCGTTAACAATCAGGTGATGGAATTCATAGATTTCCATCCCGATAAATCCGGCACCAAACAACCAGGTCAACGCCAGCCAGGAGATAACCTGGCTTTTGTTGTTTTTGTACATGGCGATAGCCGCCATGCCGTAGGTGATGGAGCTGAACAACAGCAAGAAAGTTTCAACCAGAACGAACGGCAGTTCGAAAATGTCCTTACCTGTCGGGCCACCTGCGGTGCCGTTCACCAGAACGGCATAGGTAGCAAACAAGATAGAGAACAGAATGCAGTCGCTCATCAGGTAGATCCAAAATCCGAAGATTTTGTTTCCGCCTGCATCGTGGTGCCCGTGTTCGTGCGCGTGGGCAGTCGCGTGCGTCAAAGTATCAGTTGCCATTTTTCAGCCCTGCCTTAGTAATCTCATCGAAATGCTGGTTTTCCAGTTTTTCGATTTCTGCCACCGGCACGTAGTAATCCACGTCCTCGTCGAAGCTTTTCACGATCCAGGTGATGATCATGCCTGCGAAGCCAACAATCGCCAGCCACCAGATATGCCAAATCATGGCGAAACCGAAGATGGTGGAGAAAGCCGCAATGACGATACCGGCGCCGCTGTTTTTCGGCATATGAATTTCTTCATAGTGGTCTGGCTTTTTGTACGCTTCGCCTTTCTCTTTCATTTCCCAGAATGCATCACGCTCGTGAACGTGCGGCACAACGGCAAAGTTATAGAACGGAGGCGGGGAAGAGGTTGCCCACTCCAGCGTACGGCCACCCCACGGGTCGCCGGTCAGGTCACGGTTCTGGTCGCGGTCGCGAATAGAAACGTACATCTGAATAACGAGGCAGAGAATACCCAGCGCAATCAGTACTGCACCGCTGGCGGCAATCATCAGCATGGTGTGGAACTGCGGGTCAATCTGCTGGCTCAAGCGACGGGTCATACCCATGAAGCCCAGCGCATACAGCGGCATAAAGGCAACGAAGAAGCCGATGATCCAGAACCAGAACGCGCGTTTACCCCAGGTTTCGTTCAGTTTGAAACCGAACGCTTTAGGCCACCAGTAGGTCATCCCTGCGAAGCAGCCGAACACCACGCCGCCGATGATCACGTTATGGAAGTGCGCAATCAGGAACAGGCTGTTATGCAGAACGAAGTCTGCGCCCGGTACTGCCAGCAGTACACCAGTCATACCGCCTACCGAGAAGGTGACGATAAAACCGATGGTCCACAGCATCGCAGAATGGAACACGATGCGGCCCTGATACATGGTGAACAGCCAGTTGAAGATCTTCACCCCGGTCGGGATGGCGATAATCATGGTGGTGATACCAAAGAAGGCGTTTACGTTCGCGCCCGCACCCATCGTAAAGAAGTGGTGCAGCCAGACGATGAACGACAGCACGGTGATACAGACGGTTGCCCATACCAGCGAGGTATAACCAAACAGACGTTTACGCGAGAAGGTTGCCGCAATTTCGGAGAACACACCGAAAACAGGCAGGATCAGGATGTAAACTTCCGGGTGGCCCCAGGCCCAAATCAGGTTGATGTACATCATCATGTTGCCACCCATATCGTTGGTAAAGAAATGGGTGCCCAGATAGCGATCCAGGGTCAACAACGCGACGGTAACCGTCAGAATTGGGAAGGAAGCAATAATCAGTACGTTCGCGCACAGAGATGCCCAGGTAAATACTGGCATCTTGAACATGGTCATGCCCGGTGCGCGCATCTTCAGAATGGTAACGAAGAAGTTGATACCGGTAAGAGTCGTACCTATACCGGATAGCTGGAGACTCCATATCCAGTAATCGACACCGACTCCCGGACTGTACTCTATTCCCGATAGCGGTGGATAGGCCAGCCAGCCAGTCTGCGCAAATTCGCCCACGCCGAGAGAAACGTTTACCAGAATCACACCAACAACGGTAAACCAGAAGCTTAGGTTGTTGAGGAACGGGAACGCAACATCACGCGCGCCGATCTGCAGCGGAACCACCAGGTTCATCAGACCGATAACGAAAGGCATCGCCACGAAGAAGATCATAATCACGCCGTGCGCGGTGAAGATCTGATCGTAGTGGTGAGGTGGCAGGAAGCCCGCTTCGCCCGCAGAGGCAAGGGCCTGCTGGCTACGCATCATAATGGCGTCAGCAAAACCACGCAGCAACATCACAATCGCCACGATGATATACATGATACCGAGGCGTTTATGGTCGACGGAGGTCAGCCACTCTTTCCACAGGTAGGTCCACTTACCGAAGTAAGTGATCAGGCCAACGAGCGCCAGACCTCCCAAAATAATGCCAGCGATCGTAACCATGACGATAGGTTCATGGAACGGGACTGCATCAAGTGATAATTTTCCGAACATCTTTATTCTTCCTCAACCCCTTTAATGGGCGGATTCCGCGTGGCTCATGTCCATGCCTTCCATACCTTCGTGTGCGCTGTGCTCACCTTCTGGCTGGGTCATGTCCATGCTCTTACCGTGAGCCATAAACTTGTTAATCACATCGGCAAACAAGTCTGGTTTCACGTTGGAGAAATATTCCACCTGGTTGTATTCGCTAGGCGCGGCCAGTTTTTCGAACGCTGCCATGTCAGACATGGTGTTCGGCGACTGTTTCGCTTTTGCGACCCACTGGTCGAATTCGGCGCGATCCGGTGTTGCAATAGCTTTGAACTTCATGCCTGAGAAGCCCGGGCCGCTGTAGCTGGCGGAGATACCGTCATAAGTGCCGGGTTCGTTGGCGATCAGATGCAGGCGAGTCTGCATACCGGCCATGGCATAAATCTGGCTACCCAGACGCGGAATGAAGAAGGAGTTCATCACGGAGTTGGAGGTCACTTTGAAGTACACCGGAGTGTTCGCCGGGAAAGCGATTTCATTCACGGTAGCAATGCCCTGTTCCGGGTAGATGAAGAACCATTTCCAGTCCATGGAAACCACTTCGATGGTAATGGGCTTCTCGTCGTGTGCCAGCGGCTTGCTAGGCTCAAGAGCGTGAGTGGTTTTCCAGGTCAGTACCGCAAGGAAGATGATGATTAAGATAGGTACCGTCCAGACCACAGCTTCCACTTTATTGGAGTGTGACCAGTTCGGGCTGTACTTAGCATCTTTATTGCTCGCACGGTACTTCCAGGCGAAACCAACAGCCATCAAGATTGCGGGAATAACGACAATCAACATCAGGCCAAATGCCGTCAGTATCAGTGAACGTTGCTCCAGACCAATCTGTCCTTTGGGATCTAACAGCGCAGAATTACAGCCACTGAGCAATACAGTGCCTGCAAATAATGACAACCATCCCAAACTTTTATTGTATTTCCTGAGTCTCATTTAACGACCTCAATTCCACGGGATCTGGTGGCGTTTAAAGTGTGTGGGCATTTTACGGGAAGGTTACATTACTGTAAACATGATTAAATTCCTGTTACTTGGATTTGGCTGCTAGGTCACATATGTTGCAAAACATATCAAGTTGATTTTAAGAAGCTGTTGCAAAAGGGCGTTATAACGAAAGGGGAGTGCAGAAGGAGTCTGAGCGGGCAATTGGTATAACCAATGCTAAATAAAACATTTATTTAACAAGTAATTATCATTAAGGTGACAATTGGGTGGTGGGGAAATAAAGTCTCATTAGCTGAATCGTGTAAGAAAAAATAGAATTCATAAATGGCGTCAATAATTTCCAAACACTAAGCCGCACAAAAGAACAAATATTAATAAGCGATGCTGATGTTTATTTAGCCGTAATAATTACGGCGAGTGATTACTACAGCTAAATAATATTTACAGATTACGTCAGATGCGTTTTTCGTAGCGCCAGATAATCCAGCAAACCACCAAGCACGACGCCAGAAAGGGCGACTAAAACCCCGACTTCCAGCAGAGCAGGCAGAAATGAGAAGTGCGTCAAATCCAGCGCGTCCATCGTCAACAGCAGTAACCACACGGTCAACAGGCTGACGCCCGCCGCCAGTGTCCACATGGCAAAGGCATAACCTGACGGATACTCGGTGCGGGAGATAAAGTTGTCATTTACCCGTGTATATTCAAGCGTCTGGCGGCAAACCAGCAATAAAATAAGCCCTGGTACGGCGGCGGCGACGGAAAAAAGATAGAACGTCGACCAGCCGTGTGATTCAACAAACCAACCTGCCACGGGGCCGACATAAACTCGCCCTACAGCAGAAAGCGCTGAGAGCAGGGCAAATTGAGTAGCGGAAAATGACTTATTACACAGCGTCATTAACAGCGCGACAAAGGCTGATGTACCCATCCCGCCACAGAGGTTTTCGAAAAAGACGGCTGCGCCCATGCTGTAGATATGCTTATCAGTAATCGACAGCAGCCAGTAACCGGCGTTAGATGCACCTTGTAAAATGCCGAAAATCAGCAGCGCCCGGAACAGTGACAGGCGCTGCATCAAAATCCCACCGTACAACGCGCCAACAATGGTCGCCAGCAAGCCAAGCGTTTTGTTAACCACGCCTACTTCACCTGCATCAAATCCGACGCCGCGAATCAAAAACGTGGTTGTCAGGCTCATGGCGAATGCGTCGCCCAGCTTATACAGCACGATGAGAAGCAAAATAAGCCACGCGTTATTGCGACCAAAGAAATCGCGCAGAGGTGCAACAACCGCTTGTTCCAGCGTTTTGGGCACAGGAACGGTGTCGGTTGGTTCTGGTGCAAGTAACGTCGCGATAATACAGGGGATCAACAGCGCCGCCATCAACCAGTACATGCCCTGCCAGCCCAGCCATTTATCTGCCAGCCACAGGGCTAAGCCGCCGGAAACCAGCATCCCTAAACGGTAACCCAGCACGCTGATTGCCGCGCCCGCACCACGCTCTTCTGCCGGGAGCACATCGGTTTTCCACGCATCGAAGACGATATCCTGGGAGGCAGAGCAAAAAGCGATCACCACCGCCAGTGCCGCCATCCAGCGGAGCTGGGTGCTTGGTTCGAGAAAACCCATCGCCGCAATGGCGACTAATAACAGGATTTGCGTGGCGAGCAGCCAACCGCGCCGCCGCCCGAAAAATGGGGGCGTGTAGCGGTCCATCAGCGGTGACCAGAGGAATTTAAAAACGTAAGCCTGGCCTACCAGAGAGAAGAAACCAATGGTTTTAAGATCGATATTCTCGACCGTCATCCAGGCCTGTAAGGTGCCGGATGTCAGGGCGAGCGGTAGCCCGGAAGCAAAACCCAGAATCAGCAATATGGCTGAACGTGGCTGTTGAAAAATACGTAAATATTGACTGGACATGGGCGTCTACAGGCCCGGCTTGCACCGGGCCAGAGGGCAGAAATTAACGCGCGTTCTGCTTGATGAATTCGTGGATGCTGGTGTCCTGAGACATATCAGCGATGGTATCGGTCAGCACACTGTTAACCGCATCGGCGATATTTTTGTTGGAGGCCTGGAACGCACCTTCAACGTTGTAGCTGGCACGATAGTTTTTGGTCATTTTGTTGCCATTCTGCGCGGTAGCGATGATAGCGATATCCGCTTTGGTGGCGATGTTATAGCGCACGTTGCCCTGGGACACGTCAGCATACAGTTGGCTAACGATGATTTGCAGATTAACCGGGCCATTCGGACCAACCATGTAACCACGCGCGGTCATCTGTTTTTCCAGCACTTCTTGCAGCAGGAAACGCAGATCGCGGGAGGCTGTCAGGGTAACGATTTGATTATCGCGGGTGACTTTTGCCAGCGCCTGATCGGTACGCTGATCGGCACCATTAATGCTTACGGTGACGCCCATCAGGCTTGGATCCTGCTGTGGCAGTGTTATCGTCGGTGAAACTTCAATAGTTGTTGGCGGTTTTGCGCATCCTGCAAGCATAAACAGAGCAACTAACGGGAAGAGGATTTTTTTGAACATGTTCGGGCTCTCAGAGACTCTTAAGCGTGTTTGGTAAAAATTCCCGCCATCATAACATTGCCAACGGCGAGGGGAAGTGGGTAAGGCATGTAAATTCATCATGTTGACGAAATAATCGCCCCTGGTAAAAGAAACGCTGATGCGAGGCCTGTGTTTCAATCTTTAAATCAGTAAACTTCATACGCTTGACGGAAAAACCAGGACGAAACCTAAATATTTGTTGTTAAGCTGCAATGGAAACGGTAAAAGCGGCTAGTATTTAAAGGGATGGATGACATCTCAGCGTTGTCGGAGGAGATATTTCATGATGATACGTGAGCGGATAGAAGAAAAATTAAGGGCGGCGTTCCAACCCGTATTCCTCGAAGTAGTGGATGAAAGCTATCGTCACAATGTCCCAGCCGGCTCTGAAAGCCATTTTAAAGTTGTGCTGGTCAGCGATCGTTTTACGGGTGAACGTTTTCTGAATCGTCATCGAATGATTTACAGTACTTTAGCGGAGGAACTCTCTACTACCGTTCATGCGCTGGCTTTGCATACTTACACTATTAAGGAGTGGGAAGGGTTGCAGGACACCGTCTTTGCCTCTCCTCCCTGTCGTGGAGCAGGAAGCATCGCGTAAAAACGCATTTGCAACTGTCGGCGCTTTTCCAGTATGTTGCTAAAGATTTTATGAAAAACGGCCTGCGGGCCGTTTTGTTTTGTCTGGATTTTGCGCTTTTTGCCCAGCATTCAGACGAAAATTGCCCGGGAATTGTGAAAAAATACGCGACAGCGCGCAATAACCGTTCTCGACTCATAAAAGTGATGCCGCTATAATGCCGCGTCCTATTTGAATGCTTTCGGGATGATTCTGGTAACAGGGAATGTGATTGATTATAAGAACATCCCGGTTCCGCGAAGCCAACAACCTGTGCTTGCGGGGTAAGAGTTGACCGAGCACTGTGATTTTTTGAGGTAACAAGATGCAAGTTTCAGTTGAAACCACTCAAGGCCTTGGCCGCCGTGTAACGATTACTATCGCTGCTGACAGCATCGAGACCGCTGTTAAAAGCGAGCTGGTCAACGTTGCGAAAAAAGTACGTATTGACGGCTTCCGCAAAGGCAAAGTGCCAATGAATATCGTTGCTCAGCGTTATGGCGCCTCTGTACGCCAGGACGTTCTGGGTGACCTGATGAGCCGTAACTTCATTGACGCCATCATTAAAGAAAAAATCAATCCGGCTGGCGCACCGACTTATGTTCCGGGCGAATACAAGCTGGGTGAAGACTTCACCTACTCTGTAGAGTTTGAAGTTTATCCGGAAGTTGAACTGCAGGGTCTGGAAGCGATCGAAGTTGAAAAACCGATCGTTGAAGTGACCGACGCTGACGTTGACGGCATGCTGGATACTCTGCGTAAACAGCAGGCGACCTGGAAAGAAAAAGACGGCGCTGTTGAAGCAGAAGACCGCGTAACCATCGACTTCACCGGTTCTGTAGACGGCGAAGAGTTCGAAGGCGGTAAAGCGTCTGATTTCGTACTGGCGATGGGCCAGGGTCGTATGATCCCGGGCTTTGAAGACGGTATCAAAGGACACAAAGCTGGCGAAGAGTTCACCATCGACGTGACCTTCCCGGAAGAGTACCACGCAGAAAACCTGAAAGGTAAAGCAGCGAAATTCGCTATCAACCTGAAGAAAGTTGAAGAGCGTGAACTGCCGGAACTGACTGCAGAATTCATCAAACGTTTCGGCGTTGAAGATGGTTCCGTAGAAGGTCTGCGCGCTGAAGTGCGTAAAAACATGGAGCGCGAGCTGAAGAGCGCCATCCGTAACCGCGTTAAGTCTCAGGCGATCGAAGGTCTGGTAAAAGCTAACGACATCGACGTACCGGCTGCGCTGATCGACAGCGAAATCGACGTTCTGCGTCGTCAGGCGGCACAGCGTTTCGGCGGTAACGAAAAACAGGCTCTGGAACTGCCGCGCGAACTGTTCGAAGAACAAGCTAAACGCCGCGTAGTTGTTGGCCTGCTGCTGGGCGAAGTTATCCGCACCAACGAGCTGAAAGCTGACGAAGAACGCGTTAAAGGCCTGATCGAAGAGATGGCTTCTGCGTACGAAGATCCGAAAGAAGTTATCGAGTTCTACAGCAAAAACAAAGAACTGATGGACAACATGCGCAATGTTGCTCTGGAAGAACAGGCTGTTGAAGCTGTACTGGCGAAAGCGAAAGTGACTGAAAAAGAAACCACTTTCAACGAGCTGATGAACCAGCAGGCGTAATTTACGCAGCATAACGCGCTAAATTCGCACAAAGGCCCATCACCGCCAGGTGGTGGGCCTTTTTTTTGTCATGAATTTTGCATGGAACCGTGCGAAAAGCCTCTTTCGGTGTTAGCGTAACAACAAAAGATTGTTATGCTTGAAATATGGTGATGCCGTACCCATAACACAGGGACTAGCTGATAATCCGTCCATAAGGTTACAATCGGTACAGCAGGTTTTTTCAATTTTATCCAGGAGACGGAAATGTCATACAGCGGCGAACGAGATAACTTTGCACCCCATATGGCGCTGGTGCCGATGGTCATTGAACAGACCTCACGTGGTGAGCGCTCTTTTGATATCTATTCTCGTCTACTTAAGGAACGCGTCATTTTTCTGACTGGCCAGGTTGAAGACCACATGGCTAACCTGATTGTGGCGCAGATGCTGTTCCTGGAAGCAGAAAACCCAGAAAAAGATATCTATCTGTACATTAACTCCCCAGGCGGGGTGATCACTGCCGGGATGTCTATCTATGACACCATGCAGTTTATCAAGCCTGATGTCAGCACCATCTGTATGGGCCAGGCGGCTTCGATGGGCGCTTTCTTGCTGACTGCAGGGGCAAAAGGTAAACGTTTCTGCCTGCCGAATTCGCGCGTGATGATTCACCAGCCGTTGGGCGGCTACCAGGGCCAGGCGACCGATATCGAAATTCATGCCCGTGAAATTCTGAAAGTTAAAGGGCGTATGAATGAACTTATGGCGCTTCATACGGGTCAATCATTAGAACAGATTGAACGTGACACCGAGCGCGATCGCTTCCTTTCCGCCCCTGAAGCGGTGGAATACGGTCTGGTCGATTCGATTCTGACCCATCGTAATTGATGCCAGAGGCGCAACTGTGCCGCTATACTTATCCAGGGCGGCACAACGCTATAAAGCGGCTTGCGCCTGAGAATGGCATTTGCGTCGTCGTGTGCGGCACAAAGAACAAAGAAGAGGTTTTGACCCATGACAGATAAACGCAAAGATGGCTCAGGCAAATTGCTGTATTGCTCTTTTTGCGGCAAAAGCCAGCATGAAGTGCGCAAGCTGATTGCCGGTCCATCCGTGTATATCTGCGACGAATGTGTTGATTTATGTAACGACATCATTCGCGAAGAGATTAAAGAAGTTGCACCGCATCGTGAACGCAGTGCGCTACCGACGCCGCATGAAATTCGCAACCACCTGGACGATTACGTTATCGGTCAGGAACAGGCGAAAAAAGTGCTGGCGGTCGCGGTATACAACCACTACAAACGTCTGCGCAACGGAGATACCAGCAATGGTGTCGAGTTGGGCAAAAGTAACATTCTGCTGATCGGTCCGACCGGTTCCGGTAAAACGCTGCTGGCCGAAACGCTGGCGCGCCTGCTGGACGTCCCGTTCACCATGGCCGATGCAACCACGCTGACCGAAGCCGGTTATGTGGGCGAAGACGTTGAAAACATCATTCAGAAGCTGTTGCAAAAGTGCGATTACGACGTACAGAAAGCGCAGCGCGGGATTGTCTACATCGATGAAATCGACAAGATTTCTCGTAAGTCAGACAACCCGTCCATTACCCGAGACGTTTCCGGTGAAGGCGTACAGCAGGCACTGTTGAAACTGATCGAAGGTACGGTAGCTGCTGTTCCACCGCAAGGTGGGCGTAAACATCCGCAGCAGGAATTCTTGCAGGTTGATACCTCTAAGATCCTGTTTATCTGTGGCGGTGCGTTTGCCGGTCTGGATAAAGTGATTTCCCATCGTGTAGAAACAGGCTCCGGCATTGGTTTTGGCGCGACGGTAAAAGCGAAATCTGACAAAGCAAGTGAAGGCGAGCTGCTGGCGCAGGTTGAACCGGAAGATCTGATCAAGTTTGGTCTGATCCCTGAGTTCATTGGTCGTCTGCCGGTTGTCGCAACGTTGAATGAACTGAGCGAAGAAGCTCTGATTCAGATCCTCAAAGAGCCGAAAAACGCCCTGACCAAGCAGTATCAGGCGCTGTTTAATCTGGAAGGCGTGGATCTGGAATTCCGTGACGAGGCGCTGGATGCTATCGCTAAGAAAGCGATGGCGCGTAAAACCGGTGCCCGTGGCCTGCGTTCCATCGTAGAAGCCGCACTGCTCGATACCATGTACGATCTGCCGTCCATGGAAGACGTCGAAAAAGTGGTTATCGACGAATCGGTAATTGATGGTCAAAGCAAGCCGTTGCTGATTTATGGCAAGCCGGAAGCGCAACAGGCATCTGGTGAATAATTAACCATTCCCATACAATTAGTTAACCAAAAAGGGGGGATTTTATCTCCCCTTTAATTTTTCCTCTATTCTCGGCGTTGAATGTGGGGGAAACATCCCCATATACTGACGTACATGTTAATAGATGGCGTGAAGCACAGTCGTGTCATCTGATTACCTGGCGGAAATTAAACTAAGAGAGAGCTCTATGAATCCTGAGCGTTCTGAACGCATTGAAATCCCCGTATTGCCGCTGCGCGATGTGGTGGTTTATCCGCACATGGTCATCCCCTTATTTGTCGGGCGGGAAAAATCTATCCGTTGTCTGGAAGCGGCGATGGACCATGATAAAAAAATTATGCTGGTCGCGCAGAAAGAAGCTTCAACGGATGAGCCGGGTGTAAACGATCTTTTCACCGTCGGGACCGTGGCCTCTATATTGCAGATGCTGAAACTGCCTGACGGCACCGTCAAAGTGCTGGTCGAGGGGTTACAGCGCGCGCGTATTTCTGCGCTCTCTGACAATGGCGAACACTTTTCTGCGAAGGCGGAGTATCTGGAGTCGCCGACCATTGATGAGCGGGAACAGGAAGTGCTGGTGCGTACTGCAATCAGCCAGTTCGAAGGCTACATCAAGCTGAACAAAAAAATTCCACCAGAAGTGCTGACGTCGCTGAACAGCATCGACGATCCGGCGCGTCTGGCGGATACCATTGCTGCGCATATGCCGCTGAAACTGGCTGACAAACAGTCTGTTCTGGAGATGTCCGACGTCAACGAACGTCTGGAATATCTGATGGCGATGATGGAATCGGAAATCGATCTGCTGCAGGTTGAGAAACGCATTCGCAACCGCGTTAAAAAGCAGATGGAAAAATCCCAGCGTGAGTACTATCTGAACGAGCAAATGAAAGCTATTCAGAAAGAACTCGGCGAAATGGACGATGCACCGGACGAAAACGAAGCACTGAAGCGCAAAATCGACGCGGCGAAAATGCCGAAAGAGGCAAAAGAGAAAGCGGAAGCAGAACTGCAGAAGCTGAAAATGATGTCTCCGATGTCGGCAGAAGCGACCGTGGTGCGTGGTTATATCGACTGGATGGTGCAGGTGCCGTGGAATGCGCGTAGCAAGGTCAAAAAAGACCTGCGTCAGGCGCAGGAAATCCTTGATACCGACCATTATGGTCTGGAGCGCGTGAAAGATCGCATCCTTGAGTATCTTGCGGTTCAAAGCCGTGTCAACAAAATCAAGGGACCGATCCTCTGCCTGGTAGGGCCGCCGGGGGTAGGTAAAACTTCTCTTGGTCAGTCCATCGCCAAAGCTACCGGACGTAAATATGTTCGTATGGCGCTGGGCGGCGTGCGTGACGAAGCGGAAATCCGTGGTCACCGCCGTACTTACATCGGTTCTATGCCGGGTAAACTGATCCAGAAAATGGCGAAAGTGGGCGTGAAAAACCCGCTGTTCCTGCTCGATGAGATCGACAAAATGTCCTCTGACATGCGTGGCGATCCGGCTTCCGCACTACTTGAAGTGCTGGATCCAGAGCAGAACGTAGCGTTCAGCGACCACTACCTGGAAGTGGATTACGACCTTAGCGACGTGATGTTTGTCGCGACGTCAAACTCCATGAACATTCCGGCACCACTGCTGGATCGTATGGAAGTGATTCGCCTCTCCGGTTATACCGAAGATGAAAAACTGAACATCGCCAAACGTCACCTGCTGCCAAAGCAGATTGAACGTAATGCACTGAAAAAAGGTGAGCTGACCGTCGACGATAGCGCCATTATCGGCATTATTCGTTACTACACCCGTGAGGCGGGCGTACGTGGTCTGGAACGTGAAATATCCAAACTGTGCCGCAAAGCGGTTAAGCAGTTACTGCTCGATAAGTCATTAAAACATATCGAAATTAACGGCGATAACCTGCATGACTACCTCGGTGTTCAGCGTTTCGACTATGGACGCGCGGATAACGAAAACCGTGTCGGTCAGGTAACCGGTCTGGCGTGGACGGAAGTGGGCGGTGACTTACTTACCATTGAAACCGCGTGCGTTCCGGGTAAAGGCAAACTGACCTATACCGGTTCGCTCGGCGAAGTGATGCAGGAGTCCATTCAGGCGGCGTTAACGGTGGTTCGTGCGCGTGCGGAAAAACTGGGGATCAACCCTGATTTTTACGAAAAACGCGACATCCACGTCCACGTACCGGAAGGTGCGACGCCGAAAGATGGTCCGAGTGCCGGTATTGCTATGTGCACCGCGCTGGTTTCTTGCCTGACCGGTAACCCGGTTCGTGCCGATGTGGCAATGACCGGTGAGATCACTCTGCGTGGTCAGGTACTGCCGATCGGTGGTTTGAAAGAAAAACTACTGGCAGCGCATCGCGGCGGGATTAAAACAGTGTTAATTCCGTTCGAAAATAAACGCGATCTGGAAGAGATTCCTGACAACGTAATTGCTGATCTGGACATTCATCCTGTGAAACGCATTGAGGAAGTTCTGACTCTGGCGCTGCAAAATGAACCGTCTGGCATGCAGGTTGTGACTGCAAAATAGTGACCTCGCGCAAAATGCACTAATAAAAACAGGGCTGGCAGGCTAATTCGGACTTGCCAGCCTTTTTTTGTCTCGCTAAGTTAGATGGCGGATTGGGCTTGCCCTTATTAAGGGGTGTTGTAAGGGGATGGCTGGCCTGATATAACTGCTGCGCGTTCGTACCTTGAAGGATTCAAGTGCGATATAAATTATAAAGAGGAAGAGAAGAGTGAATAAATCTCAATTGATCGACAAGATTGCTGCAGGGGCTGATATCTCTAAAGCTGCGGCTGGCCGTGCGTTAGATGCTATTATTGCTTCCGTAACTGAATCTCTGAAAGAAGGGGATGATGTAGCACTGGTAGGTTTTGGTACTTTTGCCGTTAAAGAGCGTGCTGCCCGTACTGGCCGCAACCCGCAGACCGGTAAAGAGATCACCATCGCTGCCGCTAAAGTACCGAGCTTCCGTGCAGGTAAAGCACTGAAAGACGCGGTAAACTAAGCGTTGTCCCCAGTGGGGGTGTGACGAAGTTCAAGGGCGCATCTACTGATGTGCCTTTTTTATTTGTATTCGGTGACTTTCTGCGTCTTGTGGGCTGACAATTGCCCCCGTTTCTTGTCACAATAGGCCTTTGCGCGCATCGATACGTTGCGTGAGGTACACAGTCATCTACAGCGGAGTGTTGTTACACCATGATGGACAGCTTACGCACGGCTGCAAACAGTCTCGTGCTCAAGATTATTTTCGGTATCATTATCGTGTCGTTCATATTGACCGGCGTGAGTGGTTACCTGATTGGCGGAGGCAATAACTACGCCGCAAAAGTGAATGACCAGGAAATCAGCCGTGGGCAGTTCGAGAACGCCTTCAACAGCGAGCGTAATCGCATGCAGCAACAGCTGGGCGATCAATACTCTGAGCTTGCAGCGAACGAAGGCTATATGAAAACCCTGCGTCAACAGGTGCTGAATCGTCTGATCGACGAGGCGCTGCTGGATCAGTACGCTCGTGAGCTGAAACTGGGTATCAGTGATGAGCAGGTTAAACAGGCGATTTTCGCGACCCCAGCCTTCCAGGTTGACGGCAAATTTGATAACAGCCGCTATAACGGTATCCTCAACCAGATGGGGATGACCGCCGATCAGTACGCCCAGGCGCTACGTAACCAGCTCACTACCCAACAGCTGATTAACGGCGTTGCCGGTACCGATTTTATGCTGAAAGGTGAAACCGACGAGCTGGCGGCACTGGTAGCTCAACAACGCGTGGTACGTGAAGCGACTATCGATGTTAACGCGCTGGCGGCGAAGCAGCCTGTGACCGAACAGGAAATTGCCAGCTACTACGAACAAAACAAAAACAATTTCATGACGCCGGAACAATTCCGCGTGAGTTACATCAAGCTGGATGCCGCAACGATGCAGCAACCGGTTAGCGATGCGGATATCCAGAGCTACTACGATCAGCATCAGGATCAATTCACCCAGCCGCAGCGTACCCGCTACAGCATCATCCAGACCAAAACTGAAGATGAAGCGAAAGCGGTACTTGATGAGCTGAATAAAGGCGGTGATTTTGCTGCGTTAGCCAAAGAAAAATCTGCCGATATTATCTCTGCCCGTAACGGCGGCGATATGGGTTGGTTAGAAGATGCTACTATCCCGGACGAACTGAAAAATGCTGGTCTGAAAGAAAAAGGCCAACTCTCTGGTGTCATCAAATCTTCGGTCGGTTTCCTGATTGTACGTCTGGACGACATTCAGCCAGCGAAAGTGAAGTCGTTAGACGAAGTGCGTGACGATGTCGCGGCGAAAGTGAAACACGAAAAAGCCCTCGATGCGTACTACGCACTGCAGCAGAAAGTGAGCGATGCAGCAAGCAATGATACCGAGTCTCTGGCCGGTGCAGAGCAAGCTGCGGGCGTAAAAGCCACTCAGACGGGTTGGTTCAGCAAAGATAACCTGCCGGAAGAGTTGAACTTTAAGCCGGTTGCAGACGCTATCTTTAACGGCGGTCTGGTAGGTGAAAACGGCGCACCGGGCATCAACTCTGACATCATCACCGTAGACGGCGACCGCGCATTCGTGCTGCGCATCAGCGAGCACAAACCGGAAGCGGTGAAACCGTTGGCAGATGTTCAGGAACAAGTTAAGGCACTGGTTCAGCACAACAAAGCTGAACAACAGGCTAAAGTGGATGCTGAAAAACTGCTGGTTGATCTGAAAGCGGGCAAGGGTGCGGAAGCCATGCAGGCTGCCGGTCTGAAATTTGGCGAGCCGAAAACCTTAAGCCGTTCCGGTCGTGACCCGATTAGCCAGGCGGCGTTTGCACTGCCACTGCCTGCGAAAGACAAACCGAGCTACGGTATGGCGACCGATATGCAAGGCAATGTCGTTCTGCTGGCGCTGGACGAAGTGAAACAAGGTTCAATGCCGGAAGAGCAGAAAAAAGCGATGGTGCAGGGGATCACCCAGAACAACGCACAAATCGTCTTTGAAGCTCTGATGAGTAACCTGCGTAAAGAGGCGAAAATCAAAATTGGCGATGCGCTGGAACAGCAATAATCCTGAAGCCGCCTCGCAAAAAAATGCTTTGCAGCTGTAACAAGAAAAGGTCGCTTTCGCGGCCTTTTCCATTTCTGAACATTGCCATTTGTTTCCTGTTTTCACTGTCGTTAAGGTGATTCCACTGTTAACAAACAAGGAGAAAACAGTATGAAACACGGAATTAAAGCACTGCTCATTACCCTGTCCCTGGCCTGTGCCGGAATGTCTCATAGCGCGCTGGTGGCAGCTCCTGCGGCGAAACCGACAACGGTAGAAACCAAAGCGGAAGCTCCTGCAGCACAAAGTAAAGCAGCAGTACCGACTAAAGCCAGTGACGAAGAAGGTACCCGGGTCAGCATTAATAATGCCAGCGCGGAAGAGTTAGCCCGCGCGATGAATGGCGTTGGCCTGAAGAAGGCGCAGGCGATTGTCAGTTATCGCGAAGAGTACGGTCCGTTTAAAACGGTGGAGGATCTCAAGCAGGTGCCGGGGATGGGCAATTCGCTGGTGGAACGTAATCTGGCGGTATTAACCCTGTAATTAATTTGCATAGTGGCAAATTTTTGCCAGACTGAAGAGGTCATACCAGTTATGACCTCTGCACTTATAACAGTTCTTATAACAACAACGTAAGGTTATTGCGCTATGCAAACACAAATCAAAGTTCGTGGATATCATCTCGACGTTTACCAGCACGTAAACAACGCCCGCTACCTTGAGTTTCTCGAAGAAGCCCGCTGGGATGGGTTGGAAAATAGCGACAGTTTTCAGTGGATGACGGCCCATAACATCGCCTTCGTCGTGGTCAATATCAATATTAACTATCGTCGCCCGGCGGTATTAAGCGACCTGTTAACCATTACCAGTCAGTTGCAGCAATTAAACGGTAAAAGCGGCATCTTAAGCCAGGTCATTACACTGGAGCCGGAAGGGCAGGTAGTCGCGGATGCGCTTATTACGTTTGTTTGTATTGATCTTAAAACGCAGAAAGCATTAGCTCTGGAAGGGGAATTGCGCGAAAAGCTGGAGCAGATGGTTAAGTAAACGTTTTGTGGTGCCGGATGCTCAAGCCGCATCCGGCGACACCCGGAATAATTACTTCAACCCGGTTTTCTGCTTCATCGCTGCCATCACCGTCGGTTTATCGGCCAGATAATGATGCAAACCGTTGGAGCGTAAATTACACGCCGCACAATGACCGCAACCGTCGCCTTTAATGCCGTTATAGCAGGTCAACGTTTCGTTACGGACTAAATCTAGTTTGCCGTAATAATCAGCCAGCGCCCAGGTTTCCGCTTTATCAATCCACATCAGCGGCGTTTCAAAACGAATATCTTTCGCCATGCCTAAACTGACGGCATGGTTTAGTGCTTTCACAAACTCATCGCGGCAATCCGGGTAACCGGAGAAATCCGTTTCGCAGACGCCGGTAATCACTGCTTCGGCTTTGACCTGATACGCATATATTGCCGCCAGCGTCAGGAATAAAATATTACGGCCTGGGACAAACGTATTCGGGATGCCATCGGCTTCAGGTTCATAATCTGGCACTGGAATGCTGTCACGTGTCAGGCTGCTGACCGCCAGCTCGTTGAGCAGCGTTACATCAAGAACCTTATGCGCGCGTGCCCCCAGTTTCAGCGCCAGTTCGCGTGCCACGTCGATTTCTGCGCGATGTCGCTGACCGTAATCGAACGTCACGCAATGGACTTCATCATATTGTTGTAATGCCTGCACCAGACAGGTGGTGGAATCCTGGCCTCCACTGAACACAACGACAGCACGTTTCATAGATAATCCTGCTTGAACAATAAAAGCGTTATGGTAACGCCTGCGATTAACCCGGACCAGCTATTCATTGCGACGGCGCGGGAAGCCAGGCTTCGGTAAATTCAAACCAGCCTCGCGGTGTCAGCCGCACACCGTTCACGCCGGGAGGGGCGCTAATGCGATAGTGATAGTTGAACAGCGGCGTCAGCGTCGCATCTGCCATTAACTGGCTAAAAACCGCTTTCAGGGCATTAAATCGGTTTTCCTCATCAGGCATTACTTGCACCGCGTCCAGTGTCGATTGCAAATGTGCATATGCTGGAGCGTCGAAAACATGTGGCCACAGTGGATCGCAACGCAGCCATTGCTCCAGGGTATATTCCGGTGCTTCGCCAATTAACCTGTCGCCCATCATGAGGTCTGCGTGTGCCAGTAGGGTCGTGTCGTCCCAGTTTTTTGCGTTATGAAAAATAATTGTAAGTTCACAGCCTTCCGCGGCCAGCGTCGCCTGTAGGCGTTCTGCCATGGTATGAAGTTCTATCGGTAGGTGATAAACCAGCGTCAAGGTTTTCGGTAGTTTGACTTCATCCGATACTTGCCATTGTGGAATAGTCCAGCCAGGCAGTAATGCATGACAGGCGGTGATCAGGTTTTCTCCGACTTCTAACGTTTGTAATAAACCGGATTGATGAATAATGGAGATCACTTTTCGCGCCTGCCAGAGGGACAGTCGGGGACTTTTGCGCAACGTTAAATAGCAAAAACCTAAACTGATGCCACTACTGACCTGGCTGACCCGTTGCAGCTCCTCAGGTTTGCCGATAGTGATTTGCACGGGATGCCGACAACTGGTTCCCAAATCTTTTTCGAAAAGCGGCGGAGTTATCCAGTACTCAACCGCTTTAAGCAGCGGATGACGTAAATGGTAATAATCATGACTCTCCAGGCGCACCAGTTCCGCTGTGAATTGTGTTAAGCGAAAAGGTCCGGTTCCTACCAGGGGTAATTGCGGATGCGCCAGATGGCTGCAATAGCTCGCCAGCCGGTGCGCAAGCCAGTAATCAGGGCGATGTAAAAAAAAGGTCAGACACTGCGGATGGGTGACTTCAATACGCTTCACGCTAATAAATAATTGATCCAGTGCTGGCAGTTGTAACAGCATCAATAACCGCTGGTGTAAGTGGGAGGCTTTTACTGCATCGCCGTTATGCCAGTGTAAGGTTGAGCGAAGATAAAAATCCCAGCGTAACCCGTCAGTAGAGGTTTCCCAGTGATGCGCTAAATCGCCAATCGGGCGCTGGGTATTATTATCGAAGCGGGTCAGGCCGGAAAATATCTGTCCGGCGAGATGCTGCTCGGCACGACCGGGCAAAAAGCCCGGTTGTAGCGGTTCGAGCGGGCGATAGTAGGGAATACGCAACGTTGGCGTGTCGTTTTGCCATTGTCCGCCCATAAACGGCTGTAACAGAGTGCGCAGCTCACCTGGGGCCAGTTGCGCCAGCTCCAGCACATCTTGCTGCTTTCCGGTTTCCAGCGCCTGTTCCATCATCGCATTGCGTAGCGATTCTGGCGTGACCAGAAAGCGTAGTTGACCGCGCTTTCCGCGTCCTGACTGCGCCTGCCACTCCAGCCATCCCGCCTCCTGTGCCTGGCGTAACAGCGTACGAACATGGCGTTCGCTGCAAAAACAGCGTTCGGCCAGTTCGCTGACGGTGACGGTTTGCGGCTTTCCGGCGGAAGGTTGCCACAGACGTTGATACTGGTTAAGACGGTTGAGCAGTCGCATATAAACCCGGAACAATATTATTTAACTATTCACTATTACTTCCGTATATATCAGGTGATACTCAATCACTATTAACCGTGTCACAGAGTGGAGAAAGAAATGGCTCGTCTGGCAGCATTTGATATGGACGGCACTTTATTGATGCCTGACCATCATTTAGGTGAGAAAACACTCTCTACTTTGGCACGACTGCGTGAACGCGACATTACCCTCACTTTCGCCACAGGTCGTCATGCGCTGGAGATGCAGCATATTCTCGGGGCGCTATCGCTGGATGCGTATTTGATTACCGGCAACGGAACGCGCGTGCATTCTCTGGAAGGTGAACTTTTACATCGTGATGATTTACCTGCGGATGTGGCAGAGCTGGTGCTGTATCAGCAATGGGATACCCGAGCTAGCATGCATATTTTCAATGACGATGGTTGGTTTACCGGAAAAGAGATCCCTGCGTTGTTGCAGGCATTTGTCTATAGCGGTTTTCGTTATCAGATAATCGATGTTAAAAAAATGCCACTCGGCAGCGTCACCAAGATCTGCTTCTGTGGCGATCACGACGATCTTACACGCTTGCAGATCCAACTACACGAAGCATTAGGCGAGCGTGCACATTTGTGTTTTTCCGCGACGGATTGCCTCGAAGTGCTCCCGGTGGGCTGCAATAAAGGCGCTGCATTGACGGTGCTGACCCAACATTTAGGTTTATCGTTGCGCGATTGCATGGCCTTTGGTGATGCGATGAACGATCGCGAAATGTTAGACAGCGTCGGTAGCGGCTTTATTATGGGCAATGCGATGCCGCAACTGCGCGCGGAGCTCCCTCATTTACCGGTGATTGGACATTGCCGAAATCAGGCGGTCTCTCACTATTTGACGCACTGGCTGGACTATCCACATCTACCTTATTCCCCCGAATAACGAGATCCCTTCCAGCACCGGGCAATTGCCCGGTTTTTTTTGCGTTGAATTTGTCATTTTGTGCCGTGATGTTTAAACCGCACAGAATAAATTGTCGCGATTTCACCTTTAAAATAGAATTAAAAGAGAAAAAAATTCTCTGTGGAAGGGTTATGTTAGATAAAATTGACCGTAAGCTGCTGGCCTTACTACAGCAGGATTGCACCCTCTCTTTGCAGGCATTGGCTGAAGCCGTTAATCTGACAACCACGCCTTGCTGGAAGCGACTGAAACGGTTGGAGGATGACGGTATCCTTATCGGCAAAGTCGCCCTGTTGGACCCGGAAAAAATTGGCCTCGGTCTGACCGCCTTTGTGCTGATAAAAACGCAACATCACAGCAGCGAATGGTATTGCCGCTTTGTGACGGTGGTTACTGAAATGCCAGAAGTGCTGGGGTTCTGGCGCATGGCCGGGGAATACGATTATCTGATGCGCGTCCAGGTTGCCGACATGAAACGCTACGACGAGTTTTATAAGCGTCTGGTAAACAGCGTGCCGGGGCTGTCGGACGTCACTTCCAGCTTCGCGATGGAACAGATTAAATACACCACTTCTTTACCCATCGAATAAATATCCAGAATCAGGTCAGGACACTACGCGTGCGATTATTTGCTCAATTAAGCTGGTATTTCCGTCGGGAATGGCGTCGCTATCTCGGGGCTGTTGCCTTGCTTGTCATTATCGCGATGCTGCAACTGGTTCCGCCGAAAGTGGTTGGTATTGTTGTCGATGGCGTGACAGAACAACACTTTACTACCGGGCAGATCCTGATGTGGATCGCCACCATGGTGCTGATTGCTGTTGTGGTTTATCTCCTGCGTTACGTCTGGCGCGTATTGCTGTTTGGCGCGTCTTATCAACTGGCTGTTGAACTGCGTGAAGATTATTACCGTCAGCTAAGCCGGCAGCATCCTGAGTTTTACCTGCGTCATCGCACGGGGGACCTCATGGCTCGTGCGACCAATGACGTCGATCGGGTCGTGTTTGCCGCCGGAGAAGGGGTGCTGACGCTGGTGGATTCACTGGTGATGGGCTGCGCTGTGTTGATTATGATGTCAACGCAAATTAGCTGGCAGTTGACCTTATTTGCCCTGTTGCCGATGCCAGTGATGGCGATCATGATTAAGCGCAACGGCGATGCCTTACATGAACGTTTTAAGTTGGCGCAGGCGGCGTTTTCCAGTCTTAATGACCGAACTCAAGAAAGCCTCACCAGTATCCGCATGATCAAAGCCTTTGGTCTGGAAGATCGCCAGTCGGCGTTATTTGCCGCGGATGCCGAAGATACCGGCAAAAAAAACATGCGGGTGGCGCGTATTGATGCTCGTTTCGACCCGACCATCTATATCGCGATTGGTATGGCGAACTTGCTGGCGATTGGCGGCGGTAGTTGGATGGTGGTGCAGGGCAGTTTAACGCTGGGCCAGCTCACCAGTTTTATGATGTATTTAGGTCTGATGATTTGGCCGATGCTGGCGCTGGCATGGATGTTTAACATAGTGGAGCGTGGTAGTGCTGCGTACAGCCGTATTCGCGCGATGCTGGCGGAAGCGCCGGTGGTGAACGATGGTAGCGAACCAGTGCCAGAAGGTCGTGGTGAACTGGATGTAAATATTCGCCAGTTTATGTATCCGCAGACTGACCATCCTGCGCTGGAAAACGTCAACTTCGCCCTGAAACCCGGTCAGATGCTGGGTATCTGCGGGCCGACTGGTTCCGGCAAAAGTACCCTGTTGTCGCTCATTCAGCGTCATTTCGACGTCAGCGAGGGGGATATTCGCTTTCATGATATTCCTCTGACGAAGTTACAACTCGATAGCTGGCGTAGCCGCCTGGCGGTGGTCAGCCAGACGCCATTCCTTTTTTCCGACACCGTGGCGAACAACATCGCGCTAGGTTGCCCGAATGCCACACAGCAAGAGATTGAGCATGTCGCGCGGTTAGCCAGCGTACATGACGATATTTTGCGTCTACCGCAAGGTTACGATACAGAGGTGGGCGAGCGCGGCGTGATGCTTTCTGGTGGGCAAAAACAGCGTATCTCCATTGCTCGTGCGTTATTAGTCAACGCGGAAATCCTCATCCTTGATGATGCGCTTTCGGCGGTGGACGGACGCACAGAGCACCAGATCCTGCATAACCTGCGCCAGTGGGGGCAGGGAAGGACGGTAATCATCAGTGCCCATCGCCTTTCTGCACTGACGGAAGCCAGTGAAATTATTGTGATGCAGCACGGACATATCGCCCAGCGTGGCAATCATGATGTGCTGGCACAACAAAGCGGCTGGTATCACGATATGTATCGCTATCAACAACTGGAGGCGGCGCTCGACGACGCTCCGGAAATTCGCGAGGAGGCCATCGATGCGTAGTTTTAGCCAACTGTGGCCGACTCTCAAGCGCCTGTTAGCGTACGGTTCGCCGTGGCGTAAACCGTTGGGGATTGCGGTCCTGATGATGTGGGTTGCGGCGGCGGCAGAAGTCAGCGGGCCGCTGCTTATCAGCTATTTTATCGACAATATGGTAGCGAAAAATAACCTGCCGTTGAAAGTGGTTGCCGGGCTGGCTGCGGCGTATGTTGGGCTACAACTGTTTGCCGCTGGGCTACATTACGCGCAATCGCTGCTGTTTAATCGGGCGGCAGTAGGTGTAGTGCAACAGTTGCGTACCGACGTGATGGATGCTGCGTTACGCCAACCGTTGAGTGAGTTTGATACCCAGCCTGTCGGGCAGGTGATTTCCCGCGTTACCAATGATACTGAAGTGATCCGCGACCTCTACGTTACCGTAGTGGCAACTGTCCTGCGTAGCGCCGCACTTGTGGGTGCGATGTTGGTGGCAATGTTCAGCCTCGACTGGCGAATGGCGTTGGTGGCGATAATGATTTTCCCGGTGGTGCTGGTGGTGATGGTGATATACCAGCGTTACAGCACGCCAATTGTCCGCCGTGTGCGCGCTTATCTGGCGGATATCAACGACGGCTTTAACGAAATCATCAATGGCATGAGCGTCATCCAGCAGTTCCGTCAGCAGGCGCGATTTGGCGAACGTATGGGTGAGGCCAGTCGTTCACACTATATGGCGAGGATGCAAACCCTGCGCCTCGACGGTTTTCTGCTGCGTCCGCTGCTAAGTCTGTTTTCATCACTCATTCTTTGTGGCTTGTTGATGCTGTTTGGCTTCTCCGCCAGCGGTACCATTGAAGTGGGCGTACTGTATGCGTTTATCAGCTATCTTGGGCGGCTTAACGAACCCTTAATCGAACTGACCACGCAACAGGCGATGCTGCAACAGGCTGTTGTTGCTGGTGAGCGCGTGTTTGAGTTGATGGACGGGCCGCGCCAGCAATACGGCAATGATGATCGCCCGTTGCAGAGCGGCACCATTGAAGTCGATAACGTGTCATTTGCTTATCGCGATAACAATCTGGTGCTGAAGAATATTAATCTCTCTGTGCCTTCGCGTAACTTTGTGGCGCTAGTGGGGCATACCGGCAGTGGAAAAAGTACCCTCGCCAGTTTATTGATGGGCTATTACCCGCTAACGGAAGGTGAGATTCGCCTTGATGGTCGTCCGTTAAGTTCGCTAAGTCACAGCGTGCTGCGCCAGGGCGTGGCGATGGTGCAACAAGATCCGGTGGTACTGGCGGATACCTTCCTCGCCAACGTGACGCTGGGACGTGATATCTCCGAAGAACGTGTCTGGCAGGCGCTGGAAACCGTGCAACTGGCGGAGCTGGCGCGCAGCATGAGTGATGGTATTTATACGCCGCTGGGCGAGCAGGGGAATAATCTCTCCGTCGGGCAAAAGCAACTGCTGGCACTGGCGCGCGTGCTGGTGGAGACGCCGCAAATCCTGATCCTTGATGAGGCAACCGCCAGCATTGACTCCGGTACTGAACAGGCGATTCAACACGCACTGGCGGCGGTGCGTGAACACACTACGCTTGTGGTGATTGCTCACCGCTTATCGACCATTGTCGATGCCGACACCATTCTGGTGCTTCATCGTGGTCAGGCTGTGGAACAGGGGACTCACCAGCAACTGCTGGCCGCCCAGGGGCGCTACTGGCAGATGTATCAACTGCAACTTGCGGGCGAAGAGCTGGCAGCCAGCGTGCGTGAAGATGAATCATTGAGCGCCTGAATAGCGCAATATTTCATCGTTGGTGCAAAAATGTAACGCACTGTGCACTGTCATAGTGCGTTTTTGTTTTCAATCTTCTTAACTTCCTGCTCTCTTTCTCGTTTTTCATTTCTGGCACACCGCTTGCAATACCTTCTTTGTGTAGCAGAACTATTACCGAATTCTGACCGGAGGGGATCTATGAAGCTGGTGACCGTGATAATCAAACCATTCAAACTGGAAGACGTTCGTGAAGCGTTATCTTCCATTGGTATTCAGGGCCTGACCGTCACCGAAGTGAAAGGTTTCGGGCGTCAGAAAGGGCATGCCGAGCTGTACCGGGGGGCGGAATACAGCGTCAACTTTCTGCCAAAAGTAAAAATTGATGTGGCGATTGCTGATGACCAACTCGATGAAGTGATCGATATCGTCAGCAAAGCGGCTTACACCGGAAAAATTGGCGACGGCAAAATCTTCGTCGCTGAATTGCAACGCGTCATTCGTATTCGTACCGGCGAAGCCGACGAAGCGGCGCTGTAATCTCTGGCACACAGCAACAGGAACGAAAAATGAAGATAGCGACGATAAAAACTGGGCTTGCTTCACTGGCGATGCTGCCGGGACTGGTAATGGCTGCACCTGCGGTGGCCGATAAAGCTGACAATGCGTTTATGATGATTTGTACTGCGCTGGTGCTGTTTATGACTATTCCGGGGATTGCCCTGTTTTACGGTGGGTTAATTCGCGGCAAAAACGTGCTGTCGATGCTGACGCAGGTGACGGTGACGTTTGCTCTGGTCTGCATTCTCTGGGTGGTTTACGGCTACTCGCTGGCGTTTGGTGAGGGCAACAACTTCTTCGGTAACATTAACTGGTTGATGCTGAAAAACATCGAACTGACGGCGGTGATGGGCAGCATTTATCAGTATATCCACGTGGCGTTTCAGGGATCGTTTGCCTGCATTACCGTCGGCTTGATCGTCGGGGCGCTGGCGGAACGGATCCGCTTCTCAGCTGTGCTGATTTTCGTGGTGGTGTGGCTGACGCTCTCTTACATTCCGATTGCGCATATGGTCTGGGGCGGTGGTTTGCTGGCTTCTCACGGTGCGCTGGATTTTGCGGGTGGCACGGTGGTGCACATTAACGCCGCTATTGCAGGTCTGGTGGGCGCATATCTAATTGGTAAACGCGTGGGCTTCGGCAAAGAGGCGTTTAAACCGCACAACCTGCCGATGGTCTTTACCGGCACTGCCATTCTCTATATCGGCTGGTTTGGCTTTAACGCCGGATCAGCGGGCACGGCGAATGAAATTGCAGCACTGGCATTTGTGAATACTGTGGTCGCAACGGCGGCGGCAATTCTTGGCTGGATCTTCGGTGAATGGGCGCTGCGCGGTAAGCCTTCACTGCTGGGAGCGTGTTCTGGCGCGATTGCCGGTCTGGTCGGCGTGACGCCAGCCTGTGGCTACATTGGTGTTGGCGGCGCGTTGATTATCGGCGTAGTCGCTGGTCTGGCGGGCTTGTGGGGCGTTACCATGCTCAAACGCTTGCTGCGGGTGGATGATCCCTGCGATGTCTTCGGTGTGCACGGTGTTTGTGGCATTGTCGGCTGTATCATGACTGGGATTTTTGCCGCCAGCTCGCTGGGCGGCGTAGGCTTCGCTGAAGGTGTGACGATGGGCCATCAGTTGCTGGTACAGCTGGAAAGTATTGCCATTACGATTGTCTGGTCTGGTGTGGTGGCATTTATTGGCTACAAACTGGCGGATCTGACGGTTGGTCTGCGTGTACCGGAAGAACAGGAGCGAGAAGGGTTGGACGTCAACAGCCACGGCGAAAATGCCTATAACGCGTAATAAGCACTGCAAAAAACAGCCGGACGGTTTTCACCTCCGGCTATTTTTTTAATTGTGATTACGCATTACCCCTTCCTGAACGGTCGAGGCAACCAGCACGCCGTCCTGGGTATAAAACTCACCGCGCACAAAGCCGCGTGCGCTGGACGCCGAGGTGCTCTCCACGCTATACAGCAGCCATTCATTCAAATTAAACGGGCGATGGAACCACATGGAATGGTCAATGGTGGCAATCTGAATCCCCGGTTCGAGAAAACCGATGCCGTGCGGCTGTAGAGCTACCGGCAGGAAATTAAGGTCAGAAGCGTAACCGAGCAGATACTGATGAACGCGCAGATCATCCGGCACGCTACCATTTGCGCGGATCCATACCTGACGATGTGGTTCTGCGACATGCCCTTTCAGTGGGTTATGAAATTCTACCGGACGGACTTCCAGCGGACGATCGCAGATGAATTTATCTTTCAGCACTGGCGGCAGCAGGTGCGCCAGCGATTGGGCGATTTGCGTTTCTGAAGGCAGGCCATCAGGTGCGGGTGCGGGTGGCATAGCTTTTTGATGTTCGAAACCCGCTTCCGGAGCCTGGAAAGAGGCTGTCATATAGAAAATCGGTTTACCGTTTTGAATAGCAGCAACCCGGCGGGCGCTGAAGCTGTTACCGTCACGCAACGTTTCGACATCATAAATAATCGGCTTCTTACTGTCGCCTGGGCGAAGAAAGTAGCTGTGAAACGAATGTACCAGCCGCTCTTCAGGGACGGTCTCTTTTGCAGCATACAAGGCCTGACCCACTACCTGGCCGCCAAACACTTGGCGTAAACCTAAATCTTCACTCTGGCCGCGAAAGAGTCCTTCCTCAATTTTTTCCAGATTTAACAATGTCAGTAAATTTTTTAGCGCCTGACTCATATAACTCTCCAGTAACAAAGCTGCCGCAGCAAGCCAAAGTGAGTTGAGTATAACGCAAATTTGCCACTGGTCCGATGGGTGCAATAGTCTGAATTACTAGCCAATTACAGGCAGAAATGCGTGATGTGTGCCACACTTGTTGACGTTACTATTTTGTTAACCACTCTTCCGGCGAGGAAAGTTAGCCCGCTGGTGCATTGATAATAAGGAGAAGTGAATGAAACTCGTGCACATGGCCAGTGGTTTAGCGGTTGCGATTGCGTTGGCGGCTTGCGCAGATAAAAGCGCGGATATTCAGACGCCAGCACCGGCTGCAAATACGTCTATTTCAGCAACACAGCAACCTGCTATCCAGCAACCGAATGTTTCCGGTACCGTCTGGATCCGTCAGAAAGTCGCACTGCCGCCTGATGCCGTGCTGACCGTGACACTTTCTGACGCATCGTTAGCCGATGCACCGTCAAAAGTGCTGGCTCAAAAAGCGGTGCGTACTGAAGGTAAACAGTCACCATTCAGTTTTGTTCTGCCATTTAACCCGGCAGACGTTCAGCCGAACGCGCGTATTCTGTTGAGTGCGGCGATTACCGTGAATGATAAACTGGTATTTATCACCGATACCGTTCAGCCGGTGATCAACCAGGGCGGAACTAAAGCTGACCTGACATTGGTGCCGGTGCAGCAAACCGCCGTGCCGGTTCAGGCCAGCGGTGGCGCAACGACTACCGTACCTTCGACCTCACCAACCCAGGTGAATCCGTCTTCGGCAGTTCCAGCTCCTACGCAATATTAAGCGAAGTTAACCCTCTCCGCCCGGAGAGGGTTAGTAGTTCCAGCGATAACGCTGCAAGTCGATTTGCCCTCTTCCTGACACAATCACACCTTCTGCCAGTAATGCCTGTCGCTGACGCTGTAAATCCGGTCCGGTTAGCGAAATGGTGCCGTGGCGATTAACCACCCGATGCCAGGGCAAGGTGCTGCCTTCCGGGAGACGCTTTAACACACCACCTACCTGGCGCGCGGCGCGGGGCGATCCCGCCAGTTTCGCCACATCACCGTAAGTGGTGACATAGCCTTCGGGAATAGCGGCTACGATTTGCCAGACGCGTTGGGGAAATGAATCTTCTTTTTCCATCTTTTCTTCCTGAGGTAATTTTTCAGCATAATCTGGAAAAACGCCCGAGTGAAGCCGCATTGCGCAAGAAACCAGCATCTGGCACGCAATGGGTTGCAATTAGCCGGGGCAGCAGTGATAATGCGCCTGCGCGTTGGTTCTCAACGCTCTCAATGGGGGCACTGTTGGTTCTCCCGCAACGCTACTCTGTTTACCAGGTCAGGTCCGGAAGGAAGCAGCCAAGGCAGATGACGCGTGTGCCGGGATGTAGCTGGCAGGGCCCCCACCCATTTCTGCCTCCCACCGTTTCGTCAAAAAATCCCAACATGGCTAAACTTTAACCACAACTGACGTCGCAAGAATTGTCTGGCTGCGCAGTACGCTTCGGAGGTATGTCTGATGAAGTATGTTGATGGTTTTGTGGTTGCCGTTCCTGCCGATAAAAAGGATGCCTATCGGGAAATGGCCGCTAAGGCCGCGCCATTGTTTAAAGAGTTTGGCGCGCTTCGTATTGTCGAATGCTGGGCCAGCGATGTACCGGATGGCAAAGTGACCGATTTTCGTATGGCGGTGAAAGCGGAAGAGAATGAAGAGGTTGTCTTTAGCTGGATTGAATACCCTTCAAAAGAGGTCCGCGACGCTGCTAATCAAAAGATGATGTCGGACCCACGGATGAAGGAGTTCGGCGAGTCCATGCCGTTTGATGGCAAGCGAATGATCTATGGCGGATTCGAGTCAATCATCGACGAATAGGTAGCGTGACGGGCTGTGCGGCGTGCCGTCAGCCCAAAAATTCACAAATGTTGCTCGGCCCAGCGTAAGAAATCCTCTTTCGGTAATGCCTTGCTATAGAGCCAGCCCTGGCCGTAGTGCACGCCATGCTGGCGTAGCCACTCTTCTTGTTTACTGGTTTCGATTCCCTCCGCTACCATTTTCAGTTTCAGTGTTTTTGCCATTTCGATGATATGTGGCGTGACATTTTTATATTCCAGCGCATCAACGAAAGATTTATCGATCTTCAGAATGTCGACATCCAGATCCTGTAAATAGCTTAAACTTGAATACCCCGTACCAAAATCATCGAGATAAATTTCATGGCCCGCCTCCCGGTAGCGAGAAATTATCGGGGCGCTGGTTTTCGGATCGGCAAACTCGCGTTCAGTGAGTTCAAGCGCGATCTGTCTGGGATTAACCTGATAGTGATTGATCATTTCACGCAGCAATTGCGGGATTTTTTCCGAGGTGAGTACGGTGGATTCAAGATTGATCGAAATATGCTGCTGCGGATGCTGACGCAGCCAGTCGCCCATATCTTCAAAGACACTTTTTATAATCAGTAGCGTCAACGGCTCAGAAAGCCCCGTTTGCTGTGCCAGCGGAATAAAACTATCTGGTGACAACCAACTACCGTCTGTCTGCGGCCAGCGCGCCAGTGCCTCAGCACCGACAATTTTGCCATTGGCTAAGGAGACAATCGGCTGATAGTGCACGCATATATCACGATTTTCGATAGCATCCTGCAGTCGATGATGCGGTGACTGGATACGGCGCAAAATACGCAGCACAAACATCGCTGCCAGCAGGCCAATCACCAACCCGAGCGGTAACCAAATAAAGACTTGCCGATGCCAGCCTTTCTGCAACATTTTCGTTGAAGCCCAGGTGATGATCGAAATATTCATCTCCGGGAAGGGCTGGATATCGTAAATAATTCCATTATTTTCGATATGCTCACCGGGTGTTTTTTGTAGCCTGGTAATAATTCCCTGAGCAATTTCATCGCTGCTGGTTATGACAACATTATGGGCATTGCCAATAATGGCGGCATCAATTTGCCATGAGCTATAGGGAATGACATCAATAAAGGAAGCGGGGTCGATCATGACGACATAATGTGCCGTTCCTATAGCGACCATGTAACGGATAATGCCTAAATCGTTATGCGATGTTAACCAGACCCGATAACCATCTTTCGAAATTTTACCTGGCTCGGGGAAGGCATCGGGTGGGCTTTCATGCTCCAGAGACGAACACTGGGGAACGTTGTTATCGATATAGACCACTTCCTGAATATAGCGATAACTGTAAGATACCCGACGCATTTTCATGAGATGGGCTGCGCTACAGGCCGCACCTTGCCACCTTTCCAGCTCCTGCAGAGCATCTTTCCCTTGTATCGCCACCTTATTGGCCCGAATAGCGACGCGGGAGGAATAAGTATTCAACTCTTCAATAAACGATGTTTGTACTTGCTGATGGGCCAGCCAGATGCTTAAGCCGACAGGCAGTAATACTGAAAGAATCAGTACTCCCGAAATCAGGCTGACCAGATGTCGTGTTCTCACCAGCATATCCTTATTAACATAGTGTAGGGAAAGTATATCTGATTGTGGAAAAAGGCAGGCAGGAGATAAGGAGGTAGAGCTGGTATTTCATGAAGCGATGGGTGGAAACGATCGTTGTCATTTGACCAGGCGTAGAGCTTTACGCCTGGTATGTAACCCTAACTTAAGATGTTGATTCGGCGCGAGCGAGGGTAAAAATATCGTAAAAAGACAGTTCACCTTTACGGACGATCATTTTTTGCAGTTGTTCTTTATGAACATCCGCGACACGCGGAGAGTTCAAGATGGCTTCAACCAGCGCGGCAGGTACAAAGCGCGTGTTGTACCATTCGCCGTTATAGCAAACGCGGAAATCAAGCACGTCGATATCTTCATAGCGGTAGCGTGGGTAGACATCGAAAAAGAAGAAACCATTAAGCAGGATAAATAATACAACCAGTAGCCAGACAGAGCCTGACAGCGTTTCGGACTGCAACATCACCGCCAGGGTGGCAAAAAAAGCAACGTACATACCGATAAACAGCCCCGGATGTTTACGGATAAAACTGATACTAAAGCGGGGTTTGTTGTCGCGTTTTTCGCGGGTATTCAGAGACTCAATCGTTTCGGTCAGCAGGCGTTGTATTTCGGTCATCTTTTGCCTTCGTGGTATCTGCAACTTTCCAGGGAACACCCTATTTTAACGTGGGAATAGTAGAGGGAAAGTAACAGATTTGCCACGATTTTGCATAACAGTTGCGAAAAACAGGTTACAATTTTTTAATGATTCTGGCTGGATTACCGCCCACGACAACATTGTCCGGGACATCTTTTGTGACAACTGCACCTGAGGCTACCACGACGTTATCACCAATGGTCACACCAGGGTTAATGACTGCACGTCCGCCAATCCAGACGTTGTTACCGATGGTGACGGGTTTCCCCAGTTCAACACCGCTATTACGTGCTACAGGGTCGATGGGATGTGTTGCCGTGTAGATATGAACACCTGGCGCTAACATACAGTTATCACCGATGCGAATAGGGCAGACATCAAGCATCACGCAATCGAAGTTGGCGAAAAAATTATTGCCGAGAAAAATGTTATAGCCATAGTCACAGCGAAACGTTGGCTCAATATAAGCCTCTGTCACCTGACCGAATAATTCAGCGAGAATTTGCTGGCGTAATGTGTGCTCTTCCGCCAGGGAATGATTGTATCGGTGAATAAGCTGACGAGCGCGCAGGCGATCGCGAGATAACGTCTCATCTGCCGAGCGATACAACTCACCAGCAATCATCTTTTCTTTTTCTGTGCTCATTACTGACCTCCGGTTGCTGAAAATGCGGCAACACAGTAAGACGAAAAGTCAGTGAAGAGAACGTTCCCATTACGTCTGTGTGATGAAGATCACATAGGGTATGCCTTCATGGCGATAAAGTATAAAATTCTTAATAAACAGCTGGTTATAGCTCCGAAAGCCAATTATTTATTAGCGAATAAATTTCCATACTGAGGAAGGGATCTTGTCGTACAGTTTATTCATGGTCAATTCGGCGAGGCGGTGATCTGCGGCTGAGTAAAATACCGCCAGTTCATTATCTGATAATTCGTATTTATTTTTCTCGATAACACGCTCCAGCGTGTCAATTGTCTGGCAACGACGCAAACGCATTAAATAATCGGTTTTGGTTAAAGGTTTTTCGGACATACTTCTACCCATGGTTGTAATAATTCTAACAAGATAAACTCGCAGGATTCTCTTTCGTCGCATTGACAAAACAACGGAATAGTCGATTACCTGACTTCCGCCATTTTTGAAGATCCTGCATATTAATACCATAACTACTGAACAACATAAAGGTGTCATCCAGATATTCGTCGATCTGCTCAATGAGCTTATTGTCTTCATTATACTTAATTTTGTAATTAAGTGCGAAGGTCGCAATATGCTCAATCAGTTCATTCAACTGGAGGTTGATCGCCGAGGTTGGGTCGTTAACCCAGCCATGGTTGCTTTCTTCAAGGTTTGCAAGGCAATCATGATACAGGGTTTCACAGAGAAACTTAAGCTGTGCGATATCATGTCTTTTGGGTGAGTATTCATCCATAACGCGTCCCCTTCTTAGCGGTTGAACTAACGGACACCTTTCGGGATGGAAAAAACTTACTGACCTGGACTTGCCCTCTCGTTTGTTAGCTTAACTATAAGCCACTCTTTGCAGGTTTTCATCGCATTATTACGAAAAATTACAAATAGGAAGGAAGCGGGATAGGACTCACTTTTTCATACTAGCACCAACCCGCTGCAGGTAAAAGCAGTTTGCTCGAACTGTTCATAACATTTCAAGATTATCGCCAGATGAAATTGGTCACACTAATACCAGGAATGCTCTGAATATGTCGTAATAACCGAGGAATGAATAAAGAATTACCGCAAATAATTAAGAAAAGCCTCTAAATGATTATGGATTATTAAATCTATTAGCCCTGCTTAATATAAATTAACTAACAATCAGTATTTTTTATGAATTTTATGCGAAGTTAATACTGGTTTTCATATGAGATTCTGAGTTGATTGTTCAGTTCCCCATTCAACTCGTAGGTTATGCATCTAAAAAAGGCCGCTTGCGCGGCCTTAGTGATTACACGTTGTATCAATGATGATCGACAGTATGGCTGTGCTCGATATCTTCATTCTTGCGGCTAAAGCGGCGGCGAACCACCACAAAGAATACCGGAACGAAGAAGATTGCCAGTACCGTTGCGGTCACCATCCCGCCCATTACACCGGTACCTACTGCGTTCTGCGCGCCGGAACCAGCACCAGTACTGATAACCAGCGGCATAACGCCGAGGATAAACGCCAGCGAGGTCATCAGGATCGGACGTAAACGCATCCGCACCGCATCAAGCGTCGCTTCAATCAGACCTTTACCTTCTTTATCCATCAAGTCTTTGGCGAATTCGACGATAAGTATCGCGTTCTTCGCCGACAACCCAATGGTTGTGAGCAGGCCTACCTGGAAGTAAACGTCATTGGTCAGGCCACGGAAGGTGGCAGCCAGCAACGCACCGATAACCCCCAGCGGAACGACCAGCATAACGGAGAACGGAATCGACCAGCTCTCGTACAGCGCCGCCAGACACAGGAACACGACAATCAACGAAATCGCGTACAGTGAAGGTGCCTGGTTGCCGGAGAGACGTTCCTGATAGGACATCCCCGTCCAGTCATAGCCAACACCGGTAGGCAGTTTACTCGCCAGTTGTTCCATCAGCTCCATTGCTTCACCGGTACTTTTACCCGGTGCCGCCTGGCCTAAGATTTCCATAGACGGCAGGCCGTTGTAACGTTCCAGACGCGGCGAACCGTACTCCCAACGAGAAGAGGAGAACGCCGAGAACGGTACCATCTGACCATCAGCAGCACGAACATACCAGTCGCCGATATCATCCGGCAGCATACGGTATTTCGCTTCTGACATGACGTAAACTTTCTTCACACGACCGCGGTCGATAAAGTCGTTCACATAACTACCGCCCCATGCTGCGCCTAAAGTGGTGTTAATGTCGTTGATAGAAACACCCAGCGCCTGCGCTTTTTCCTGGTCGATATCAATCTTAAACTGCGGTGTATCTTCCAGACCGTTTGGACGTACGCTGGTCAGCATATCAGGGTGCTTCGCTGCTTCTGCAAGCAGCTGGTTACGTGCCTGAGTCAGTTTTTCGTGACCAAGGCCAGCCTGGTCAATCAGCTCAAAGTCAAAGCCGGTTGCAGTACCCAGTTCCACGATTGCGGGCAGGTTAAAGGCGAAAACCATCGCATCTTTGATTTGCGAGAAAGCGCGTGTTGCACGCATGGTAATCGCTTCAACTTTGTTTTCTTCACCCGGACGATCGGCCCAATCCTTCAAGGAAACGAACGCAATACCGGTATTCTGACCACGTCCCGCAAAGCCGAAGCCGTTAACGGCGAACACCGACTCAACGTTGTTTTTCTCTTTGGTCAGATAGTAATGCGTTACCTCATTGAGCACTTTCTGCGTACGTTCCTGCGTTGCACCTGCTGGCAGCTGAACCATGGTCATAAATACGCCCTGGTCCTCATCTGGCAAGAAGGAGCTTGGCAGACGCACAAACAGATAGGCCATGCCGACCACGATGATTAGATACAGCACCAGGTAACGCCCCGTACTGCGCAGAATACCGCCTACGCTGTCGGTGTAGTGGTGCGTGCTCTTCTCGAACATGCGGTTAAACCAGCCGAAGAAGCCTTTTTTACCTTCTCCGTGATCGCCTTTGGCAATCGGTTTCAGCATGGTGGCACAAAGAGCCGGAGTCAGAATCAACGCCACCAGTACCGACAGCGCCATTGCTGAAACAATGGTAATAGAGAACTGACGATAGATAGCACCAGTAGAACCGCCAAAGAAGGCCATCGGTACGAATACCGCCGACAGTACCATCGCGATACCGACCAGAGCGCCCTGAATCTGCCCCATCGACTTACGGGTGGCTTCTTTTGGCGGTAAACCTTCTTCCGCCATCACACGCTCAACGTTTTCTACCACAACGATGGCGTCATCCACCAACAAGCCGATGGCGAGCACCATCCCGAACATTGTTAGCGTGTTTATCGAGAAGCCAAAGGCGGCAAGGACGGCAAAGGTCCCCAGCAATACCACCGGTACGGCAATGGTCGGAATCAACGTCGCGCGGAAGTTCTGCAAGAACAGATACATAACCAGGAAAACGAGGATGATCGCTTCGACCAGCGTTTTAACCACTTCGTGAATAGAGATTTTCACGAACGGCGTGGTGTCGTACGGGTAAACAATTTTCAGACCTGACGGGAAGAACGGTTCCATCTTCGCCAGTTCAGCACGGATTGCCGCAGCGGTATCCAGCGCGTTCGCGCCCGTCGCCAGCTTGATCCCCAGACCAGAAGCCGGTTGGCCGTTAAACTCTGCGATGATGTCGTAGTTCTCACCACCCAGCTCAATTTTCGCCACATCACGCAGCAGCACGCGGGAACCATCCTGATTCACTTTCAGCAGGATTTTGCCGAACTCTTCAGTAGAGGTCAGACGCGTCTGAGCAATAATAGAGGCGTTAAGCTGTTGGCCTTTCACCGGCGGCGTACCACCGAGCTGACCCGCCGCAACCTGGGCGTTCTGCGCTTTGATGGCGGTAATGACATCAACCGGCGTTAGCTGGTATTTGTTCAGTTCATTCGGGTTCATCCAGATACGCATCGCGTACTGAGAACCGAACAGCTGAACGTCACCCACGCCCGACGTACGGCTGATGGCGTCTTTCATATTCGCCGCCACGTAGTCGGAGATATCCTCCTGCGTCATGGTGCCATCGGTGTTGATAACGCCGACAACCATCAGGAAGCTACTGGACGATTTCTCAACGCTCACCCCTTGCTGCTGTACTTCTTGCGGCAGCAACGGCATTGCCAGCTGCAGTTTGTTCTGCACCTGAACCTGCGCGATATCCGCATCAGTACCAGACTCAAAGGTCAGGGTGATCTGCACGGTACCCGTGGAGTCACTGTTAGAGGACATGTACATCAGGTTATCGATACCATTCATATTCTGTTCGATAACCTGTGTCACCGTGTCCTGCACTGTTTTCGCATCAGCGCCGGGGTAGGAGGCGGAGATCGTTACTGCCGGCGGAGCAATCGTAGGATATTGCGCCACCGGCAGTTTGAGGATCGCCAGCCCCCCTGCCAACATGATGATGATGGCGATCACCCACGCAAAAATCGGGCGATCGATAAAGAAATTAGGCATGTCTTAACGGCTCCTGTTTAAGTTAAGACTTGGACTGTTCAGGCTGAGTACCGCTTGCGGCTTGCTGGTTATTATCAGCGGTAACTTCTTGTGCTTTTACCTGGACACCAGGACGCACTTTCTGCAGCCCACTTATTACTACGCGATCGCCTGCTTTCAGACCTTCTGTCACCAGCCACTTATCGCCAATAGCCTGGCTTGCAACGATCGGACGGGTTTCCACTTTGTCATCCGCGCCTACCACCAGTACGGTAGCATCGCCACGCGGCGTACGGGTTACACCCTGTTGCGGGACTAAAATGGCGTTTGGATTAAGCCCTTCTTCCAGACGTGCGCGCACGAACATACCCGGCAGCAGAGTGTGATCCGGGTTCGGGAAGATAGCGCGTAGGGTGATAGACCCGGTGGTCTGATCGACAGTAACGTCAGAGAATTCCAGCGTACCGTCCTGTGGGAACTTAATGCCGTCACTGGTGATCAGCGACACTTTGGCTTTGCCGTTCTCTTGTTTCAGCGTGCCATTTGCCAGTTCCTGTTTCAGGCGCAGGAAGTCGTTGCTGGACTGAGTCACATCAACGTAGATCGGATCAAGTTGCTGCACGGTTGCCAGCGCAGTCGCCTGACCGTTTTGCACCAGGGCACCTTCCGTCACGTTTGACTTACCAATGCGGCCGCTAATTGGAGAGGTGACTTTGGTGTAAGCCAGATTGATACGCGCAGTTTCAACGGCAGCTTTCGCCGCAGTTACCGCGGCATTCGCCTGTTGCGCATCAGCCAGAGCCTGATCGTACTCTTGCTTACTGATGTACTGCGTACCCAGCAGTTTCTGATAACGATTCACCGTCAATTGCGCGATATTGGCTGCAGCCTGGGCTTTCGCTAAATCGCCTTTCGCACTGTCGTATGTCGCCTGATAGGTCGCAGGATCAATCTGATAGAGAGAGACACCTGCTTCGATGTCGCTACCTTCTTTGAAATTACGCTTCAGGATAATCCCGCTAACTTGAGGACGAACTTCTGCGATCCGGTAGGCACTGGTGCGACCCGGAAGCTCGGTTGTGATCTGCAGAGGTTCAGTTTTGACTGTAACTACGCCAACGGCGGGCATCTGCTGGCCACCTTGTTGGGCCTGTTTGTCGTCACATCCTGTTAGGGCTAAGCTGCCTGAGAGCATCAGAACGACCGCCAGAGGCGTAAACCCTCTGTTTTTGTTCATATGTAAACCTCGAGTGTCCGATTTCAAATTGGTCAATGGTCAAAAGTTAATAAACCCATTGCTGCGTTTATATTATCGTCGTGCTATGGTACATACATTCATAAATGTATGTAAATCTAACGCCTGTAAATTCACGAACATATGGCACGAAAAACCAAACAAGAAGCGCAGGAAACGCGCCAACACATCCTCGATGTGGCTCTACGTCTTTTCTCACAGCAGGGGGTATCATCCACCTCGCTGGGTGAGATTGCAAAAGCAGCTGGCGTTACGCGCGGTGCAATCTACTGGCATTTTAAAGACAAGTCGGATTTGTTCAGTGAGATCTGGGAACTGTCAGAATCCAATATTGGTGAACTAGAGCTTGAGTATCAGGCAAAATTCCCTGGCGATCCACTCTCAGTATTAAGAGAGATATTAATTCATGTTCTTGAATCCACGGTGACAGAAGAACGGCGTCGATTATTGATGGAGATTATATTCCATAAATGCGAATTTGTCGGAGAAATGGCTGTTGTGCAACAGGCACAACGTAATCTCTGTCTGGAAAGTTATGACCGTATAGAACAAACGTTAAAACATTGTATTGAAGCAAAAATGTTGCCTGCGGATTTAATGACACGTCGCGCAGCAATTATTATGCGTGGCTATATTTCCGGCCTGATGGAAAACTGGCTCTTTGCCCCGCAATCTTTTGATCTTAAAAAAGAAGCTCGCGATTACGTCGCCATCTTACTGGAGATGTATCTCCTGTGCCCCACGCTTCGTTACCCTGCCACTAACGAATAACCCTGAATCTGACTCCAGGATTTTTCCTGGACATTTTCGCCGTTGCTATTCTGGTTCATTGCGTCGTGATATTCTTGCGGTTTGACTTTTTCAGGTCGTTCTTCAGGTTCAGAAACCTTCATTCATCATGACTATGTTCCAGTATTACAAACGATCACGGCATTTTGTTTTTTCAGCATTCATTGCTTTTGTTTTGGTTTTGTTATGCCAGAATGCGGCGTTTGCGCGGGCGCCATCGAATGGTGATCTGCCGACAAAAGCGGACCTGCAGGCACAACTTGACTCACTGAATAAACAAAAAGATCTTTCTGCTCAGGACAAACTGGTGCAGCAGGATCTGACAGATACATTAGCCACCCTCGATAAAATCGATCGCATAAAAGAAGAGACAGTTCAGCTACGGCAAAAAGTCGCTGAAGCGCCGGAAAAAATGCGTCAGGCGACCGCGGCGTTAACAGCACTTAGCGATGTCGATAACGACGAAGAAACGCGCAAAATTCTGAGCACGCTTTCGTTGCGCCAGCTGGAAACTCGCGTTGCCCAGGCGCTGGACGATTTGCAAAACGCACAAAACGATCTGGCGTCTTATAACAGCCAGCTGGTTTCGTTACAGACGCAGCCCGAACGCGTGCAAAATGCGATGTATAACGCTTCGCAGCAGCTGCAACAAATTCGCAGCCGCCTGGATGGCACTGATGTTGCCGATACTGCCTTACGTCCCAGCCAGAAAGTGTTGATGCAGGCCCAGCAGGTTTTGCTGAATGCTGAGATTGACCAGCAGCGAAAAAGCCTGGAAGGGAACACCGTCTTACAGGATACCTTGCAAAAGCAGCGTGATTACGTGACGGCGAACAGTGCTCGTCTGGAACACCAGTTGCAACTGTTGCAAGAAGCGGTAAACAGTAAGCGCCTGACCTTAACCGAAAAAACGGCGCAGGAAGCCGTCTCTCCGGATGAAGCTGCACGTATTCAGGCTAATCCTCTGGTGAAACAGGAACTGGAAATTAACCAGCAGTTGAGTCAGCGTCTGATTACCGCGACTGAAAACGGTAATCAGCTAATGCAGCAAAACATTAAAGTCAAAAACTGGCTTGAGCGGGCGCTGCAATCGGAACGAAATATTAAGGAGCAGATTGCCGTCCTGAAGGGCAGTCTGCTGTTGTCTCGTATCCTTTACCAGCAACAACAAACGCTGCCCTCGGCGGATGAACTGGAAAACATGACCAACCGCATCGCGGATTTGCGTCTCGAACAGTTTGAAGTCAACCAGCAGCGTGATGCGCTCTTCCAGAGTGATGCGTTCGTTAACAAGCTGGAAGAAGGCCACGCCAACGAAGTTAACAGTGAAGTTCATGACGCATTACTCCAGGTTGTGGATATGCGTCGCGAACTGCTGGATCAGCTTAATAAACAGTTGGGTAACCAGTTGATGATGGCCATTAACTTGCAAATCAACCAGCAGCAGTTAATGAGCGTGTCGAAAAACCTGAAATCGATCCTGACTCAGCAAATCTTTTGGGTGAACAGTAACCGTCCAATGGACTGGGACTGGATCAAAGCGTTCCCACAAACGCTGAAAGATGAATTTAAGTCGATGAAGATCACGGTAAACTGGGAAAAAGCCTGGCCTGCCGTCTTTATCGCTTTCCTCGCTGGTTTGCCACTGCTATTAATTGCCGGGCTGATCCACTGGCGTCTGGGCTGGCTGAAAGCGTATCAACAAAAACTGGCTTCCGCTGTGGGCTCCCTGCGTAACGACAGCCAGCTCAACACACCAAAAGCGATCCTTATCGACCTGATCCGCGCGCTGCCGGTGTGCCTGATTATTCTCGCGGTTGGTCTGATTCTGCTAACCATGCAACTCAACATCAGCGAACTGCTATGGTCGTTCAGCAAAAAACTGGCGATTTTCTGGCTGGTGTTTGGCCTGTGCTGGAAGGTACTGGAGAAAAACGGTGTTGCCGTGCGTCACTTCGGCATGCCGGAACAGCAGACCAGCCACTGGCGTCGGCAGATTGTCCGCATCAGTCTCGCGTTGCTGCCAATTCATTTCTGGTCTGTGGTGGCAGAACTTTCCCCGCTGCATCTGATGGATGATGTGCTGGGGCAGGCGATGATTTTCTTCAACCTGCTGCTGATTGCCTTCCTGGTATGGCCAATGTGCCGCGAAAGCTGGCGTGATAAAGAGTCGCACACCATGCGACTTGTCACCATTACCATACTGTCGATAATCCCGATTGCGTTGATGGTGCTGACCGCCACGGGTTATTTCTACACCACGCTGCGCCTCTCCGGACGTTGGATTGAAACCGTGTATCTGGTGATTATCTGGAACCTGCTGTACCAGACGGTATTGCGCGGCTTAAGCGTAGCGGCGCGGCGTATCGCCTGGCGTCGTGCGCTGGCGCGTCGACAGAATCTGGTGAAAGAGGGCGCAGAAGGTGCCGAACCGCCGGAAGAACCAACCATTGCACTGGAGCAGGTTAACCAACAGACGCTGCGTATTACTATGTTGCTGATGTTTGCGCTGTTCGGTGTCATGTTCTGGGCGATTTGGTCCGATTTGATCACCGTGTTCAGCTATCTCGACAGCATCACGCTCTGGCATTACAACGGCACTGAAGCTGGCGCTGCGGTGGTGAAAAACGTCACCATGGGCAGTCTGTTGTTTGCGATTATCGCCTCAATGGTAGCCTGGGCGTTGATTCGCAACCTGCCTGGTTTGCTGGAAGTATTGGTGCTCTCGCGACTGAATATGCGCCAGGGCGCGTCGTATGCCATTACTACCATCCTTAACTACATCATTATTGCCGTTGGTGCGATGACGGTGTTCGGATCGCTGGGTGTCTCGTGGGATAAACTCCAGTGGCTGGCCGCAGCATTATCCGTAGGTCTTGGTTTTGGTTTACAAGAAATTTTCGGTAACTTCGTCTCCGGTTTGATCATTCTGTTCGAACGTCCGGTGCGTATTGGCGATACGGTAACCATTGGTAGCTTCTCGGGGACAGTAAGTAAGATCCGTATTCGTGCGACAACGATTACCGATTTCGATCGCAAAGAAGTGATCATCCCGAACAAAGCGTTTGTTACCGAGCGTCTGATCAACTGGTCGTTGACTGACACTACTACGCGTCTGGTGATCCGTCTCGGCGTGGCCTATGGCTCCGATCTGGAAAAAGTGCGTAAAGTGTTACTGAAGGCGGCGACTGAGCACCCAAGGGTGATGCACGAACCCATGCCGGAAGTCTTCTTTACGGCGTTTGGTGCCAGCACGTTGGATCATGAGCTGCGTCTGTATGTGCGTGAACTGCGTGACCGTAGCCGTACTGTCGATGAGCTGAACCGTACTATCGATCAGCTGTGCCGTGAAAACGACATCAACATTGCCTTTAACCAGCTTGAAGTGCATCTGCACAACGAGAAGGGCGATGAGGTGACGGAAGTAAAACGCGACTACAAAGGCGACGATCCGACACCAGCGGTTGGGTAATAACCAAAGGGGGCGACATTTAGTTGCCCCGAGATTACTGACAAAGTGCGCGTTGTTCATGCCGGATGCGGCGTGACCGCCTTATCCGGCCTACGAAACCGCAAGAATTCAATATATTGCAGGAGCGGTGTAGGCCTGATAAGCGTAGCGCATCAGGCAGTTTTGCGTTTGCCCGCAATCTTAGGGGACATTTAGCGGCCCCATTTATTTCTCACTTTTCCGCCTCATCATCGCGCGTTAATTTCTTTTCATAATCGCGTTTTACAATATCCAGCGCGCGCAGCACGGTGCGCGCTGGGATCTGATTTTCTTCCAGCAGCACAATCAAATCGACAGCCAGTTTGACATCGTCAGGGGCATTTTCCAGTGACATACTCTCTCCATTGCTAGCGGGTTAAACGCGCTAACCTGTTTTCGATTTTTTCCAGCGCATGGCGGCAGCGTGCCAGGCGCGCTTCATAAGCTTCTACTTCACGATGCAGCGTTTGCTGTTCCACGAGATCGGTCACCCGCGCCAGGCGGGCTCGACGTTCGGCTACCATCTCACGTAGCCGCCGCTCAAAATCCTGATGCTGAATACGTTTACGCTGCCAGCGGGCAATTTTCGGTGGCGCACTGTCCCACTCGCGCAATGACCAGGCGGCGGCTTCTCGCGCGATGGCTTCCAGTTGTGCAGCCAGATGTTCCGCCAGCCAGGCCACTTGCGGCAGCTGTTGCTGCTCAACCGCATGACGAAGCGCAGCCAGATTATCGCCCGCCTCATCGAGACAAGCCTGTAGCGTTGTCGCACGGGTCTGAAAAAGGTGCCTGTCAAAACGGGCGCTTAGCGTGGCAAATTGCGCTACCGGGGCACAACGCTGACGCAGCGTGGCGAGCTGCCCTTCCAGTTTTTCCAGCAGCAGGGCGGTTTTCACGATAAGACCTCAATGAAAATGATAATTGTTATGCTAAAGTAGCCACTCTGTAAGCTGACAACACTCAATATGCAACGAATCATTTTAATCATCATTGGCTGGCTGGCGGTAGTGCTGGGTACGCTGGGCGTGGTATTACCGGTATTACCGACGACGCCGTTTATCCTGCTGGCGGCCTGGTGCTTTGCCCGTTCTTCCCCGCGCTTTCACGCCTGGTTGCTGTACCGCTCATGGTTTGGCAGCTATCTACGTTTCTGGCAGAAACATCATGCGATGCCGCGCGGCGTCAAACCGCGGGCGATTTTGCTTATTTTGCTCACGTTTGCCATTTCTCTGTGGTTCGTCCAGATGCCATGGGTGCGCATCATGTTGCTGGTAATTCTCGCCTGTTTGCTTTTTTATATGTGGCGAATTCCGGTGATTGATGAAAAGCAAGAAAAGCACTGAAGCACAACAATCGCAGTTGCAATTATTGCGTACAGCCAGTACATTCTGGCGTTTTCGAGCACAGGCGCAGGCGGTCAAAGGTTAAACAATTGTTACTTTTGATACGTTTAAGACGCGCCGTGAGTACCACCGTAACAAGCAGGCATACACTTATGACCGCGACTGCACAGCAGCTTGAGTATCTCAAAAATAGCATCAAAAGCATTCAGGACTACCCAAAACCCGGCATTCTTTTCCGCGATGTCACCAGCTTACTGGAAGACCCGAAAGCTTACGCTCTCAGCATCGACTTACTGGTTGAGCGTTACAAAAATGCGGGCATTACCAAAGTTGTCGGCACCGAAGCGCGTGGCTTCTTGTTTGGCGCTCCGGTAGCTCTGGGTCTGGGCGTTGGCTTTGTACCGGTCCGTAAACCGGGCAAACTGCCGCGTGAGACCATCAGTGAAACTTACGATTTGGAATACGGCACCGATCAGCTGGAAATCCACGTTGATGCCATCAAACCGGGCGACAAAGTTCTGGTGGTGGACGACCTGCTGGCAACCGGCGGCACTATCGAAGCGACCGTTAAACTGATCCGTCGTCTGGGTGGTGAAGTGGCTGATGCTGCGTTCATTATCAACCTGTTCGATCTCGGCGGCGAACAGCGTCTCGAAAAACAGGGCATTACCAGCTACAGCCTTGTTCCGTTCCCGGGCCATTAATTATCGTCAGTCTTGCGCTGCTCACGCTACGGGCAGCACAAGATGTGCATTCAGCCTCGCCGTTCTGACGGGGCTGTGTTAGCATTACCCCTTCGTGAATCCACCTTCCAGCGTTTCAGAGCCTGCCAATGAGTTATCAGGTCTTAGCCCGAAAATGGCGCCCACAAACCTTTGCTGACGTCGTCGGCCAGGAACATGTGCTGACCGCACTGGCGAACGGCTTGTCGTTAGGGCGTATTCATCATGCTTATCTTTTTTCCGGTACCCGTGGCGTCGGAAAAACCTCTATCGCCCGACTGCTGGCGAAGGGGCTAAACTGCGAAACTGGCATTACCGCGACGCCGTGCGGCGTGTGCGATAACTGTCGTGAAATCGAGCAGGGGCGCTTTGTCGATCTGATTGAAATCGACGCCGCCTCGCGCACCAAAGTCGAAGATACCCGCGACCTGCTGGATAACGTCCAGTACGCGCCAGCGCGTGGTCGTTTTAAAGTTTATCTGATCGACGAAGTGCATATGCTGTCGCGCCACAGCTTTAACGCACTGTTAAAAACCCTTGAAGAACCGCCGGAGCACGTCAAGTTTCTGCTGGCGACGACCGATCCGCAGAAATTGCCGGTGACGATTTTGTCACGCTGTCTGCAATTTCATCTCAAGGCGCTGGATGTCGAGCAAATTCGCCATCAGCTTGAGCACATCCTCAACGAAGAACATATCGCTCACGAGCCGCGGGCGCTGCAATTGCTGGCACGCGCCGCTGAAGGCAGCCTGCGAGATGCCTTAAGTCTGACCGACCAGGCGATTGCCAGCGGTGACGGCCAGGTTTCAACTCAGGCGGTCAGTGCGATGCTGGGTACGCTTGACGACGATCAGGCGCTGTCGCTGGTTGAAGCGATGGTCGAGGCCAACGGCGAGCGCGTAATGGCGCTGATTAATGAAGCCGCTGCCCGTGGTATCGAGTGGGAAGCGTTGCTGGTGGAAATGCTCGGCCTGTTGCACCGCATTGCAATGGTGCAACTTTCCCCTGCTGCACTTGGCAACGACATGGCCGCTATCGAGCTGCGGATGCGTGAACTGGCGCGCACCATACCGCCGACGGATATTCAGCTTTACTACCAGACGCTGTTGATTGGTCGCAAAGAATTACCGTATGCGCCAGACCGCCGTATGGGCGTTGAGATGACGCTGCTTCGCGCGCTGGCGTTCCATCCGCGTATGCCGCTGCCTGAGCCAGAAGTGCCACGCCAGTCCTTTGCGCCCGTCGCGCCAACGGCAGTAATGACGCCAACCCAGGTGCCGCCGCAACCGCAATCAGCTCCGCAGCAGGCACCGACTATACCGCTCTCAGAAACCACCAGCCAGGTGCTGGCGGCGCGCCAACAACTGCAGCGCGCACAGGGAGCAACCAAAGCAAAAAAGAGTGAACCGGCAGCCGCTACCCGCGCGCGGCCGGTGAATAACGCTGCGCTGGAAAGACTGGCTTCGGTCACCGATCGCGTTCAGGCGCGTCCGGTGCCATCGGCGCTGGAAAAAGCGCCAGCCAAAAAAGAAGCGTATCGCTGGAAGGCTACCACTCCAGTGATGCAGCAAAAAGAAGTGGTCGCCACGCCGAAGGCGCTAAAAAAAGCGCTGGAACATGAAAAAACGCCGGAACTGGCGGCAAAGCTGGCGGCAGAAGCCATTGAGCGCGATCCTTGGGCGGCACAGGTGAGCCAACTTTCGCTACCAAAACTGGTTGAACAGGTGGCGTTAAATGCCTGGAAAGAGGAGAGCGACAACGCAGTATGTCTGCATTTGCGCTCCTCTCAGCGGCATTTAAACAACCGCGGTGCACAGCAAAAACTGGCTGAAGCGTTGAGCACGTTAAAAGGTTCAACGGTTGAACTGACTATCGTTGAAGATGATAATCCCGCGGTGCGCACGCCGCTGGAATGGCGTCAGGCGATATACGAAGAAAAACTTGCGCAGGCGCGCGAGTCCATTATTGCGGATAATAATATTCAGACCCTGCGTCGGTTCTTCGATGCGGAGCTGGATGAAGAAAGTATCCGCCCCATTTGATCGTAAGCACAGCTTACGTTCGTCATCCTTAACGTGATTGAGAGAGAAACCTATGTTTGGTAAAGGCGGTCTGGGTAACCTGATGAAGCAAGCCCAGCAGATGCAAGAAAAAATGCAGAAAATGCAGGAAGAGATCGCGCAGCTGGAAGTGACCGGCGAATCTGGCGCAGGTCTGGTAAAAGTGACCATCAACGGTGCACACAACTGCCGTCGCGTAGAGATCGACCCGAGCCTGCTGGAAGACGACAAAGAGATGCTGGAAGACCTGGTGGCTGCAGCATTCAACGACGCGGCACGTCGTATCGAAGAAACGCAGAAAGAAAAAATGGCCTCTGTATCCTCCGGAATGCAGCTGCCGCCTGGCTTTAAGATGCCGTTCTGATGCAAACCAGCCCGCTGTTAACACAGCTTATGGAAGCACTGCGCTGTCTGCCGGGCGTTGGCCCGAAGTCGGCGCAGCGTATGGCGTTCACGCTGCTTCAGCGCGATCGTAGCGGCGGGATGCGTCTGGCGCAGGCGCTCACCCGGGCGATGTCGGAAATCGGCCACTGCGCCGATTGCCGCACCTTCACCGAACAGGAAGTCTGTAACATCTGTTCGAATCCGCGTCGTCAGGAAAACGGTCAAATCTGCGTGGTGGAGAGTCCGGCGGACATTTATGCCATTGAGCAGACGGGGCAGTTTTCAGGTCGTTATTTTGTGTTGATGGGACATCTGTCACCGCTGGACGGCATCGGTCCGGATGATATCGGCCTTGATCGTCTGGAACAGCGTCTGGCAGAGGAAAAAATCACTGAAGTGATCCTCGCCACCAACCCAACGGTTGAAGGTGAAGCTACCGCTAACTACATTGCCGAGCTTTGCGCGCAATATGACGTGGAAGCCAGCCGAATCGCTCATGGCGTACCGGTTGGCGGCGAGCTGGAAATGGTCGATGGCACCACGCTGTCACACTCCCTTGCCGGGCGTCATAAGATTCGTTTTTAAGCAAACGAGAGTAGGATCACCTGCTCTCGCTTGAAATTATTCTCCCTTGTCCCCATCTCTCCCTCATCCTGTTTTTAACCTTAAAATGGCATTATTGAGGTAGACCTACATGAAAGGACAAGAAACTCGTGGTTTTCAGTCAGAAGTGAAACAACTTCTGCACCTGATGATCCATTCTCTCTATTCCAATAAAGAAATCTTCCTGCGTGAGCTTATCTCTAACGCCTCCGATGCGGCGGACAAGCTGCGTTTCCGCGCGCTCTCTAACCCGGACCTGTACGAAGGTGATGGCGAACTGCGCGTTCGTGTCTCTTTCGATAAAGACAAGCGCACGCTTACCATCTCCGATAACGGCGTGGGGATGACCCGCGACGAAGTGATTGACCATCTGGGGACTATCGCTAAATCCGGCACCAAATCATTCCTCGAATCCCTGGGTTCTGACCAGGCGAAAGACAGCCAACTGATCGGTCAGTTTGGTGTTGGTTTCTACTCTGCGTTTATCGTGGCCGACAAAGTGACCGTGCGTACTCGCGCGGCAGGCGAAAAACCAGAAAACGGCGTCTTCTGGGAATCGGCTGGCGAAGGTGAATATACCGTTGCCGACATCACCAAAGAAGATCGTGGTACTGAAATCACCCTGCATCTGCGTGAAGGCGAAGACGAGTTCCTCGATGACTGGCGCGTGCGTTCCATCATCAGCAAATACTCCGACCATATCGCGCTGCCGGTAGAGATCGAAAAACGCGAAGAGAAAGACGGCGAAACCGTTATCTCCTGGGAGAAAATCAACAAAGCGCAGGCGCTGTGGACCCGTAACAAGTCGGAAATTACCGATGAAGAGTACAAAGAGTTCTACAAACACATCGCTCACGACTTTAACGATCCGCTGACCTGGAGCCACAACCGTGTCGAAGGTAAGCAGGAGTACACCAGCCTGCTGTACATCCCGTCGCAGGCACCGTGGGATATGTGGAACCGCGATCATAAGCACGGCCTGAAACTGTATGTTCAGCGTGTGTTCATCATGGACGACGCAGAACAGTTCATGCCGAACTATCTGCGCTTCGTGCGTGGTCTGATTGACTCCAGCGATCTGCCGTTGAACGTTTCCCGTGAAATCCTCCAGGACAGCACCGTAACCCGCAACCTGCGCAATGCGCTGACCAAGCGTGTACTGCAAATGCTGGAAAAACTGGCGAAAGACGACGCGGAAAAATACCAGACCTTCTGGCAACAGTTTGGCCTGGTACTGAAAGAAGGTCCGGCGGAAGATTTCGCTAACCAGGAAGCGATCGCCAAACTGCTGCGTTTTGCTTCTACCCATACCGATTCTTCTGCGCAGACCGTGTCTCTGGAAGACTACGTTTCCCGCATGAAAGAAGGGCAGGAGAAAATCTACTACATCACCGCAGACAGCTATGCGGCAGCGAAGAGCAGCCCGCACCTGGAACTGCTGCGTAAGAAAGGCATCGAAGTTCTGCTGCTTTCCGACCGCATCGATGAGTGGATGATGAACTATCTGACTGAGTTCGACGGTAAACCGTTCCAGTCTGTGTCTAAAGTTGACGAGTCGCTGGAAAAACTGGCTGACGAAGTTGATGAGAGCGCGAAAGAAGCGGAGAAAGCACTGACTCCGTTCATCGACCGTGTGAAAGCCCTGCTCGGCGAGCGCGTGAAAGATGTCCGTCTGACTCACCGTCTGACCGATACGCCAGCGATTGTCTCTACCGACGCGGACGAAATGAGCACCCAGATGGCGAAACTGTTCGCTGCGGCGGGCCAGAAAGTACCAGAAGTGAAATACATCTTCGAACTGAACCCGGATCACGTACTGGTGAAACGTGCGGCAGATACTGAAGATGAAGCGAAGTTCAGCGAGTGGGTAGAACTGCTGCTGGATCAGGCGCTGCTGGCAGAGCGCGGTACGCTGGAAGATCCGAACCTGTTTATTCGTCGTATGAACCAGCTGCTGGTTTCCTGATGTAATGCCGGATGACCCTCGTGTCATCCGGCATTTTTCTTTTCATCATCTGTCCTTTCCGCAAATTATCTCGCCATTAACCGTTTCAGCCCCAGGTGCCTTTCTTGAGGCAATCGCCTGATGGTGGTATCGTTTATCGCTTTTTCAAAAAATTCGACACATTTTAAGGGGATTTTCGCAATGCGTATCATTCTGCTTGGCGCTCCGGGCGCGGGGAAAGGGACTCAGGCTCAGTTCATCATGGAGAAATATGGTATTCCGCAAATCTCCACTGGCGATATGCTGCGTGCTGCGGTCAAATCTGGCTCCGAGCTGGGTAAACAAGCAAAAGACATTATGGATGCTGGCAAACTGGTTACCGACGAGCTGGTGATCGCGCTGGTTAAAGAGCGTATTGCTCAGGAAGACTGCCGTAATGGTTTCCTGTTGGATGGCTTCCCGCGTACCATTCCGCAGGCAGACGCGATGAAAGAAGCGGGCATCAACGTTGATTACGTTCTGGAATTCGACGTACCGGACGAACTGATTGTTGACCGTATCGTAGGCCGCCGCGTTCACGCGCCGTCTGGTCGTGTATATCACGTTAAATTCAATCCGCCGAAAGTAGAAGGCAAAGACGACGTTACCGGTGAAGAACTGACTACCCGTAAAGACGATCAGGAAGAAACCGTGCGTAAACGTCTGGTTGAATACCATCAGATGACTGCGCCGCTGATCGGCTACTACTCCAAAGAAGCGGAAGCGGGTAACACCAAATACGCGAAAGTTGACGGCACCAAACCGGTTGCTGAAGTTCGCGCTGATCTGGAAAAAATCCTCGGCTAATTCGAAAGCGCGCACGGACAGTCCCTTCGCTCCTTCGGGGAGAGGGGGAGGGGAACAGGCCTACAAACTTGTCAGTTTGTAGGCCGGATAAGGCGTTCGCGCCGCATCCGGCATGAACAAAGCGCACTTTGCCAGCAACTGGAGGCTGGATACGCTTCCGGCCTTTAACAAGGACGTAAATATGCGTTATCGCTGTTTATTACCAACAGGTATTTTATTGCTTGCGTCATTGCTGACAGGGTGTGAAATGCCTATGTGTTACGTCGGTGTAGCTCTTTCTCATGTTACAAGTAATGATAAAGTTAATGAAAAACAAGAGCTTCCTGATGCTCAGGTGGGCCAGTATTACGAAACCGTCGTAAAAACGACCATAAGTTGGTATGAAGCCCCGGACATTCGTCCCGAAAAGCCTGAAACTTTGCCTGAAGGCATACAAATGTCATTGTGGGCAAAAAACAAAGAGGGTGAACTTTTCCCCATCACGGAAGAAAATGCAGAGTTTCTGAAAAAGAATACAGATTCTCTGACCGAAGAGGCGTGGGTAAAATTTTCAGGCACTCCCCAGAAAGCCGGAGAGTATACGATCAGGACCACTTTCAGAACGCCTACACCAATGTGTGGTAGGGCATCAAATTTAATCTGGCCATATACACTTAACGTCAATGGTACCCCCGTGACGCAATAGCACCTTCTGGAAAATCTGGCGCTGGCAAAAATCTCTCATTAAAGATACAGCGCCTTATGATATTTTCTGATTTAGCCTCTCACAGCAATTAGTTCTTCTTCTTCACTTTTCCGCTACAATTATCAACAAGTTGAATCGATAAGAGGCGGTAATGCGTCAAACTAAAACCGGTATTCTGCTGGCAAACCTGGGTACACCCGATGCCCCCACTCCTGAAGCGGTAAAACGCTACCTGAAACAATTTTTAAGCGACAGACGCGTGGTTGATACCTCACGGCTGTTGTGGTGGCCGTTGCTGCGCGGCGTGATTTTGCCGCTGCGCTCGCCGCGTGTGGCGAAGTTGTATGCCTCTGTCTGGATGGAAGGTGGCTCGCCGCTGATGGTTTACAGCCGTCAGCAACAGCAGGCGCTGGCACAACGCTTACCGGATATGCCCGTGGCGCTGGGAATGAGTTATGGCTCGCCATCACTGGAAAGCGCCGTAGATGAACTCCTGGCAGAGCATGTAGATCATATCGTGGTGCTGCCGCTTTATCCGCAATACTCCTGTTCAACGGTCGGTGCGGTATGGGATGAGCTGGCACGCATTCTGGCGCGCAAACGTAGCATTCCGGGGATATCGTTTATTCGTGATTACGCCGATAACCACGATTACATTAATGCACTGGCGAACAGCGTACGTGCTTCTTTTGCTAAACATGGCGAACCGGATCTGCTGCTGCTCTCTTATCATGGCATTCCCCAGCGTTATGCAGATGAAGGCGATGATTATCCGCAACGTTGCCGCACAACGACTCGCGAACTGGCTTCCGCACTGGGGATGGCACCGGAAAAAGTGATGATGACCTTTCAGTCGCGCTTTGGGCGGGAACCCTGGCTGATGCCTTATACCGACGAAACGCTGAAAATGCTCGGAGAAAAAGGCGTAGGTCATATTCAGGTGATGTGCCCGGGCTTTGCTGCAGATTGTCTGGAGACGCTGGAAGAGATTGCCGAGCAAAACCGTGAAGTCTTCCTCGGTGCGGGCGGGAAAAAATACGAATATATTCCGGCGCTTAATGCCACACCGGAACATATCGAAATGATGGCTAATCTTGTAGCCGCGTATCGCTAAAGCTGAGCGGTAAAGAACTGAGCGCCGTCGCGAAGAGCCTCGTCGGCGGCTTTCATCATCCGTGAATAATGCAAAAAGGCGTGCAGCGTGCCTGGGTAGAGTTTGAACTTACAAGGCTGCTGATGTGCCGCTAACGTCTGGTAAAGCAGACGGCTGTCATCCAGCAGAGGGTCGAACTCTGCCCCAGCGATAAAGCAGGGCGGTACTTCGCGGGTGAGATCATTATTAAACAGGCAGTAATACGGCGACTCGCGGTCTGTGTCGTGGCTTAAATACGCCTCTTCATACATCTGTAAATCCTGTTGCGTTAAGCCATCCCAAACACCGCCCAACAGACGACGAGTCACGGAATCCCGTAATCCGTAAAGCCCATACCACAGCAAAACGCCCGCAACTTCACCGCAATCTATCTGTTTATCACGCAACCACAACGCACTGGCGAGCGCCAGCATTGCGCCTGCAGAATCACCGGCAAAACCAATGCGTGACATATTGATTTGATAATCCTCTGCCTGCTGGTGGAAGTGGCAACAGGCAGCCACAATTTCCTCTATTGCCTGCGGAAAACGTGCTTCCGGCGAAAGAGTGTAAGCAATACCAATCACTGTACATTGGGTGTAACTTGCCAGCAGTCGCATAATCCGATCGTGGGTATCAAGATTGCCGAGAATAAAACCACCACCATGCAGATAAAATAGTGTCGCCGGGCTGTGACTTTTGGGTGAGTAGAGGCGAGTCTCGACCTGACCACAAGGTGTGGGAACCATGTAAGCGCTGGTTGCCATTTCTGGAGCGCCAGCATTCCAGAATCGGCGCTCAAGCGTGTAATACTGACGTTGCTCTGCAATCGTTCCCGTTGCGGGCCAGGGCGGCAAATCCGCCTGAAAAGTATTCACAACTGCCTTCATTTCAGCAGAAATGAGCTCCAGAACGGGTAATTTGTTTTCCGGTTTCATAAAAAACTCCTTCCAAATTACGTCATTGTAATAAACCGCCACCAGCAAAATGCGATCCCGCCGTCCGATATTGAAAGCCGAGTGTGTATCGCGCGTTCAGGTGTGAATGTGCTAACATTCGCCGCTCAGTTAACCACCCGTAAAAACAACCATGAAATTTCCCGGCAAACGTAAATCCAAACATTATTTTCCCGTAAACGCACGCGATCCGCTGCTTCAGCAATTCCAGCCAGAAAACGAAACCAGCGCTGCCTGGGTAGTGGGTATCGATCAAACGCTGGTCGATATTGAAGCGAAAGTGGATGATGAGTTCATTGAGCGTTATGGATTAAGCGCCGGGCATTCACTGGTGATTGAGGATGATGTTGCCGAAGCACTTTATCAGGAGCTGAAACAGAAAAACCTGATTACCCATCAGTTTGCGGGTGGCACCATTGGTAACACCATGCATAACTACTCGGTGCTCGCGGACGACCGTTCGGTGCTGCTGGGCGTCATGTGCAGCAATATTGAAATTGGCAGCTATGCCTATCGTTACCTGTGTAACACCTCCAGCCGTACCGATCTTAACTATCTACAAGGCGTGGATGGCCCGATTGGTCGCTGCTTTACCCTGATTGGCGAGTCCGGGGAACGTACCTTTGCTATCAGCCCTGGCCACATGAACCAGCTGCGGGCTGAAAGTATTCCGGAAGATGTGATTGCCGGAGCCTCGGCACTGGTTCTCACTTCTTATCTGGTGCGTTGTAAGCCGGGTGAACCCATGCCGGAAGCAACCATGAAAGCCATTGAGTACGCGAAGAAATATAACGTACCGGTGGTGCTGACGCTGGGCACCAAGTTTGTCATTGCCGAGAATCCGCAGTGGTGGCAGCAATTCCTCAAAGATCACGTCTCTATCCTTGCGATGAACGAAGATGAGGCCGAAGCGTTGACCGGAGAAAGCGATCCGTTGTTGGCATCTGACAAGGCGCTGGACTGGGTTGATCTGGTGCTGTGCACCGCCGGGCCAATCGGCTTGTATATGGCGGGCTTTACTGAAGACGAAGCGAAACGTAAAACCCAGCATCCGCTGCTGCCGGGCGCTATAGCGGAATTTAACCAGTATGAGTTTAGCCGCGCCATGCGCCACAAGGATTGTCAGAATCCGTTGCGTGTCTATTCGCACATTGCGCCTTATATGGGTGGGCCGGAAAAGATCATGAACACCAACGGTGCCGGGGATGGCGCACTGGCAGCGTTGTTGCATGACATTACTGCTAACAGTTATCACCGTAGCAACGTACCAAACTCCAGCAAACATAAATTCACCTGGTTAACGTATTCGTCATTAGCGCAGGTGTGTAAATATGCTAACCGTGTGAGCTATCAGGTACTGAACCAGCATTCACCTCGTTTAACGCGCGGCTTACCGGAGCGTGAAGACAGCCTGGAAGAGTCTTACTGGGATCGTTAAGTTATCGGACTGATGACTGTCGGATGCGGTGTAAACGCTTTATCCGACCAGCGGAAGATAGCACGCCCTTGCCGGATGCGTTAGCATCACATCCGGCTATGGAGTCAATGTCTTGACCCGTTACCACTTCAACCGCCGGTGGTGTTTCCAACATAGTGGTTTTTCCAACCAGGGCAATCCAGGGAAGCAGCAAGATGAAATACATTTCTGTGCCGCTCACACAACAGGCAATGGAACGTCTTGATTATGATTGCTGCAAGCCAAGCGATCTGTTCATTACCTTGCTCAACGGCACTTTACATATCTGTATCAATGACTTTGAAGATGAGTATGTCACGGATATACGTAAGCTTAAGCACATGGCTGCGCTTATTGAGCAAACGCTCATCACCCATCCTGAAAATTCATTCCTAAATATCTTGCTAATACAAACACGCCGGGCACTGGCAGCCAATACCGGCGTCTTTTTTACTTCTGACATGGATGCATAGAATGCAAACGGTATGGTATCTGCAACATACGCATTTTGGCGAAATGAAAGGTATCGGCATTTATACCCGTTATGAACTGGCCTTGCAGGCCAAAAAGGAGGTGGAAAATAAGCCTGGTTTTGTGGATTACCCGGAAAATTTTCAGTTTATTGAATACATCCTAAACCAGGATCTCTGGGGAGATTTTCCCGTTACACAGGTAGACGATCTTGTCGAGCCGATGGTGTACAGCCTGTGGCATATTCGTGATGATGAGGCCGATGATTATGCTTTCCTCGGCATTTATACCACGGCAAAACTGGCGGAGCAGGCCCGGGAACGAGCCTGCCGCTATTTTCATGAAGATGCTGCAAATATTCAGCCTGATCAAGGGCAGCTTGATCGTACCTGGTGGGAAGAAGGATTCATTTCATGGGACGAAGCCTCAGAATTGATTGTCCCCAATGCCGGGTAATCATCCGGAAATGAAATCAATGTCTTACCCCGTCACCACTTCACCCGCCGGTGGCGTTTCCAGCAGTTCCAGCATAGTGCGGGCGATTTCACGCTCGCCCATTACCACCTGATTCGCGCCACGTTCGGTGATATACGCCACTTCATCGTCATAATGGGCGCGGGCAATAATCTCAATATCCGGATTTTTCGCGCGGGCAGACGCCACAATCTCGCCTGCTTCATAACCGTTGGGAATCGTCAGGATCAGCCATTTTGCACATTCCAGATGCGCCAGTTGCATAATTTCTTCGTTCGCCGCATTGCCCAATACTGCGCGGACCCCGCGCTCGCGCAGTTCATCGACGCGAGTACGTGACGTCTCAATCACCACTAAAGGAATATCAGAGGCGAGCAATTTCTCCCCCAGCAGGCTGCCCACACGACCATAACCTACCAGCAGCGCATGGTTGCAGATATCCACCGGAATCTGCTTCTCCTCTTCGATAGCTTCTTCCAGCGTCTGCTCTTCCAGCGTTTCGGTCTTCGCCAGATATTTCTCCAGCAGCGCGAACAGCACCGGGTTAAGCATAATCGACAGGATTGCCCCTGCCAGCACCAGGTTTTGTCCGGCCTGCGGCAACAGATCCAGCGCCATCCCCAGCCCCGCCAGGATAAAAGCGAACTCACCAATTTGCGCCAGGCTGGCGGCGATAGTTAATGCCGTACGTTGAGAGTGACCAAACAGTCGCACCAGGAAAAACGCGGCTAATGACTTACCAAACAGAATAATCGCCAGCGTCGCTAGCACCGCCAGTGGTTGCTGAATCAGAATTAACGGATCAAACAGCATTCCGACGGAGACAAAAAACAGCACCGCAAACGCGTCGCGTAATGGCAGCGTATCGTGGGCAGCACGGTGACTCAGTTCAGACTCGTTCAGTACCATCCCGGCAAAGAACGCACCGAGTGCAAAGGAGACATCAAACAGCTCCACCGCACCAAAGGCAATCCCTAACGCCAGCGCCAGCACCGACAGGGTAAACAGCTCGCGGGAACCGGTTGCCGCGCTGCGTGCCATAATCCACGGCACCAGACGGCGACCTACCAGCATCATAATGGCGATAAATGCGATCACCTTGCCGATGGTGATCCCCATATCAACGGCCAGCGTCGCAAAGCCCACATCACCCTGTTCCATCATTCCTGCCACTGCGGGCAGCAACACCAGCGTCAGAACCATGACCAGGTCTTCCACAATCAACCAACCGATGGCGATTTGCCCACGCTGGCTGTCTATTAATTGCCGTTCTTCAAGTGCGCGCAGTAACACCACGGTACTGGCGGTGGAAAGACATAAACCGAACACGATACCGGTCATTAACGACCAGCCCAGCACGGCGGAGAGCGCCATACCCAGCAGCGTCGCCACGGCTATCTGGGCGATCGCGCCGGGAATGGCGATGGCCTTTACCGCCATCAAATCCTTCAGCGAAAAGTGCAAACCGACGCCAAACATCAGCAAAATAACGCCCAGTTCAGCCAGTTCCGGCGCAAGCTTGGTATCGGCAACAAAGCCCGGAGTGAATGGTCCTGCCAGCACACCCGCTAACAGATATCCCACCAGAGGAGAAATACGTAGTTTATTGGCCAGCATGCCGAGGATAAAGGCGAGCACAAGGCCGCCAACAATGGTGGTGATAAGCGGGGTGGCGTGATGCATTCCGTCTCCTTTTCCTGGTGGTTATTGTCCATTTTTGGCCGGGAAAACCAAAATTACAGGTAATAGTTTATGACAATTTCATTGATGATGTTTATGAATAATTGTTGAATTTTGCAGAAAAATGGAATTAGCGGCAAAAAAAGCACGGATCGGAAAACAGAAGGCGGTTTAACAGAGGAAAGGCTTATGGCGACTGTAAAACGATGCAGCCAAAGTTTGCCTTTGGCTGCAATGAAATCAGTCTTTATGCCGGTTATCAGGCAGGAATATGGTCAACATCCCCAATAGTGGCAGGAAAGCACAGATTTTATAGACTAACTCGATGCTGGTATGGTCGGCGATAAGCCCCAGAACTGCCGCTCCCAGACCTCCCATGCCGAAAGCAAAACCGAAAAAGAGTCCAGAAACCATACCGATACGTCCCGGAAGCAGCTCCTGAGCGTAGACCAGAATGGCAGAGAATGCCGAAGCGAGGATAAATCCAATAATCACCGTTAAAACCCCCGTCCAGTGCAGGCTGGCGTAGGGTAAAATCAGCGTAAACGGCGCAACGCCGAGGATAGAGCCCCAAATCACATATTTCCGCCCAATTTTATCCCCCACAGGCCCGCCAATCACCGTACCTGCCGCAACGGCAAACAGGAATGCAAACAGATGAAGCTGGGCATTCTGGATAGATAATCCGAATTTTTGCATCAGATAAAAGGTGTAATAGCTACTGATGCTCGCCATATAGAAATATTTCGAGAAAATCAGGATTAACAGAATGCTGACCGCCAGTACCACTTTGTTGCGCGGCAGTGGATTGATAATCGTTGCTTTGGGTTTGCCCTTATTCATTCGGTGCTGTGCAGAGTACCAACGGCTGATTTGCGCCAGCACCACGATTGCCAGCAGTGCTGCAAGTACAAACCACGCCACGTTGCCTTTGCCATAAGGCGCGATAATCACCGCTGCCAGCAAGGGCCCCAGGGAACTGCCAAAGTTGCCGCCGACCTGAAAGATAGATTGCGCCAGGCCATGACGGCCACCAGACGCCATTCGGGCCACGCGTGAGGATTCCGGATGAAAGACCGACGAACCAGTGCCGACCAACGCCGCCGCCAGCAGAACTGCGCCAAAACTGCCCGCCAGCGCCAGCAGCACCAGACCGCTCAAGGTAAAGCACATGCCAATCGGCAACGACCACGGCATCGGATGTTTATCCGTCCAGTAGCCGACCACAGGTTGCAATAGTGAAGAGGCGAGCTGGAAGGTGAGGGTTATCATGCCAATTTGCATAAATGTCAGAGAAAATTCTGACTGAAGCAGGGGATAAATCGCCAGAATCAGCGATTGGATCATGTCGTTCAGCAGATGTGAGAGGCTGATAGCACCTAAAATACCAAACGATGTTCGGGCCTTAGTCGTTGACGCAGCAGCGCCAGCCACTGGCTGGGTTTGTTCACTCATTGCCATAGGAAAGTCACTTTTTCAGGGTTGCGATGTAAAGAATGATCTTATTTGTGATTATTACCCGACTAACATACCTGTATGCGCCGCCTGAAGGAAGTCTCAACGCTGAATACAGAATTTCTAATCTGGATGCAGATTTATCTTCACCGGACGCAGACTTGTCTATGATGTCGCGTCATACTATTTTTCAACACGTTGAAATCTGATCAGGGAGAGAAGTATGAAATTATTGCAGCGGGGCGTGGCGTTAGCACTGTTAACCACATTTACACTGGCGAGTGAAACTGCTCTGGCTTATGAGCAGGATAAAACCTACAAAATTACAGTTCTGCATACCAATGATCATCATGGTCATTTCTGGCGTAATGAATATGGCGAATATGGTCTTGCGGCGCAAAAAACGCTGGTGGACGGTATTCGCAAAGAGGTTGCGGCTGAAGGTGGTAGCGTGCTGCTACTTTCCGGTGGCGACATTAATACTGGCGTGCCCGAGTCCGACTTACAGGATGCCGAACCTGATTTTCGCGGTATGAATCTGGTGGGCTATGATGCGATGGCAATCGGTAATCATGAATTTGATAACCCGCTCACCGTATTACGCCAGCAGGAAAAGTGGGCTAAGTTCCCGTTGCTTTCCGCCAATATCTACCAAAAAAGCACTGGTGAGCGCCTGTTTAAACCATGGGCGCTGTTTAAGCGTCAGGATCTGAAAATTGCCGTTATTGGTCTGACGACGGATGACACAGCGAAGTTAGGCAACCCAGAAAACTTCACCGATATTGAGTTCCGTAAACCCGCCGATGAAGCGAAGCTGGTGATTCAGGAGCTGCAACAGACAGAAAAGCCAGACATTATTATCGCGGCGACCCATATGGGGCATTACGACAATGGTGAGCACGGCTCTAACGCAGCGGGCGATGTGGAAATGGCACGCGCGCTGCCTGCCGGATCGCTGGCGATGATCGTCGGAGGTCACTCGCAAGATCCAGTCTGTATGGCGGCAGAAAATAAAAAACAGGTCGATTACGTTCCTGGTACGCCATGCAAACCGGATCAACAAAATGGCATCTGGATTGTACAGGCGCATGAGTGGGGCAAGTACGTAGGTCGGGCCGACTTTGAGTTTCGCAACGGCGAAATGAAAATGGTCAACTACCAGTTGATTCCGGTAAACCTGAAGAAGAAAGTGACCTGGGAAGACGGGAAAAGCGAGCGTGTGCTTTACACCCCTGAAATCGCCGAAAACCAGCAAATGATTTCGCTGTTATCACCGTTCCAGAACAAAGGCAAAGCGCAGCTGGAAGTGAAAATAGGCGAAACCAATGGTCGTCTGGAAGGCGACCGCAGCAAAGTGCGTTTTGTACAGACCAATATGGGGCGGTTGATTCTGGCAGCACAAATGGATCGCACTGGTGCCGACTTTGCGGTGATGAGCGGAGGCGGAATTCGTGATTCTATCGAAGCAGGTGATATCAGCTATAAAAATGTGCTGAAAGTGCAGCCATTCGGCAATGTGGTGGTGTATGCCGACATGACCGGTAAAGAGGTGATTGATTACCTGACCGCCGTCGCACAAATGAAGCCTGATTCTGGTGCCTATCCGCAATTTGCCAACGTTAGCTTTGTGGCGAAAGACGGCAAACTGAACGACCTGAAAATCAAAGGCGAACCGGTCGATCCGGCGAAAACTTACCGTATGGCGACATTAAACTTCAATGCCACTGGCGGTGATGGCTATCCGCGTCTGGATAACAAACCGGGCTATGTGAATACCGGCTTTATTGATGCTGAAGTGCTGAAAGCGTATATCCAGAAAAACTCGCCGCTGGATGTGAGTGTCTATGAACCGAAAGGTGAGGTGAGCTGGCAGTAATGAACCCTGTCGCGGCGTCATGATATGACGCCGCCATTTATGAATATTGAAATCTTGCATCGTAATCGCGATGTGTCAAACCAAATGCCATCAGCATATAATTCTGCGGTTCACCAGACTGTTCTTCATCTGCTTCAAACCAAAGTGTCACGCCTGAGCGATTGACGGCGGATTTGCAGATCAGCGCCTTCGTTAACAAGCATGTTAAATACACGCGTAACGTTCAACTCAGCGACGTTATTCAATATTCCTTTATCAAATCGGATCGCTTTGCCCAAATGGATTTGGCTCAAATAATCGCACCAAATCATATATAGCTTGTTGCTTTCGAAATGAAACTCAACATTGCCAAATAGCCAGATATAAAAACCATTTCCCATATCATTTTTAGAGTCCGGCTCAACAAAGTTTTGTTCCAGCCATGCCATTGTTTGCCCCGGTTCGACAAAATCGAATTTTCCGTTAAAGACAAAATTGTGGAAGCTAACATCAACAAGATGGTCAAATTTCATCTTTCGCTCCTTTGTGAATTTTTTACACGCTTCAAAAGCCAGCGTAATTTACATCGGTGCAGGCGACTCTCCAGTGTTGAGCGAAAATTTGCGATGTCGACATTGGACCGATCTACCGCAGCAACCCCCGTGTATTGTGGGATCGGTGAAGGGATTTTTTCTAACTTTCCCAGCGCCAGCAGTTGTTGAATGATCCTGCTGCCGTCGTGGTAATCATCGTAAATAGCCACTGGCAGAGGCTGCCAGTCGGGGGTCGATTTGATAAATCCGGAAAAAAAATACGGGTCCAGATCGCCGAAATCAAAGCCGTAGGCGAGGGGAACTTCAATATTTTGCTCTGTTTTTTTATTCTCAAATGCACAATGAAAACCGTGAAAACAATACTGCCACTTTCCCATTTTGCCTTTTCGCTTACGGTTGCATTTGAAGGGGGCAAAGGTAACTAGCGGGTTATTTTCCGCCATCTCAACATTCAGTTGTTCAGCCAATGCAAATATAAGCTCTGTCGCCAGCTTACGATATTCTTTCGCGCAGTGTTCGAAAAAATCCTGATGGCGGTTAATCTCTTCAAGCGATATTAATCTGGCGATCCTGATAACCGGGTCGGCAGAATGCATGCCAACAACAAATTCATCGAGCTGTGCTTTCAGCACCAGCCCGAATTCCTCACGATACCTCTCTGCTTCGCTGGCAAAATGCAGATGTAATACCTTCTCTCTCGATGTTTGCCGAAGTAAGGCGATATCCGGTATCTCATCTGCACAAGCGATACTTAATGTCTCTGTAATCCTTTCCACATCTCATCTTCCGTGTGCATCACTTAATCGCGACGAGCGATATCAGCAAATTTGGCATCGAGGATCTTCGCCAGGTCGCTTGCCGCCAGTTCGATGTCCAGCCCGCGCTTGCCGCCAGAAACAAAAATAGTGGCAAACTCTTGCGCGGGGGCGTCGATAATCGTCGGCAGGCGTTTTTTCTGCCCCAGTGGGCTAATCCCCCCAACCAGATATCCCGTCGAACGCTGCGCGACCATCGGATCGGCCATCTCAACTTTCTTGGCACCCAGCGCTTTTGCTACTTTTTTAAGATCCAGTTGACCGGCGACCGGCGTAACGGCCACTGCCAGATGTTTCATATCACCATTCACTGCGACCAGCAGCGTTTTGTAGACCTGATCCGGATTCAAACCTAATTTTTTGACGACTTCATCGCCAAAATTGGTTTCAGCCGGATCGTGCTCGTAGGTATGGATTTGAAACGAAATCTTGTTTTTTTCGAGTAATTTAACTGCGGGTGTCATGATAATTTTCCTGCCTTAAACAAAAAAACGAAGCAAGCATACGCCTGATGGCGGTCCAAAAAAAAGAGTCATCTTGCCTAAGAGTATTGGCAGGATGGTGAGATTGAGCGACAATCGAGTTACACCGTCGCTTAAAGTGACGGCATAATAATAAAAAAATGAAATTCCTCTTTGACGGGCCAATAGCGATATTGGCCATTTTTTTAGCGCAACATCTGCGGCAAATTCCCTTCTCCATACAGATGTAAAGCTCCGACCGCGACCACATAGCGCCCCGGCGGCATAGCATGCAGTTTATCCCGCCAGGCGAGATTTCGCTGATGCATCAGCACATCGTACAGCGATTGGCTGAACGTATTCGGCAGCGTTATTTCATTATTTTGCGGTAGTGCATTCAGCCACCAACTCATCATTTGTTGCAGCAAACGAGCGTTGGTGTGCCAGTGGGTCAGCGTATCGTCCAGCAGCGCCAGTCCTTTGTCAGGGAGCTGGAGCAACATGGCAATCTGGTTTTCTGCCCCTTCCAGTTCAATCACGGGTTTATGTTGTTGCTTCGCCACCTGCAATAGCTGGTAATCGATACCATATTCTGCCCGCAGCCCCAGTTTTTGCGCCTGCGTTGCCTGAAGAACCATCGCGATTTGCCACAGTGGTTGGGTGGAAAAGAGCGACGGAGAAATACCCATCTCCTGGCTTATGTTTTGCAGATTTTGTAATTGCTCCTCGCTAATGCGCTCTTCCAGCGCCTCGCAGGCAGGCAAATTGGCAAAAGGCGTATCGCTGGTGGAAACATCCGCCTCGACGATCAGCGCATCGGCGTTTTTGAGCTTTTTGAGCAAACGGGTGGGCAGGGGAGCCATATCGTGGCTGCCCATATGAATACTGCCAATCAGATGAAAATGGCGATTGCCGGGAAGAGAGATATCGATAGCAGGCCAGGTGTAATGATTGCCGCGCAGCGCGGCCCAAAGCGTTTTTACCCGGTACAACAGATCCATACGACCTCCCTTTGTGAAATATCATGCTAGCGCGCGGGGAGGGATGGCGCAAATGGAGTTGGGACGGATTAAATATTTGGCACGCCGGGAAAAACGTGCAAAAAGGTCGCGTAAGGCCAAAAAATCGCTTCATCTCGGATGCCGGATAAGGCGTTCACGCCGCATCCGGCATCCGAGCACCATTGCCTGATGCGACGCTTACGCGTCTTATCAGGCCTACAACCCTGTGCCTGAATCGTAGGCCGGATAAGGCGTTTATGCCGCATCCGGCAGGCATGCGTCGATGCCAGATGCGCCACCCTAAAGCAGCGCATCCGCAATGACATACTTATTCCTTCGGTTTAAACCGCAGCAAGCGGTTGGCGTTACTCACTACGGTGATCGACGAGAGCGCCATTGCCGCTCCGGCAACCACCGGGTTAAGCAGTGTTCCAGTGAACGGCCACAAAATACCGGCGGCGACCGGAATACCAATGCTGTTGTAGATAAACGCGCCGAGCAGGTTCTGCTTCATGTTGCGCAGCGTTGCGCGGGAAATAGCGAGCGCATCCGCAACACCCATCAGGCTATGGCGCATCAGGGTAATCGCCGCGGTTTCAATGGCAACATCGCTGCCGCCCCCCATCGCAATACCGACATCCGCCTGGGCCAGCGCTGGCGCGTCGTTAATGCCGTCGCCCACCATTGCCACCTGACGTCCTTCACTTTGCAGACGTTTAATCGCTTCGGCTTTACCGTCCGGCAGCACCCCGGCGATCACCTCATCAATACCCGCCTCTTTGGCGATCGCATTGGCGGTGGTGGGGTTATCCCCGGTTAGCATCACCAGACGATATCCCGCTTTATGCAGGCGTTGCAGTGCCGCTACGCTATCGTTACGCAACGGATCGCGCACCGCCAGCAAGGCCACCGCTTTCCCGTCAACCGCCAGCAGCACAGGCGTTGCCCCTTGCGATGCCTGAGCTGAAATATCTGCTTCAATCGCTTTAGTATCGACTTGTTGGTCATTTAACAACGCCTGATTACCCAGCAACAACGCATGACCTTCTGCTTCACCGCTCACGCCCAGCCCACGCAATGTACGGAAGCTGTTGACCTGCGGCAGTTGCATATCGCCTGCTTTATCGAGGATCGCTCGTGCCAGCGGATGGCTGGAACCTTGTTCCAGTGCCGCCGCCAGACGCAGCGCCTGCGCTTCGTCAACATCAGCAAATGTTTTCACCGCGACAACCTGCGGTTTACCTTCCGTCAGCGTCCCGGTTTTATCGAATACTACGGTATCGAGCGTACTGGCGCGCTGCAGCGCGTCGGCGTCCCGCACCAGCACGCCAAATTCAGCCGCACGCCCGACGCCGGAAATAATCGACATTGGCGTTGCCAGCCCCAGCGCACACGGGCAGGCGATAATCAGTACCGTAGTGGCAATCACCAGGGTATAAACAATTTGCGGTGCCGGACCAAAGAAGTACCAGATTGCCGCACTGACCAGCGCAATCACCACCACTACCGGCACAAATACGGCAGAGATTTTATCCGCCAACTGGCCGATTTCCGGTTTACTGCTCTGGGCCTGGCGCACCATACGAATGATCCGTGACAGCGTAGTATGGCTGCCAACCGCACTGGCACGAAACAGCACGCTACCGTCCTGCACCACGGTACCTGCATGAACACTATCGCCTTCGCCTTTTTGCTGTGGGATAGGTTCGCCCGTCAGCATTGCTTCATCCAGCCACGCTTCGCCCTGGGTAATTTCACCATCTACCGGTACGCGATCGCCGGTCGTCAGGCGCAGTAACATACCAGGCTGAACATCTGCCAGCGGCACGCTTTTTTCACCTTCGTCAGTAACCAGGCGCGCCGTCGGCGGGGTTAAATCGAGTAATTTCTCCAGCGCCTTTGAAGAACGCTGACGTGCGCGTGCTTCCAGCATATGACCGAGATTAATCAGACCGATAATCATCGCACTGGCTTCGTAATAAAGATGTCGCGCTTCCATCGGGAACCACTGCGGCCACAGGTTGACGCTCATCGAATAGAGCCACGCAACACCCGTTCCCAGCGCCACCAGCGTATCCATTGTCGCCGCACCGTTCAGCAGGCTTTTCCATGCGCTACGGTAAAAATGCCCGCCGGCGAAAACCATTACCGCCAGCGTTATCAGGCCGATAACTAACCACAGACTGCGGTTGTCGGCGGTGACCATCATGTTATCGCCGATCATCCCCCAGACCATCACCGGGATACCTACCGCCAGAGCGACAATTGCCTGCCAGCGGAAGCGCTTCATGGTAGCGACGGCGGTTTCTTGCTGGCGCTCGCGGCGTTTAGCGTCATCTTCAATCGCTTCCGCGCCGTAGCCCGCTTTTTCCACCGCCTGCACTAAATCTTGTGGGGAGGCACTGCCCATCACCAGCGCAGTACGCTCCGCCAGGTTTACCCGTGCCTGAGTGACGCCCGGTACGCTTTGCAGCGCATTTTGTACGCGGGTAACACAGCTGGCGCAGCTCATGCCGCTCAGCAGCAACTGCTGACTGTCATCGTCATCGGCGTTTGCTGCCGGAAGCGCCTCAGAAACCGCTGTCAGTGCTTCCGACGGGATTGATGACTCCGCCAGCGGTTTAGCCTTTGGGTGGCTTACAGATGCGTCATAACCCGCTTGTTTGATGGTTTCGATCAGCTGTTCTGCACTGGCAGTCCCGGTAACGTGCGCTTCAGTGATAGACACATCCGCTTGTTCCACATCCGGGCGCTGTTCGAGACTTTCTTTCACGCGTTTAACGCAGTGACCGCAGGACAGGCCGTCCAGGGTCAGGTCGATAGTTTGTGACATAACGTACTCCTTTAAGACAGTTTTGACTGGCTGTGATAAAGGTTAAACCTTCCAGCAAGGGGAAGGTCAAGAAATTAATAAACCAGGCGGGTAAAAGTCCGTAAAGATTAAAAAATCGGCTCAATTTGCATCAGGATTAGACATTTATCTCTTTGTTTTCCTGTAGTTAAGTCGCGGGTGCTAAGTTAAATCAGGATGCCTGAAAATCGGCACCGGGGTGAGGAATCCCCTCCCGCATCTATAAAAAGGAGTTAACAAAAGATGTTAGATGCAAACACATTACAGCAGGCAGTGGATCAGGCTTACACCCAATTTCACTCACTTAACGGCGGACAAAATGCCGATTACATTCCCTTTCTGGCGAATGTGCCCAGTCAACTGGCGGCAGTGGCTATCGTGACCTGCGATGGTAAAGTCTTTAGCGCGGGTGACAGTGATTACCGCTTTGCGCTGGAATCCATCTCAAAAGTCTGTACGTTAGCCCTCGCGTTAGAAGATGTCGGCCCGCAGGCGGTACAGGACAAAGTTGGCGCTGACCCGACCGGATTGCCCTTTAACTCCGTTATCGCCTTAGAGTTGCATGGCGGCAAACCGCTTTCGCCACTGGTAAATGCTGGCGCTATTGCCACCACCAGCCTGATTAACGCTGAAAATACTGAACAACGCTGGCAGCGAATTTTACATATCCAACAACAACTGGCTGGTGAGCAGGTAGCGCTCTCTGATGAAGTCAACCAGTCAGAACAAACGACCAACTTCCATAACCGGGCCATTGCCTGGCTGCTGTACTCCGCCGGATATCTCTATTGTGATGCAATGGAAGCCTGTGACGTGTATACCCGTCAGTGCTCCACGCTCATCAATACTGTTGAACTGGCAACGCTTGGCGCGACGCTGGCGGCGGGCGGAGTGAATCCGCTGACGCATAAACGCGTTCTTCAGGCCGACAACGTGCCGTACATTCTGGCCGAAATGATGATGGAAGGGCTGTATGGTTGCTCCGGTGACTGGGCGTATCGCGTTGGTTTACCGGGCAAAAGCGGTGTAGGTGGCGGTATTCTGGCGGTCGTCCCTGGCGTGATGGGAATTGCCGCGTTTTCACCACCACTGGACGAAGAAGGCAACAGTGTTCGCGGTCAAAAAATGGTGGCATCGGTCGCTAAGCAACTCGGCTATAACGTGTTTAAGGGCTGATCATGATGAACACGGAAGGTAATAACGGTAACAAACCCCTCGGTCTATGGAACGTCGTTTCCATTGGCATTGGGGCAATGGTGGGGGCGGGGATCTTCGCGCTGCTGGGGCAGGCTGCGTTGCTAATGGAAGCCTCGACCTGGGTCGCCTTTGCTTTTGGTGGTATTGTGGCGATGTTTTCTGGTTATGCCTATGCGCGTCTGGGGGCGAGCTATCCCAGCAATGGCGGTATTATCGACTTCTTTCGTCGCGGATTAGGCAACGGCGTCTTTTCGCTGGCGCTCTCGTTACTGTACCTGTTGACGCTGGCGGTAAGCATCGCCATGGTCGCCCGTGCTTTTGGCGCTTATGCCGTGCAGTTTTTGCATGAAGGCAGCCAGGAGGAGCACCTTATTCTGCTCTATGCGTTGGGGATCATTGCGGTGATGACGCTATTCAACTCCTTAAGCAACCATGCGGTAGGACGGCTGGAAGTGATCCTCGTCGGCATTAAAATGATGATCCTGTTATTGCTGATTATTGCCGGTGTCTGGTCGCTACAACCGGCGCATATTTCCGTCTCTGCGCCTCCCAGCTCCGGTGCGTTCTTCTCCTGTATCGGGATAACCTTCCTTGCCTATGCGGGCTTTGGCATGATGGCGAACGCGGCGGATAAAGTGAAAGATCCGGCGGTCATTATGCCACGGGCGTTTCTGGTGGCGATTGGCGTTACCACACTGCTTTACATCGCGCTGGCGCTGGTACTGCTTAGCGATGTATCGGCATTAGAGTTAGAAAAATATGCCGATACCGCCGTAGCGCAGGCAGCTTCTCCGCTGCTCGGGCATGTGGGTTATGTGATCGTTGTCATCGGTGCTTTACTGGCGACGGCTTCAGCCATCAACGCGAACCTGTTCGCCGTGTTTAACATCATGGACAACATGGGCAGCGAACGCGAACTGCCGAAGCTAATGAATAAATCTCTGTGGCGGCAGAGTACCTGGGGCAACATCATCGTCGTGGTGTTGATTATGTTGATGACGGCGGCGCTAAATTTAGGCTCACTCGCCAGCGTTGCCAGTGCCACCTTTTTGATCTGCTACCTGGCGGTGTTTGTGGTGGCGATGCGCCTGCGTCATGATATCCATGCCTCGTTGCCGATTCTTATCGTTGGCACGTTGGTTATGTTGTTGGTGATCGTTGGCTTCATCTACAGTCTGTGGTCCCAGGGCAGTCGTGCGCTGATATGGATTATTGGCGCACTCTTACTCAGCCTTATTGTGGCAATGGTCATGAAGCGCAATAAAGCCGTATAAAACCTCTCTGCGCGCAGTACTTTCTGTACTGCGCCTTTGTCTTTAATTCAAATTTCCTTTCTTATTCCTTTAATAAATAAGTCACAAAAAAATGATATATACGCGATAAATCTGTGATGCTAATCACTTATTGCTGTGGATTATTCTTAATGCGTATGATGGTAATCTAAAAGTCGTAGTGTATTCTAAATAAATAACGTATAAGCTTTTTAACTGCATTTCTTTTCCAATCTCAATGTTCGACAAAAGAGGTGCACAAGTTATTACCCTTCTTAATAAAATGAGACTGGTTATAAAAACTAGTTAAAATAATGACCTGGAAGGAAGTGACTTATCTATGGCGCGATTCCAGTTTAAAAACCGTAAAAATAATGGACTTATTTTTTTAATAAGTTTTATGGTGATGGGAGAAGCTACAATTGCTGCACCGCTGCCACAATGGGCGAACGCCCCAGCGGTAACGCCAGTTGCCCGATTATCTTTACAGGAAAGTATATTACGCGCCTTTGCGCTAAATCCCGACGTCACTCAACAGGCGGCGCAGATAGGTATTGGCGAAGCACAAATTGATGAAGCCAAAAGTGCCTGGTATCCGCACGTTGGATTAACCGGCAACGCGGGGCCGTCACGGCAAACGGACTCCAGCGGCAGGCTTGATAACAACGTTTCGTATGGCATAACCCTGACACAGCTGGTGTATGACTTCGGTAAAACAGATAACGATATCAAACTGCAAACCGCCGCTCGTGACAGCTACCGCTTTAAATTGATGGCAACTTTAACCGATGTTGCCGAAAAAACGGCGACTGCCTATATGGAGGTCAGTCGTTATCAGGCGTTGTGCGATGCGGCTCAACGCAATATCCACTCGCTGGAAAACGTCTACAACATGGCGGCGCTGCGCGCTAACGCTGGTCTGAACTCATCGTCAGATGAATTGCAGGCCCAGACGCGTATAGCGGGAATGCGCTCGACGCTGGAGCAATATCAGGCGCAGATGGCGAGCGCCAAAGCGCAACTGGCGGTGCTTACTGGCGTACAGCCGGAGGCGATAGCCGAGCCACCTGCTGAATTAGCCGAGCAGCCGGTATCGTTGAAAAATATTGATTACCAGTCCATCCCGCTTGTACTGGCGGCAGAAAACTTACGCCAGTCTGCACAGTACGGCGTGGAAAAAACGAAAGCGCAATACTGGCCGACGCTCAGTATTCAGGGCGGCAAAACGCGCTACCAGACCAGCGACCGCTCGTACTGGGACGACCAGTTACAGTTGAACGTCAACGCGCCGTTGTATCAGGGCGGCGCGGTTTCGGCTCAGGTGCAACAGGCTGAAGGGCAAAAAAAAATCTCTGCCTCGCAGGTCGAACAGGCAAAACTGGATGTGCTGCAACGAGCGTCTGTGGCATATGCGAACTGGACCGGCGCACGGGGTCGCGAAGAAGCCGGTTTAGCACAATCCGAAAGTGCGCACAAAACGCGAGATGTGTACCAAAATGAATATAAATTGGGCAAACGCAGCCTGAATGATCTATTAACCGTCGAGCAAGATGTCTTTCAGGCGCAATCGGCTGAAATAAATGCCAGTTATGATGGCTGGGTCGCCGCAGTGAATTATGCCGCTGCGGTTAATAACCTTATTCCATTAGCGGGAATTAAACAGGGCTTATACAACGACTTACCCGACTTGAAATAATCCTGCCATTATTAATATCAGGTATGCATCGTTGTTAAGTGATTACCTTTGTCTTATTTAGATAAATGGACTCGCTAAGGATATGCGCCATTTATCAGGAATGCCATTATGAGCCTGATTATTGATGTTATTTCGCGAAAAACATCCGTCAAACAAACGCTGATTAATCCAGGCGACGTTACGGTTGTCATTTATGAGCCCTCTGTAGTGCAGGTTCATGCTCAGGCATCTGCCGTTGTGCGTTATGTCCGTGACGGAAATGACCTGTTGATCTATATGCAAGACGGCACGGTGATCCGCTGCAACGGTTATTTCCTGCAAGCGGCAAATACCAGCGAACAATCTCAACTGGTGTTTGCCGATGGTCAACAGCTGACTCATGTCACCTTTGCCGATACCGCCGCCGGTGGCTTAGCGCCCGTTGAACTGAGCGCCCAGACTACCGCGATTGAAAGTATTGCGCCGTATCTTGATACCGTCGCTCAGACCAGCGCCTTCCCGTGGGGATGGTTAGCGGGTGCCGCGGTAGGTGGTGGCGCGCTTGGCGCTTTACTGGCAAGCGGTGGTGATGATGACTCAAAAACTGAAGTGGTTAACAACCCTCCGCCAGCCGAACCCGGCAATGCCACTCCATCGTTTTTAGTCACCGATAATCAGGGCGATCAACGCGGTATTCTTTCCGCCAACGATATCACCGATGACACCACGCCAACCTTTAGCGGCAGCGGTCAGGCGGGGGCGACCATTCAGATCAAAGACAGTAACGGCAATACTATCGCCAGCACTCAGGTAGACAGCAACGGGCGCTGGAGCGTCGATTTGCCTACGCAAAGTGCGGGCGAACACACCTGGTCGGTGGTGCAAATTGTTGGGAGCACCATTACCAACGCCGGGTCGATAACGTTAACCATCGACAATAGTCAGGCCGCCGTACAGCTCGCCACCACCGCAGGCGATAACATCATTAACGCCAGCGAACAGGCCGCCGGGTTTACGCTTTCTGGCACGACGAGCAACCTGGCGCAGGGAACGGAACTCACCGTCACGCTAAACGGCAAAACCTACACCACCAGCGTAGGCGCTAACGGCGCGTGGAGCGTGCAGGTGCCGACCGCCGACGCGCAAGCGTTAGGCGAAGGGAATCAGGCGGTGCTGGTCAGTGGGAAAGATGCCACGGGCAATACGGTCACTGGAGCGCAGCTGCTAACGGTCGATACCCAGCCGCCAACACTTGCTATCAACACCATCGCTCAGGACAACATTGTCAGCGCCTCAGAACATAACGCCGCGCTGGTAGTGAGCGGCACTTCGAACGCAGAAGCCGGGCAAACCGTAACACTGACCGTTAACGGGAAAAGCCATTCAGCAACCGTCGGTAGCGACGGAACCTGGCAAGTGACGCTGCCTGCCACGGAGGTCCAGGCACTGGCGGAGGGGAACTACGCTGTCAATGCCAGTGTCAGCGATCGGGCAGGGAACACCACCAGCAACAGCGCGAATTTCACGGTAGACACCTCAGCACCCGTGGTCAGCGTTAACACCGTTGCGGGTGACGATATTCTTAATACCGCCGAACAGATTGTGGCGCAGATTATTTCCGGGCGGGTCAGTGGGGCTTCCCCTGGCGACACGGTCACCGTCAAGTTAGGCGCCACAGTTCTGTCCGGCGTGGTGCAGGCAGACGGTAGCTGGAATGTGGCGCTTGATCCGGCGGTAACTCGCACTTTAGCGCGTGGCCCTAACGATATTATCGTCACGGTGACCGATGCCGCCGGAAATACCGGTACAGCGACTCATAACATCACCCTGGCGGGCGTCGCGCCGCAAGTCGCGATAGATGCGATCAGCGGAGATAACGTACTGAATGAGCTGGAGTCTCAGCAGCCGCTAACGTTAAGCGGCACCAGCAATTTGCCCGATGGCGGTACAGTTAGCGTGACGTTGAATAATGTCACGTATAGCGCTCAGGTCAGCGGCGGCGTCTGGTCGCTGAGCGTTCCGGTGAGTGATGTTGTTAATCTTGCGAACACCAATTACACCGTCACTGCCAGCGCCACCGATGTGACCGGCAACACTGGCACCGCGCAGAGCAATTTGCTGGTCGATACGGTGCTGCCGCAGGTGATCATCAACACCTTTGCGGGCGACAACATTGTCAACAACGCCGAAGCGGGAGCAGATCAAACCCTGAGTGGCGTCGTCGTGGGCGCCGCGCAGGGCGATACGGTCACTATTGAACTGGGCGGCAATACTTACACGGCGACGGTGGGCAGCAATCTCACCTGGAGCGTGAACGTTCCGGCGGCAGATTTACAGGCGCTGGGCGATGGTGCGTTAACCATTAATGCTTCGGTTACTACCGTACATGGCAATACGGGTAGCAGTGCGCTTGATATCACCATCAGCGCCGGGCTGCCGGGGCTGCGCATTGACACCATCGCGGGCGATGATGTGATCAATGCCGTTGAGCAGCAGCAAAACCTGATTATCACCGGTAGCAGTACTAATTTGCCCGCCGGAAGAGTGGTCACTGTTTTGCTCGGCGGCAACACCTACCAGGGGGTGACCGACAGCAACGGCAACTGGCAGGTAGGCGTGCCTGCGGCAGATCTACAGGCACTGACGCCGGGTACGATAGTGGTTAATGCCAGCGCAACGGACCCTGCCGGGAACCCGGTTACTATCGATCGCAACGTGGAGGTTAATCCGGGCGCGGTGCTTATTACCATCAATACCGTCTCCGGCGATGACATTATCAATGCCGCAGAAAAAGGCGCGCCATTGACGCTGACCGGTACCACGCAGCTGGTGGAAACTGGGCAAACCGTAGTAGTGAAATTCGCCGGGCAGACCTTTACCACTACCGTTCAGGCAGGTGGCGGCTGGAGCCTGACCGTTCCCGCCAGCGCGGTGAGTAGCCTGGCAGACGGTGCGGCGGAAATCACTGCGACCGTCACTAATATCAGCGGTAACACAGGCGACACCTCCCGTACCATTACCGTCGACAGCCAGGCCCCGGCCTTAAGCATCGACTCGCTGACGGCTGATAACATCATCAACGCCGCCGAAAGCGGGCAGGATCTTCCCATCACTGGCACCACTGACGCCCAGCCGGGGCAGACGGTGACCGTTACACTGAATGGGCAAACCTATCAGGGCGTCGTGCAGCCAGACGGCACCTGGAGCGTGACCGTTCCCGCCGCCAACGTTGGCGCACTGGCTGACGGCAACGCCACGGTGACCGCCAGCGTGAACGATATCGCTGGTAACCCGACCAGCGTCTCACGAGTGGCGCTGGTCGATGCCACGCCGCCCGTGGTGAATATTAATCCGGTGGCAACCGATAACGTCATTAACACGCCGGAACACACTCAGGCGCAAATTATCAGCGGCACGGTCACCGGCGCGCAGGCGGGCGATATTGTCACCGTTACGCTGAATGATGTGGATTACACCACGGTGGTGGATGCTTCCGGCAACTGGAGTCTGGGCGTTCCGGCCTCCGTTGTCAGCGGACTGGTGGACGGCAGTTATCCGATCAACGTTTCAGTGACTGATCGCGCCGGAAATACGGGTAGCCAGTCACTGACCGTCACGGTTGATACCGCCGCGCCGGTGATTGGCATTAACAGCATTGCGGGCGATGATGTGATCAACGCCAGCGAAAAAGGAGCCGATCTCCAGATCACCGGCACCAGCGATCAGCCTGTTAATACCACCATCACCGTGACGCTGAACGGGCAAAATTACACCACCACGACCGACGCCTCCGGCAACTGGAGCGTCACCGTTCCGGCATCGGCGGTAACCGCACTGGGCCAGGCCAACTACACGGTAACGGCGGCGGTGACGAGTAATATCGGCAACAGCAACACCGCCAGCCATAACGTGCTGGTCGACAGCGCGCTGCCCGGCGTGACCATTAACCCGGTGGCAACCGACGATATTATTAACGCCGCCGAAGCGGGTGCTGCGCAAACCATCAGCGGGCAGGTTACCGGAGCTGCCGTTGGCGACACGGTAACCGTTACGCTGGGCGGTAATACTTACACCGCCACCGTGCAGGCCAATTTAAGCTGGAGCGTGAGCGTTCCGGCGGCGGGTATTCAGGCGCTGGGTAATGGTGATTTAACGGTGAGCGCCTCGGTCACCAATCAAAACGGCAACACCGGCAGCGGCACGCGGGATATCACCATCGACGCCAATCTGCCCGGTCTGCGGGTCGATACGGTAGCGGGCGATGATGTGGTGAATATCATCGAACACGGGCAGGCGCTGGTGGTCACCGGCAGCAGCTCGGGGCTGGCAGAAGGCACGCCGCTTACCGTTACGATTAACAATGTGGAATACACCACTGCGGTGCAGGCCGATGGTGGCTGGAGCGTGGGCGTCACGGCGGCGCAGGTTAGCGCCTGGCCTGCGGGAACAGTGACGGTTACTGTGTCCGGGGAAAGTAGCGCCGGAAATCCGATAAGCATTACGCATCCGGTAACGGTCGATCTCACGCCAGCGGCGATCACCATCAACACCATCGCTACGGACGACGTGATTAACGCCGCAGAAAAAGGCGCTGATTTAACCCTTTCCGGCACCACCACGAATGTAGAACCCGGTCAAACCGTCACCGTCACCTTTGGCGGGAAAAATTACACCGCCAGCGTGGCGAGCGATGATAGCTGGACTGCCACCGTTCCTGCCGCCGATCTGGCAGCATTACCTGAGGGTAGCGCCTCCGCGCAGGCCAGCGTCAGCAATATCAATGGCAATAGCGCCTCGGCGGTGCATAACTACAGCGTCGATAGCAGCGCGCCAACCATCATTATCAATACCGTCGCCAGCGACAATATCGTTAACGCCAGCGAAGCCGATACGGGCGTGACGGTGAGCGGCAGCACCACCGCTGAAGCGGGGCAGATTGTTACGGTAACGCTTAACAGCCCAACTGTGCAGACCTATCAGGCAACGGTACAGGCCGACGGCAGCTGGAGTATTAATATTCCGGCGGCAGATCTTGCCGCTCTGACCGATGGCAGCCATACCCTGACGGCGACGGTCAATGACAAAGCGGGCAACCCGGCGAGCACCACGCATAATCTGGCGGTGGATCTCACCGTTCCGGTACTGACCATTAACACCATTGCGGGCGATGATATTATTAACGCCGCCGAACACGGGCAGGCGCTGGTGATTTCCGGTTCCAGCACCGGCGGAGAAGCGGGCGATGTCGTCACCGTCACGCTAAACAGTAAAACCTACACCACGACGCTGGATGCTTCCGGCAACTGGAGCGTCGGCGTTCCGGCTGCGGATGTCTCTGCGCTGGGCAGTGGCCCGCAAACCGTGACGGCGACCGTTACCGATGTGGCTGGCAACAGCGACAACGAGACGCACACGGTCACCGTTAACCTTACCGCGCCGACCATTGGCATCAACCCCATTGCCAGCGATGATGTGATTAATGCCACGGAAAAAGGCGCGGATCTGCAAATTTCCGGCACCAGTAATCAGCCCGCAGGCACCAAAATTACGATGACGCTTAACGGGCAAAATTACTCCGCCACGACGGACGCCGCAGGCAACTGGAGCACCACGGTGCCAGCCTCTGCCGTCGGTGCGCTGGGCGAAGCCAGTTACACGGTGACGGCGAACGTCACCGACAGCGCGGGCAACAGCAATTCCGCCAGCCATAACGTGGAGGTGAATACCGCGCTGCCGGGTGTCACCATTAATCCGGTGGCGACCGACGATATTATTAACGCGGCGGAATCGGGCGTGGCGCAGACCATCAGCGGCCAGGTGACGGGCGCGGCGGCGGGCGATACGGTTACCGTGACGCTTGGCGGGAAAACCTACACCGCTACTGTGCGGGGCAATTTAAGCTGGAGCGTGGACGTTCTGGCAGCGGATATTCAGGCTATTGGTAATGGCGACCTGACGGTTAATGCCTCGGTAACCAACGGCGTGGGTAATACCGGCAGCGGTGCGCGCGATATTGTGATAGATGCCAATCTGCCAGGTCTGCGCGTTGATACCGTGGCGGGCGATGATGTGGTTAACAGCATCGAGCACGGTCAGGCACTGGTGATAACCGGTAGCAGCAGCGGGCTGGCGGCGGGCGCGGCGCTGACGGTGGTGATTAACACGGTCACTTACGCTGCGACAGTATTAGCCGATGGCACATGGAGCGTTGGCGTTCCGGCAGCAGATGTGGGCAACTGGCCTGCGGGGACGGTGGATATCACGGTTTCAGGCGCCAGTAGCGCAGGAAACCCGGTCACCATCACCCATCCGGTCACCGTCGATCTGGCGGCGGTGGCGATCTCCATTAACACCGTTTCCGGCGACGATGTGATTAACGCCGCTGAAAAAGGGGCCGATTTAACCCTTTCCGGCAGCACTTCCGGCGTGGAAGCGGGGCAAACCGTCACCGTCACCTTTGGCGGCAAAACCTATACCGCTACCGTAGCGGGCGATGGCAGCTGGACAACCACCGTACCCGCCGCCGATCTCAGCGCGTTACGTGACGGCGACGCCACGGTACAGGCCAGTGTCAGCAATATTAACGGCAACACGGCTTCGGCAACCCACGCCTATAGCGTCGATGCCACGGCACCGACGCTTGCCATTAACACTATTGCCACCGACGATATTCTTAACGCCGCTGAGGCGGGCAATCCGTTAACCATCAGCGGCACCAGCACCGCCGAAGCGGGGCAAACGGTAACCGTCACGCTTAATGGTGTGGCTTACATCGGCACCGTTCAGGCGGACGGAAGCTGGAGCGTCAGCGTGCCGACGGCGGATCTCAGCAATCTGACTGCCAGCCCGTACACGATCAGCGCCTCGGTAAGCGATAAAGCAGGTAATTCGGCGACCGCCACCCACGGTCTGGCGGTGGATCTCACTGTTCCCGTGCTGACCATCAACACCGTCTCCGGCGATGACATTATTAATGCCGCCGAACACGGGCAGGCGCTGGTGATCTCGGGTTCCAGCACTGGCGGCGAAGCGGGCGATATCATCACCGTCACGTTAAACAGTAAAACCTACACCACGACGCTGGATGCCTCCGGTAACTGGAGCGTCGGCGTTCCGGCGGCAGATGTCACCGAGCTGGGCAGCGGCCCGCAAACCGTCACTGCCACCATTACCGACGCGGCAGGCAACAGCGATGACGCCAGCCGCACGGTCACTGTGAATCTGACCTCGCCAACCATTGGTATCAATACTATTGCCACGGATAATGTGATTAACGCCACGGAAAAAGGCGCGGATCTGCAAATCACCGGCACCAGTAATCAGCCCGCAGGCACCACAATAACGGTGACGCTGAACGGGCAAAATTACACCGCTACCACCGATAGCAGTGGCAACTGGAGCGCCACGGTGCCAGCGTCAGCGGTTAGCGCGTTGGGTGAAGCTAACTACACAGTAACCGCGAACGTCACCGATAGCGCGGGCAACAGTAATTCCGCCAGCCATAATGTGCTGGTCAACAGCGCCTTACCTGGCGTTACCATTAACGCAGTGGCAACCGATGACATTATTAATGCCGCCGAAGCGGGCAGTGCGCAAACCATCAGCGGCCAGGTGACGGGCGCAGCGCAGGGGGATACGGTTACCGTCACGCTGGGCGGCAACACCTACACCGCCACGGTGCAGGCTAATTTAAGCTGGAGTGTCAGCGTTCCAGCGGCGGATATTCAGGCGCTGGGTAACGGCGACCTGACAGTTAACGTCTCGGTCACCAATGTCGTTGGTAATACCGGCAGCGGCTCGCGGGATATCACGATCGACGCCAATCTGCCTGGTTTGCGGGTCGATACCGTAGCGGGCGATGATGTTATTAACAGCATTGAGCACAATCAGGCGCTGGTGATAACAGGTAGCAGCACCGGGCTGACGGCAGGAACGGCATTAACGGTCGTGATTAACAACGTCACTTACGCTGCCACGGTGTTAGCTGACGGTACATGGAACCTCGGCGTTCCGGCGGCAGACGTCAGCAACTGGCCTGCGGGTACGGTGGATATTACGGTAAGCGGCACCAACAGCGCCGGAACAACCTCCACCATTACCCATCCGGTTACCGTCGATCTGGCAGCGGTCGCCATAACCATTAACACTCTCTCCGGCGATGATGTGATCAATGCCGTCGAAAAAGGCGAAACGCTGGTGGTGAGCGGCAGTACCAGCGGTGTAGAAGCCGGGCAGACGGTGACCGTCACCTTTGGCGGCAAAAATTACACCACCACTGTGGAAGCCAACGGTAGCTGGACGGTGAATGTGCCGCCTGCCGATCTCGCTGCGTTGCCGGACGGCGCGGGCAACGTGCAGGCGAGTGTCAGCAACATTAACGGCAACAGCGCCCAGGCCGATCGCGCGTACAGCGTCGATGCCACCGCGCCGCTTGTGACCATCAACACCATCGCCAGCGACGATATTCTCAACGTGAGTGAAGCGGGCGCGGGGATAACCATCAGCGGCACCACCACGGCGCAGGCCGGGCAGACGCTGACTGTCACGCTCAATAACAACACGTACCAGACTACCGTCCAGGCCGATGGTACCTGGAGTGTGAACGTTCCGGCGACAAATTTAAGCGGATTAACCGCCAGCAGTTATACCGTGACCGCCACGGTGAGCGACAAAGCGGGCAACCCGGCAAGCGCGGATCATGCACTGGCGGTGGACGTTACCGCGCCGGATCTCACCATTAACACCGTCGCGGGCGATGACATTATCAACGCCATCGAACACGGGCAGGCGCTGGTGGTGAGCGGAACCAGTACGGGCGCGGCGGCAGGCGATGTGGTGACCGTCACGCTGAACGGTAAAAACTACACCACAACGCTGGACGCCTCCGGTAACTGGAGTGTGGGTATTCCGGCGGCGGATGTCACGGCACTGGCAACCGGTAGCCAGACCATCACCGCCAGCCTGAGCGATCGCGCGGGCAACAGCGACAGCACGACTCACGATGTGACCGTTGATCTCAGTGGCCCGACGCTGACCATTAACACTGTCTCCGGTGATGACATTATTAATAATGCGGAGAAAACCCAGGATCTGATCATCAGCGGCGTCTCCAGCGGCCTGGTGGCAGGCACTACGGTCACTGTGATGTTGAACGGCCTGGCGTACAGCGCCACCACCGACGGCTCCGGCAACTGGAGCGTTACCGTGCCGGCTTCGGCGGTCGGCGCACTGGGCGAGGCGGTTTATTCGATTAGCGCCAGCGCCACCGACAGCGCGGGTAACAGCGGTAGTACTACCCATACGGTGAATGTCGAATCGCTCCTGCCAGGGGTAATCATTAATACTGTGGCGGGTGATGACATTATCAACGCCGCTGAAATCGCCGTTAACCAGACCCTCAGCGGTCTGGTTACGGGGACGGCAGCAGCAGGAGATACGGTCACTGTCACGCTCGGCGGTAATCAATACACCACCACTGTACAGCCAGATTTAAGCTGGAGCGTCAGCGTGCCTGCGGCAGATTTGCAGGCGCTGGGTAACGGTGAACTGACCATCAGCGCCTCGGTGACCAATTCCGCAAATAATATCGGCACCGCGACGCACGATATCGTGATAGATGCCAACTTGCCAGGTCTGCGGGTTGATACCGTGGCAGGCGATGATGTGATTAACAGCATTGAGCACACTCAGGCACTGGTGGTCACCGGCAGTAGTACCGGACTGGCGGCGGGCGCGGCGTTGACGGTGGTTATCAATAGCGTCACCTACGGCGCAACGGTACTCGCCGATGGCACCTGGAGCGTCGGCGTTCCGGCGGCAGATGTCACAAACTGGCCTGCGGGGACGGTCAATATTGCCGTCTCTGGCACCAATACCGCAGGAACCACAACCAGCATTACTCATCCGGTCACCGTCGATCTTGCGGCCGTGGCGATTACCATCAACACCCTTTCCACTGACGATGTGATAAACGCCGCCGAGAAAGGCACTGATTTGCAGCTTTCCGGCACCACCTCAGATGTGGAAGCGGGGCAGACTATTACCGTTATTTTCGGTGGCAAAAGCTACACCACCACGGTTGCCGCGGATAATACCTGGGGGCTGACGATCCCAGCAGCCGATCTCGCAACCTTGCCGGATGGCGCAGCAAACATCCAGGCCAGCGTCAGCAACGTCGCGGGTAACAACGCCCAGGCAACGCATGTTTATAGCGTCGATGCCACCGCGCCCTCCGTTACTATCAACACCATCGCCAGCGACGATATTCTTAATGCCGCCGAAGCGGGATCGGCGCTGACCATCAGCGGCACCAGCACCGCAGAAGCCGGGCAGACAGTGACCGTGACGCTAAACGGCGTCAATTACAGCGGCAACGTGCAGGCAGACGGGAGCTGGAGCGTCAGCGTACCAACTGGCGATTTAGCCGACCTTACCGCCAGCCCCTATACGGTGAGCGCGGCGGTCAGCGACAAAGCGGGCAACCCAACCTCGGCAACGCATAACCTGACGGTGGATCTTGCCGCTCCGGTCGTCACCATTAACACGGTAGCGGGCGATGACATCATTAACGCCACGGAACATGCTCAGGCGCAGATTATCAGCGGCTCGGCAACGGGCGCGACGACGGGTAACACGGTTTCCGTGACGATTGGCACGACCACCTACACCACCGTGCTGGACGCCAACGGCAACTGGAGCATCGGTGTGCCTGCCAGCGTGATTTCCGCACTGGCGCAGGGTGATGTAACCATTACCGCCACGGTCACCGACTCCGCAGGCAACAGCGGCACGGCCTCGCACACTGTCAGCGTGGCGCTCGGTGCACCGATACTCGCCATTAACACCATCGCCGTCGATGACATCATCAACGCCACGGAGAAAGGCGCGGATCTGGCGATTTCCGGCACCAGCAACCAGCCTGCGGGCACGCAGGTAACTGTTACGCTCAACGGGCAAAATTACACCACCACTGCCGATGCTTCCGGGAACTGGAGCGTGACTGTTCAGGCGTCTGCGGTTGGTACGCTCGGTGAAGCGACTTATACGGTGACTGCCGCCGCAACCGATGTTGATGGCAATAGCGGTTCCGCCAGCCATAACGTGCAGGTTAATACCGCGCTACCGGGCGTCACCATTAACGTTGTGGCAACGGACGATATTATTAACGCCGCCGAAGCGGGGGCAACTCAAACTATCAGCGGGCAGGTCACGAGGGCCGCGGCGGGCGACACGGTGACTGTGACGCTAGGCGGGGCGACTTACACCGCTACGGTACAGGCAGACTTAAGCTGGAGTGTCGATGTTCCGGCTTCGGCGTTACAGGCGTTGGGCAACGGAGAGCTGACCATTTCGGCTTCGGTAACGAACAGCGTAGGCAATACCGGTAACGGCACGCGCGAAATCACCATAGACGCGAATCTCCCCGGTCTGCGGGTCGATACCGTGGCGGGCGATGATGTGGTCAACATTATCGAGCACGGTCAGGCGCTGGTGATTACCGGCAGCAGCTCTGGGCTGGCGGTGGGCAGCAATGTCACGCTGACCATTAACGGGCAAACCTATGTTGCGGCAGTGCTGGCGGATGGCACCTGGAGCGTCGGCGTTCCGGCGGTGGATGTCAGCGCCTGGCCTGCGGGGGCGCTGACGATTACGGCGAGCGGCAGCACTACAGCCGGAAACCCGGTCAGCGTTACGCATCCGGTGACTGTCGATCTCTCGGCGGTGGCGGTCAGCATCAACGCCATTACCGCCGATGATGTGATTAACGCCGCTGAGAAAGGCGCGGCGTTAACGCTCTCCGGCAGCACTTCCGGCGTCGAAGCCGGACAAACGGTCACCGTGACCTTTGGCGGCAAAACCTACACGGCAAGCGTCGCGGCGAATGGTTCCTGGAGCACCACGGTTCCGGCGGCGGATATGGCAGCCCTGCGTGATGGTGATGCCAGCGCGCAGGCCAGCGTCAGCAACGTTAACGGCAACAGTGCCACCACTACCCACGCTTACAGCGTCGATGCCACCGCGCCAACGGTGACCATTAACACCATTGCGGGCGACGATATTCTTAACGCCGCCGAAGCGGGTGCGGCGCTGACCATCACCGGCAGCAGCACGGCGGAAGCCGGGCAGACGGTGACCGTCACGCTCAATGGCGCAAACTATACTGGCACGGTACAAACGGACGGCAGCTGGAGTATCAGCGTACCGCCAGCCGACTTAAGCGCCCTAACCGCCAGCAACTACACCGTCAGCGCGGCGGTGAGCGACAAAGCCGGAAACCCGTCTTCAGCTAATCACAACCTGACGGTGGATACTTCCGTTCCGGTCGTCACCATCAACACGGTGGCAGGCGATGATGTGATCAACGCGACGGAACACGCCCAGGCGCAGATCATTAGCGGTTCCGCCACTGGCGCGGCAACCGGTAGTACCGTCACGGTGACTATCGGCAGCAGCATCTTCACCACGGTGCTGGATGCCAGCGGCAACTGGAGCGTCGGTGTCCCGGCAAGCGTTGTCTCGGCACTGGCAAACGGCACGGTGACCATTAACGCCAGCGTCACTGACGCCGCCGGAAACAGCGGCAGCGCCACCCATCAGGTGATGGTCAATACCGGGCTGCCGACCATTACCTTTAACGCCATCAGCAGCGATAACGTCCTGAACGCCGATGAAAAAGGCCAGCCGTTGACCATTAGCGGTAGCAGTACGGGGCTGGCGACAGGCGCACAGGTTACCGTCACGCTCAACGGTCACAATTACAGCGCCACCACCGACGCAGCAGGCAACTGGACCTTAACCGTGCCTGTCAGCGATCTGGCGGCATTAGGCCAGGCCAACTATACCGTCAGCGCCAGTGCCACCAGTGCGGCGGGCAACACCGCCAGCAGCCAGGCGAATTTACTGGTCGATAGCGGCCTGCCGGGCGTCACCATCAACCCCGTGGCAGGCGACGATATTATCAACGCCGCCGAAGCCGGGGGCGATCAAACCATCAGCGGGGTGGTGACCCGCGCCGCCGCAGGCGATACAGTCACCGTGACGCTGGGCGGCAACACTTACACCGCTACGGTACAGGGCAACTTAAGCTGGAACGTCACCGTTCCGGCAGCCGATCTCCAGGCGTTGGGAAATGGTGATTTGATCATTACCGCCTCGGTCACCAACGCGAATGGCAACACCGGTAGCGGCACGCGGGATATCACCATTGATGCCAACCTGCCGGGGCTGCGCGTGGATACCGTGGCGGGCGATGATATCGTCAACAGCATCGAGCATGGTCAGGCACTGGTGATCACTGGTGGCAGTAGTGGCCTGAATGCAGGTGCTGTGCTGACGGTTACCATCAACAGTGTGGCTTATTCTGCCACGGTACAGGCAGACGGGAGCTGGAGCGTCGGCATTCCGGCGGCAAACGTCAGCGCATGGCCTGCGGGGCCGTTAACCGTTGAAGTGACAGGCCAGAGCAGCGCCGGAAACCCGGTCAGCGTCAGCCATCCGTTCACCGTCGATTTAACGGCGGTGGCAATCAGCATCAACACCGTTGCCAGCGACGACGTGATTAACGCCGCCGAAAAAGGCACTAATCTGACCCTTTCTGGCAGCACCAGCGGAATTGAAAGTGGGCAAACCGTTACCGTCACTTTTGGCGGCAAAACCTACACCGCCAGCGTCGCCGCCAACGGAAGCTGGAGCGTAAACGTTCCGGCGGCGGATTTGGCAAGCCTGCCAGACGGCGCGGCGACCGTGCAGGCCAGTGTCAGCAGTGCGAGCGGCAACAGCGCGTCGGCAACTCATGCGTACAGCATTGACGCCAGCGCACCGACGCTCACCATTAACATCATCGCCAGCGACGATATTCTTAACGCCACGGAGGCGGGAAACCCGCTCACCATCAGCGGCACCAGCACCGCCGAAACCGGGCAGACGGTCACCGTCACTCTTAACGGCGCAACCTACACCGGCAATGTACAGGCGGACGGTAGCTGGAGCGTCAGCGTTCCCACTTCAGCCCTGGGCGCTCTGACTGCAAGCAATTACACCATCAGCGCCACGGTCAACGACAAAGCGGGCAACCCCGGCAGCGCCAGCCATAATCTGGCGATAGACACCACCGCGCCGGTTCTCACCATTAACACCGTGGCGGGCGATGACATCCTTAACGACGCCGAACACGCCCAGGCGTTGGTGATCTCCGGTACCAGTACGGGCGGGGAAGCGGGCGATGTGGTGAGCGTTGTGCTCAATGGCAAAACCTACACCACGACGCTGGATGCCTCCGGCAACTGGAGCGTCGGCGTACCGGCGGCGGATGTTACGGCACTCAGTAGCGGCGCACAGACCATCACCGCCAGCGTCAGCGATCGGGCGGGCAACAGCGACGACGCCAGCCGAACCGTCACCGTTAACCTCACCGCGCCAGCGATTAGCATCAACACCATCGCGGGCGATGACGTGATCAACACGACGGAAAAAGGATCGAATCTGGCGCTTTCCGGCACCAGCGATCAGCCTGCGGGCACGGCGATCACCGTCACCCTGAACGGACAAAACTACGGCGCCACCACCGATGCCTCCGGCAACTGGAGCGTCACCGTGCCTGCCTCGGCGGTCAGTGCGCTTGGCGAAGCCACCTACAGCGTCACGGCGAGCGTTACCAACGCTCAGGGCAACAGCAGCACCGCCAGCCATAACGTACAGGTCAATACCGCGCTGCCGGGCGTCACCATCAATCCGGTGGCGACGGACGATATTATCAACGCTTCAGAGGCGGGCAGCGCGCAAACCATCAGCGGCCAGGTAACCGGGGCGGCGGCGGGCAGCACCGTCACCGTTGAACTGGGCGGTAAAACTTACACCGCCACCGTGCAGGCTGATTTAAGCTGGAATGTGAGCGTACCTGCCGCCGACTGGCAGGCGTTAGGTAACGGTGAATTAACGGTTAATGCCTCGGTGACCAACGCCGTTGGCAATACCGGCAGCAGCACGCGTGATATCACCATCGATGCCAGTCTGCCCGGTCTGCGGGTAGATACCGTCGCGGGCGATGATGTGGTCAATATCATCGAACACGCTCAGGCGCAGGTGATTACCGGGAGCAGCTCCGGCTTTGCGCCAGGGACGGCGTTGACCGTGGTGATAAATAACCAAACTTATGCCGCCACGGTGTTGGCGAACGGCACCTGGAGCGTCGGCATTCCGGCGGCGGATGTCAGTAACTGGCCTGCGGGAACGCTGAATATTAGCGTTAGCGGCGCGAACAGTGCCGGAACGCAAACCAGCATTACCCATCCGCTGACCGTTGATCTCACTACCGTCGCTATCAGCATGAACAGCATCACCAGCGATGATGTGATTAATGCCACTGAAAAAGGTGCGGCGCTAACGCTCTCCGGTAGCACATCCGGCGTCGAAGCGGGGCAAACCGTTACCCTTACTTTTGGCGGCAAAACTTACACCACCACGGTGGCGGCAAACGGTAGCTGGAGCACCACCGTTCCGACTGCGGATTTGGCGGCTCTGCGTGACGGCGATGCCAGCGCCCAGGTGCGGGTGACTAACGTCAACGGCAACAGCGCCACGACAACGCATGAATACAGCGTCGATAGCGCCGCGCCAACGGTGACCATCAACACCATTGCCAGCGATAACATCATCAACGCCAGCGAAGCGGCGGCGGGCGTGACGGTTTCCGGCACCAGCACGGCGGAAACCGGGCAAACGCTCACCGTCACGCTAAACGGCACTAACTACCAGACCACGGTGCAGGCAGACGGCAGCTGGAGCTTAACGCTGCCTGCCAGTGACTTAACCGCACTTGCCAATAACGGCTACACCCTGACCGCTACGGTCAGCGATCTGGCGGGTAACCCTGGCAGCGCCAGCAAAGGCGTCACCGTCGATACCACCGCGCCCGTCATCAGCTTCAACACCGTGGCGGGTGATGATGTGATTAATAACGTCGAACACGCTCAGGCGCAGATTATCAGCGGCACCGCCACGGGCGCGGTGGCGGGTGATCGCCTGGTGGTGACCATCGCCGGGCAGCAGTATGTCACCAGCACCGATGCCAGCGGCAACTGGAGCGTTGGCGTGCCAGCCAACGTGGTTTCCGGCCTTGCAGACGGCACGGTGATCATCAGCGCCACCATCACCGACAGCGCAGGCAACAGCAGCACGCAGACGCACAACGTGCAGGTCAATACGGCGGTGGTGTCGCTCTCAGTCAGCACCATCAGTGGCGATAATATTATTAACGCCGCCGAAGCAGGCAGTGCGCTGACCCTGAGCGGCACCGGAACGAACTTTGCCGCAGGTACGGTGGTGACCGTGTTACTTAATGGTAAAGGCTACAGCGCCACCATTCAGAACAACGGGAGCTGGAGCGTGAATGTGTCGGCGGCAGACGTCGCGGTACTTGCGGATGGCACCAGCTACACGGTTAGCGCCTCCGCCCAGGACAGCGCAGGAAACAGCGCCACGGCCTCACGCAGCGTGGCGGTAGATCTCACTGCGCCGGTTATCAGCATCAACACCGTTTCGACGGACGATCGACTCAACGCCGCCGAACAGCAGCAGCCGTTAACCCTTAATGGCTCGACCAGCGCGGAAGTGGGGCAGACGGTCACTGTCACCTTTGGTGGCAAAACCTATACCGCCACGGTAGCCGCCAATGGCACCTGGGCGCTGAACGTGCCTGCGGCGGATCTGGCAGCGCTGGGGCAGGGCGCGCAGAACATTACCGCCAGCGTGAACGATCGCGCCGGTAACCCCGGTCAAACCACGCACGCCCTGACCGTCGATACCGTTGCGCCAACGGTCACCATCGCCACCGTGGCGGGTGACGATATTATCAACAACGCCGAGCAGCTTGCCGGGCAGACCATCAGCGGCACCACCACCGCCGAAGTGGGTCAGACGATCACTGTTACCTTTAACGGGCAAACCTGGACCGCAACGGTTGGCAGCGGCGGAAGCTGGTCGGTATTTATTCCGGCGCAGCAGTTTTCCGGATTAAGCGACGGCAGCTACACCATCAGCGCGACGGTCAGCGATCAGGCCGGAAACGCCGGCAGCGCCAGCCGTGGCGTGACCCTCAATGGCGACGTGCCAACCGTCACCATCAACACCTTTGCGGGCGATGATGTAGTGAACGCGGCGGAACACGGCGCGTCTTTGGTGATCAGCGGCACCACCACCGCCCCAGTCGGGCAGACGCTGACTCTGACCTTAAACGGTAAAACCTACACCACTACGGTGCAGACCGGCGGTAGCTGGAGCTACACCCTCGGCAGCGCCGATGTCACCGCGCTGGCGGACGGCAATGCCTATGTGATTAACGCTTCGGTGAGCAACGCCATTGGCAACATCGGTAGCAGCAATCACACCATTACCGTCGATCTCAGCGCCCCGGCGATGGGCATTAATATTGATTCCCTGCAAGCCGACACTGGCCTTAGCGCCAGCGACTTTATCACCAGCGTCAGCCCGGTGGTGGTCAACGGCTCACTCACCGCCGCGCTTGCCAGTAACGAGACGGCGCAAATCAGTATCGACGGCGGTGTAACCTGGAGCACGCTTACCGTTACTGGCACGACCTGGCGCTATAACGACAGCCGCACGCTGACCGATGGTAACTATCTCTATCAGGTGCGGGTGATTGATACGGCGGGCAACGTCGGGGCGACTGATAGCCAGAATGTGGTGATCGACACTACTGCGCCAGATCCCGCGGTGAAAACCATCACCATTAGCGCGATCACCACCGATACAGGTCTGATTACTAATGATTTTGTCACCAGCGACACGACGCTTGCGGTGAGTGGTACGCTCGGCGCGGCGCTCTCTGCTGGTGAGTCCGCGCAAATCAGTATCGATGGCGGCACCACCTGGCAGAATCTGGCGGTAAATGGATTAACCTGGACTTATCTTGACGGGCGCACGCTGACCGACGGTAACTACAACTATCAGGTACGGGTGATCGACACCGCCGGAAATATCGGCGCGACCGCCAGCCAGATAGTCACCGTGGACACCACCGCGCCGCTGGCGAGCAAAACCATCACCATTGCGGGCATCAGCGATGACACCGGTTTAAGCAGCAGCGATTTTGTCACCCGTGACACTACGCTGACCGTGCGCGGGACGCTCGGCGCGGCGCTGGCGGCAGATGAACGGGCGCAAATCAGCCTTGATGGTGGCGTTACCTGGGCCACTTTAACCGTTAACGGCACCAGCTGGAGCTATGCCGATGGTCGCACGCTCACCGACGGCACATGGAACTACACGGTGCGGGTGGTGGATCTGGCGGGGAATGTCGGGCAGACCGCGACGCAAAATGTGGTGGTCGACACTACCGGCCCGGAAGCGGCGAAAAGCATCACTATTACCGGTATCAGCGATGACACCGGAGCCAGCAGCAGCGATTTTATTACCAGCGACACCACGCTTACCGTGCGCGGCGTGCTGGGCGCGGCGCTCGGCGCTAATGAGTTCGCGCAAATCAGTACCGACAACGGCGCAACCTGGGTGAACGTGACCGTTGCCGCAGACGGTCTGAACTGGACATATGTGGACGGGCGTACGCTGACCAACGGCACCACCACCTGGCAGGTGCGGGTGGTTGATTTAGCGGGCAACGTTGGCGCAACCGGCAGCCAGTCGGCGCAGATTGACACCGTTAACCCGGCGCAGGTGCTCACCATCGCCAGCATCAGCACCGATACGGGGAGTTCGGCCACCGACTTTATCACCAGCGATACCACGCTCACGCTGACCGGTTCGCTGGGGGCGGGGCTTGCCAGCGGCGAAGTGGCGCAGATTAGCCTCGATGGCGGCGCGACCTGGACCACGCTCACCACCAACGGTACGCAGTGGACTTACACTGACAGCCGCACGCTGACCGACGGCAGCTACGTTTATCAGGTACGGGTGCTGGATCTGGCGGGAAATACAGGCCCGGTGGTATCGAAAACGGTGGTGGTCGATACGATTAACCCCACCGCCACGCCGACCATTGTGTCGTATACCGATGATGTCGGGCAGCGGCAGGGGACGTTTAGCAATTCGCAGGCCACCGACGACACCACGCCGTTGCTCATTGGCGTGCTCTCTGCGCCGCTTGCCAGCGGTGAAGTAGTTTACCTCTACCGTAACGGTCTGCTGTTAGGTGCGGTAACGATGGTCGGCGCGCTGAACTGGACTTACAGCGACAGTGGTCTGGTCAGCGGTGCCTATACCTACAGTGCGCGTGTGGTGGATCTGGCGGGGAATATCACCTCCTCCAGCGATTTTGTTCTGACGGTCGATACCTCAATTCCGACGACGCTTGCGCAAATCACCAATCAAACTACGCGCGATACCACGCCGATTATCAGCGGCGTACTCACCGCGGCACTCGCCAGCGGGCAGTATGTTGAAGTGGTGATCAACGGCAAAACCTACACCTCGCAGCCGGGCGGTGCGGTGGTGGTCGATCCGGCGCACAACACCTGGTATGTGCAACTGCCGGATACCGACGCGCTGGCGGCGTCTGCGACCGCCTATAACGTCACCGCGCAGGTGAAAAGCTCGGCGGGTAACGGCAACACTGCCAACGTCAGCACTGGCACGGTAACGGTTAACGCAGCGATTGATTACACACCGACCTGGACCACCGCCAGCAAATCCACCGCATGGGGGCTGACCTACGGCCTCGACACACACGGGATGTGGACAGTGCTGGCCAACCAGCAAATTATGCAATCCACCGATCCGCTCACCTGGTCGAAAACCGCCCTGACGCTGGTGCAAAGTGGCAACAACTATGCCACCAGCTCCATCGCCGATTACAACCGTAACGGTACGGGCGATCTGTTTATTACTCGCGATGACTACGGCACGGGGTATATCAACGGCTTTACCAATAACGGCGATGGTACGTTTTCCAGCGCCATCCAGGTGAACGTTGGCACCCTGACGTGGTATGGCTCGATTGTGGCGTTCGATAAAGAGGGCGACGGTTATCTTGATTTCTGGATTGGCGACGCCGGTGGACCGGACTCTAATACCTTCCTGTGGAACAACGCCGGCACCCTGACAGGCAACTCCACCACCGCTAATAACGGGGGGAGTGCTACGGTCGGTGGGGCGGTAACCGGTTATCTGTCACTCAACGAAGGTTCCGGTGTCGATCTCAATAATGACGGCAGAATTGATCTGGTTCAGCACACTTTCAACCTGAACAACAACTTCACCCTCTCATCGTTGATAAGTCAGGGCAATGGCACCTTCGTCTGGGGACAAAACACCGTCAATACTTTCCTCAGTAGTCCCGGCTCGGGGGGGAACTCGACATCCGTTTCCATGACATGGGCCGATTTCGATGGTGACGGCGATATGGATCTCTTCCTGCCCGCCAGCCAGGGAAGAGCTAACTACGGCTCGCTGTTATTCAACACCAACGGCGTGCTGGGTAGCCCGGTGGCGGTCGGCGCGACGGCAACCACCTACGCCAGTCAATTCAGCCTGGCCGTCGACTGGGATCATGACGGGTTAATGGACATCGCCCGTATCGCCCAGACCGGACAGTCGTATCTTTATACTAACGTCAGCAGCGCCAGTAACTGGACACAATCGGCACTCGGTGGCAGCCAGAGCGGCACCACCAGCGGCGTGGCGGCAATGGACTACGACTGGGACGGCGCGGTGGATGTGCTGGTAACCAAACAGTCGGGCAGCGTGTTCCTGATCCGTAACACTAACACGGTGAGCTACGGCACCTCGCTGCACCTGCGTATCACCGATCCCAACGGTATTAACATCTATTACGGCAATACCGTGAAGCTGTACAACTCGGCGGGTGTGCTGGTGGCGACACAAATCATCAACCCGCAGTCGGGAATGGGCGTTAACGACACCTCGGCGCTGGTCAACTTCTACGGACTTAACGCGGGAGAAACCTACAACGCGGTGCTGATCAAATCCACCGGCACTACCGCCAGCAATATCGACCAGACGGTGAATACCAGCTGGGGCGGCTTACAGGCCACCGATGCTACTCACGCTTACGACCTCAGTGCTGAAGCGGGTACGGCGAGCAACAACGGCAAGTTTGTCGGCACTGGCTATAACGACACCTTCTTCGCCACCGCAGGCACCGACACCTACGACGGTTCCGGCGGCTGGGTGTACAGTTCCGGCACAGGAACCTGGCTGGCGAACGGCGGCATGGACGTGGTCGATTTCCGTCTCTCAACGGTGGGCGTCACCGCTAACTTAAGCGTTACCACCGCACAGGCCACCGGTTTTAATACCTCGACATTTACCAATATCGAAGGGATTTCCGGCTCGAATTTTAATGACACTCTGACCGGCAGCAGCGGCGATAACCAACTGGAAGGGCGCGGCGGCAACGACACGCTCAACATCGGCAACGGCGGCCATGACACCTTGCTCTATAAACTGCTCAGCGCCAGTGACGCCACCGGCGGCAACGGTTCGGACGTGGCGAATGGCTTTACGGTAGGCACCTGGGAAGGCACCGCCGACACCGATCGCATTGATATTCGTGAACTGTTACAGGGCAGCGGCTACACCGGAAACGGCAAAGCCAGCTATGTCAACGGTGTGGCAACGCTGGATGCCCAGGCCGGAAACATCGGTGATTTTGTCAAAGTCACCCAGAGCGGCAGCGACACCATCGTGCAGATCGACCGTGACGGCACGGGCGGCGGCTTTGCGACAACTAACGTGGTCACGCTGACGGGCGTGCATACCGACCTCGCCACCTTACTGGCGAATCATCAGTTGATGGTGGTGTAGAGAATGAAAAAAAATGCCCAGTCCGTGGAAGCCTGGCTGGAGGCGATGATCGCCGTGGCGCGCTATTACCGCCTCGATTTTTCCCAGGAGAATGTGCGCGCGACCGTCAACTGGGAGCGCGACAGCAAACGGGAGGAGTTACTCACTGATATGGCGCGGCAGTTGGGGATGGGGCTACGGCTGGTGGAATTTTCCGCCGACTCGCTTAACCCGTGGCGGCTGCCGCTGATTGCGGTGTTTGATAATCAACAGATTGGCGTGATCACTCGCCGCGATAACCACGACAATATCAGCGTTCAGTTCAGCGGTGACGAAGGGCTGGAAACCACGCTAAATGTTGCGGATATTGAAGATAAAATCGTCGAACTGGCGCTGCTGCGCCCGCTCAGCGCCATTCCCGATGCGCGGGTGGATGACTACATTCGCCCGTATCAGGCGAACTGGTTCTGGAATCTTTCGCTAAAAGACTGGCGGCGTTACGGCGATATTATGCTGGCCTCACTGGTGGCGAACGTGCTGGCGCTGGCGGCGATGATTTTCTCGATGCAGGTTTACGACCGGGTGGTTCCGGCGCAATCGTACCCGACGCTATGGGTGCTGTTTGCCGGGGTGATGATGGCGATCCTGTTTGAGTTCTGTATGCGTATGGTGCGCACACATCTTTCGGATGTGATCGGCAAGCGGGCGGATCTACGGATTTCGGATCGCGTTTTTGGTCACGCATTGCGGCTGAAAAATAACGTGCGATCGAAATCCACCGGATCGTTTATCTCACAGATCCGCGAACTGGAATCGGTGCGGGAGCTGATCACCTCCACCACCATTGGCGCGGTAGCGGATCTGCCATTCTTCCTGCTGTTTGTTTTTATTCTGTGGATGATCGGCGGCTGGCTGGTGCTGGTTGTTTTGCTGGCGCTGCCGTTGCTGGTGATCCCCGGCCTGCTGGTGCAACGCCCGCTGGCGCGGCTGGCGAACGAAGGGGTGCGCGAATCGGCAGTGCGCAACGCTACGCTTGTCGAGGCCGTGCAGTCGATTGAAGACATTAAACTGCTGCGTGCTGAACAGCGTTTCCAGAATCAGTGGAATCACACCAACGACGTGGCCTCGTCCATCAGTATGAAGCAACGTTTTCTCACCGGGCTGCTGCTCACCTGGACGCAGGAAGTGCAATCCATCGTCTATGTGGTGGTGCTGTTGGTGGGCTGCTTCATGGTGATGAACGGCGACATGACCACCGGCGCGCTGGTGGGGACGACGATTCTGGCTTCGCGCACCATCGCGCCGCTGTCGCAGATATCCGGCGTGCTTTCGCGCTGGCAGCAGGCGAAAGTGGCGCGTAATGGCCTTGATGAACTGATGAAGCGCCCGGTGGATCAGCCGGAGCACGGCAAACTGGTGCATAAAGCGGTACTGCACGGTAATTATCAGTTTAGCAACGCGGTGTTTTATTACGACGAAGAAGAGAAGATTGCCGATGTGGCGATCGGCAAACTCAACATTCAGGCCGGAGAGAAAATCGCCATTCTCGGGCGCAACGGAGCGGGTAAATCCACGCTACTGCAAATGCTCGCCGGAATGCGTATCGCCCAGCAAGGGCAGGTGTTGCTGGATAACATCAGCATCGGGCAGCTTGATCCGGCGGATCTGCGCCGCGACATGGGGCTGCTCAGCCAGACCGGGCGACTGTTCTTCGGTTCGCTGCGGGAAAACCTCACCATGGGGATGCCAGAAGCCAGCGATGAAGATATCGAACGCGCATTAACCCTCAGCGGGGCGCTGCCCTTTGTGCAGAAGCAGAAAAACGGCCTCAACTACATGATTCAGGAAGGGGGATTTGGCCTCTCTGGTGGTCAGCGACAAACGCTGCTGCTGGCGCGGCTCCTCATCTCTCAACCCAATATCGTGCTGCTCGATGAACCCAGTGCCTCGCTGGATGAAATGGCGGAAGCGTATTTAATTGAACAACTAAAACAGTGGATTGGCCATCGCACGCTGGTCATCGCTACTCACCGCACGGCAATGCTGCAACTGGTGGACAGGATAATTGTGATGGATCAGGGGCGCATTGTGATGGACGGCGCGAAAGAGACCATTTTGCGTGAACAGGGCGAACCCACGACGCGACGCGTGGTGTTGCAGGAGAAGAATAAGGGGTCTGCCGCATGAACGGACAACTGCAATACAACCGTGGCCTGACTGAACCCCGCCTGCCACGTTCGGCGCTGGCGGTGCGCGTTACCGCTGTGATGCTGCTCTGTTTTCTCGGCTGGGCGTGGTACTTCCAGCTTGATGAAGTCACCACCGGCAGCGGCACGGTAGAACCTTCTGGACGCGAACAGGTGGTGCAGTCTCTGGAAGGCGGGATTTTGTATCATCTCGACGTGAAGGTTGGCGATATTGTCGAACAGGGGCAGCCGCTGGCACAGCTTAACCGCACCAAAACGGAATCCGACGTCCAGGAAGCGATGTCGCGGCTGTACGCGGCGCTGGCAACCTCGGCGCGGCTGCGGGCGGAAGTGAGCAATAAACCGCTGGTCTTCCCTGACGAACTGAATAAATTCCCCGAACTTATCGAGTCGGAAACGGCGTTATATAACACTCGCCGCGATGGGCTGAACAAAGCCACCACCGGGCTGACGCAGGGGATTAGCCTGGTCAACCGCGAACTGGCGATGACCCAGCCGCTGGTAAAACAGGGGGCGGCGAGCAGCGTCGAAGTGCTGCGCCTGCAACGTCAGGCCAATGAACTGGAAAACAAACTTAGCGACGTGCGCACGCAATACTACGTTCAGGCGCGCGAAGAGTTAGCGAAAGCCAATGCGGAAGTGGAAACCCAGCGTTCGGTGATCCGCGGGCGGGAAGATTCTCTCACGCGGCTCAACTTTACTGCGCCGGTGCGAGGCATTGTTCAGGACATTGACGTCACCACGGTTGGCGGCGTCATCGCCCCCGGTGGTAAACTGATGACCATCGTGCCGCTGGATGAGCAACTGCTGATCGAGGCAAAAATCTCCCCCCGCGATGTGGCGTTTATCCATCCGGGGCAAAAATCGCTGGTGAAAATAACCGCTTACGATTATTCCATCTACGGCGGCCTGCCAGGGGAAGTGGCGGTGATTTCACCGGACACCGTGCAGGATGAAGTGCGGCGCGATGTTTATTACTATCGGGTGTACATTCGCACTTTCAGCAACCATCTGGAAAATAAACATAAACAGCAGTTTCCGATATTTCCCGGCATGGTGGCGACGGTCGATATCCGCACCGGCAAAAAAAGCGTGCTGGATTATCTGTTGAAACCCTTTAACAAAGCACAGGAGGCGTTGCGCGAACGATGAACATTAGCGATGTAGCAAAAATTACCGGCCTGACCAGCAAAGCCATTCGCTTCTATGAAGAAAAGGGGCTGGTGACGCCGCCGATGCGCAGCGAAAACGGTTATCGAACCTACACGCAGCAGCATCTCAACGAACTGACCTTACTGCGCCAGGCGCGTCAGGTGGGCTTTAACCTGGAAGAGAGCGGCGAACTGGTGAATCTGTTTAACGACCCGCAGCGGCATAGCGCCGACGTCAAACGGCGCACGTTGGAGAAGGTGGCGGAGATCGAACGACACATTGAGGAGCTGCAATCCATGCGCAACCAGTTACTGGCGCTGGCGAATGCCTGCCCCGGTGATGACAGCGCCGACTGCCCGATTATCGAAAATCTCTCCGGCTGCTGTCATCATCGGGCGGGGTGATTAACGCTTGCGAAAATAGTCGTCCATTATTTTCGTCAACTCCGGACGTTCGCCGTCATCATTGATGGCAAAATCCAGAAAAAAAGCATCTGCTTGCGGCGTTCGGTTTTGCGCCATCAACCGGAAGGTGAGGGGGCGATAACTGGCGTATGCCGGATAGCTGATAACGAATCGGGCAAAGTCAATAAAAAGCGGCGAGTGTGTGGAAAACAGTGCCTGCAAAATTACATCAGCCTTTTCATCCTCCCCCAAACCTTGTTGGATCATGCTCTTAATACGAGTTTCGCTCAAATTCCCGGCCTCAACAATTTGCCAGGCTTGATCCAGTGAAGGGTACCGACTGACGCTCTGCTGCAACTCTTCAGACCAGGTTTCGGATGGGCTGATGTGCTTATCAGGGCCGAAACTCTCCCATGCGCCGGGCGGTAATGTTTTCCACTCAGTGAGTTTGGGAACGTGGCACAGTAGCTCTGTTTTGTGCAGACATTCTCCGCCCGGAAATACCAGTGTTTGTTGCTCATCATTAAAACGGGTTGCCGTGCTGAGTACCAGTGTTTTGAGCGGTCGCCCTTCCAGTGCGGCAGCAGTGGCCTTATGGTGCCCGTCGAGCAGAACGCAGAGATAGGAATCAGGGAGATACCAGGCCAGAGCGCGGGCGTCCGGTTTATCGCGATAAAACGTCGCACGCTCAGGATTAAAATGTGATGGCGGCTGGCCGGGTAGAAGAAAACAGGGGGCGGTGTCACTGAAATAGCAATATTCAGGATCCCAGACGGCAACGGTCGCCGGATTACTGGCGCTATGGTCCGTTGCCGCCCAAAAGAAATGCCCGTTGCCATCCGTCGGGTAAATTTCACGATCTTCGAGCAGATAATAGCCATCAGCCATGCATGAGAACAGCGGTGTCAGCGCGGCAAAAGCGTCCGTCATGCCAGACCACGGGCGATTCCAGTTTTCGAGAGCAGACAAAAACCGGGCGGCTCCCTGTTCATCATCCGCAAAACCGCTGTAGACAAATTCCGCACAGGTGGGGCAGCCAGCCTCGGACCAGAAACGTATTAACGGGACATCCTGCCAGCAGAGCGAACGGATAAGCCCATAAGGGTGCGGATCGTAAATCACACATTGACGCAGAAATCCTTTACCTGACTTCACCGAAAAAATGACGCCCGCAGCGGTATTTTTCAGCAGACGTACTTCAGGTTTTCGACAGGGAAAAAGCATGGCTACTCCTTAGCCAAAATTTCAGTTCCCTGAACTGTGCCAGAAAATTACGCGGGTGACTATTGCTCTATAAATGGAAGCGGTGCTCTTACCCGTTAATCCCCGGTTGCACAGACAGAATATGCTGCAAACTTTCTACCATAATGCGCCCCGACTGAAATAAGCCTTCCTGGATTTCGTTGTTAACATTCACAGCGTGAACCAGGGAGGCTAATAATACCACTTGCAAGAATGCAAAGATAAAAGCGCCAATAATCATAATATGTATAAGCGTGAGTTTCATTTTAAATAACCCACAAACTGGCCTTCTTTCATTAAGGCTACTTTTCCTGTGTGATGATAAACAATGACGTTATACAGACCCGACTGATAAACCGTGGCATCGGCATTATCTTCATCTATGGCACATAATGAATCATTGAGATAAGCAAAGTTCTTACTGCTCATTCTGAAGGTGACGCCAAATCCTTTATAAATAGATTTTTTAGCGGCCTGGGCATGTTGTGCGGCTTCTGCATTTTTAAATGCCTGTGCTTCTGATGCACTTAAAATAGCCGCCTGACGCTGTTGTTCTGCGAGATAACAGGTGTCATGACTGACTCCCTGCGCTTGGCAATCTGCGATGCGGGAAGTGGGTGAACTACAGCCAGCCAGTAATATAACCGCCAGCAGGGAAAACGATTTAATGGAGCTATTCATCATTGTTAACCTTAAATAATGTACGGAAAATTGCGAATAAGAAATTGCTATTAAAATTAGAACGAATACCCCACGCCGACACCCGCGCCGAAATCAGATTGTGTATCCGCAGAGACTCCCGCTTTAATTACTGTATGAATTCCAGCATTAAATGATGTTCCGACAGACACCGCAGATTCACCGTTGAACGTTCCCGCTCCTGCAGACACCATCATAAAGTCACCGGTTTTCACCTGTGGTTGTGAAGCGATAGCGATGGCAGATGCAGTTCCCGCATTGGCTTCTTTACGATTGTCCTCAACTTCGTTTTTCAGAGAATCGAAATGGTTATTGAGCGTGTTAATTTGTTGGCTGTTATCTGCGACCCGTTTTTGGGTGTTGGTTAACTGTTGCTGCGTTTGTGCGGAATCTTGTCTCAGACTTTCAATTTGCTCATGTGCCTGGACAGACTTCTGCGCCAGACTTTGCATTTGTTTATCGTATTGAGCCCTTTCTTTTTGCTGTTGTGCTGCCACATCGGTTGTCAGTGCATTCATTTTCTGCCCTTGTTCCGTGGTAGTGCGCTGATTAGCCTCATTTTGAGCCGCCAGTCTGGCATTAATCATCTCCTGATAATGCGCAGTATTTTGCGTATCTCCAGTCGCGGCGAGCGTTTTTTGTGTGGCTACGATCTGCGCCTGTTGCTCTGTAATTTGCGTTTGCTGGGCATCAGTTACCGCAGACTGTCGGGCGTTGATCATGCTCTGATAACGGGCGGTTGTCTGTACATCACCTGTAGCGGCAACGGTTTTTTGTCCTGCGTCAGGATCTGTCTGGACAGGGGGAGTCTGAGTGGTATCAGGTGTTTCAGAAGGGATGTAGTGATGTTCAGTCAAATAGGTATATGCAGCGGGGCTGTTGTCGGTGCGTTCTAAAAAGCGGGTAATCTTCTGCTCAATCTCCGATTGCGACATGCCAGAGTTAATGGCTGAAAGCTCTGTTGCCGCCGCTTCAATGGTATCACCAGCTAAAACAACAGGGCTGGATGTTGCTGAAATTATGAGTGCCAGTAAAGCTACGTTTACAGTTTTCATTCATTTTCTCTTGTTCAAAATAAGTCGCATTAATGTTTCTATAAGAAACAAATAATATTGTTTTAAGAAATAAACTACGTTGCAATTTAATCGAAATCTACGCCGCCATTTGTGTGATGTAAAGCACATTTTTGTCTGGTGTAAGCGTAAACACCACAAATAAGAAACAAAAAATGTTTCTTTTATAAATTAAAAAGGAAAACATTTCGTGCTCTTTTAATGTAAAAAAGAGTAAAGACTTGTTTTGATAAGCGAAATAAATTCTGTTTCTGGACTAAACGTGAAGCAGTTCCTGATGTGTGCTAAAATGCGTTTCTTTGATAAATCTCAATTTTTAAGAGGTTTACGCCAGGCAGGAAAATTTAAATGAATGAATTTGAGAAGATTTTTAATGAAATGAATCTGGACCGGGCATTGCTACCGATCCTTTTTCGTTCGAACCGGTCAACAGTGTGGAAATATTTAAGTGGCGATAGTACGGCTCCTGCCTCAGCTATGTCACTGATTATGCTGTTGCAGTTAATCCAGAAACGAAACCCCGATCTATTAGCCGAATGGTTAACGCTTTCTGATTTCACCATTCCGCCAGAAGTTTACCTGGACCAGCCTGATTACTGGAAAGGGTGGGTGTATACGCAACACAAGGTCAATAAAAACGTCCTGGAATATCTAAAAAAACATTATCCGGATGAAGACCAAAAAAGTATGGGTAAAGGCCGGGAAGAGTAATTTTGCCTCTACTCGGCTATATGCCGGATGCGGCGCAAGCGCCTTATCTGGCCTACGATTCGGGCATATTTTGTAGGCATGATAAGACGCGCCAGCGTCGCATCAGGCGATGACCGCACGGATAATCAGCGTTATCCCTTCTATCGCAATCACCTCAACATGCGTACCTGCGCCGAGATCCTCGCTGGCGCTGACAGGCCATGAACTGTCACCGACGCGCATATGACCGCGCCCGTTGACCAGCGGAGATTCCAGCACAAAACGTCGGCCAATAAGCTGCTGCCCGCGCTGGTTTAAATGACTGTCGCTGTGCTTTTGTTCGCGCACCCGCCGCGACAACCATTTCCACCACAGCCAGGCGGCGAGCAGCGTCAGGACGGCAAACATCACCCCTTGCCACTCCCAGCCCAGCGGCAGCAACCAGACCACCAGGCCGGTAATCACCGCTGCCACGCCGCTCCACAACAGATAACCATTACCGCCCAGCATTTCGGCAGCCAGCAGCAACCCGCCGAGACTGAGCCAGAAAATATGTGGATGAACGACCATTAACTCCATCATGGCTGAGTCCGTTTGTTGGCGCTGTCTTTCACCAGCTCGGCAATCCCGGCAATCGACCCCATCAGGCTGCTGGCCTCTAATGGCATCATCACTACTTTGCTGTTACTGGATGAACCGATCTGCTGTAACGCTTCGGTGTATTTCTGTGCGACGAAGTAGTTCACTGCCTGAATATCACCAGAGGCGATGGCTTCCGACACCATTTTAGTGGCACGGGCTTCTGCTTCGGCGGAACGTTCACGCGCTTCAGCCTGTAAAAATGCCGACTGACGCTCACCTTCCGCTTTCAGGATTTGCGACTGTTTTTCACCTTCGGCTTTGAGGATTTCCGCCTGACGGATCCCTTCCGCTTCAAGGATGTAAGCGCGTTTGGTACGTTCAGCTTTCATCTGCGCGTTCATTGAAGAGATAAGCTCTGCCGGTGGGCGCACGTCGCGAATTTCAATACGGGTGACTTTAATCCCCCACGGGTTGGTAGCCTCATCGACAATACGTAGCAAACGTGAGTTGATGCTATCGCGCTGGGAGAGCATTTCGTCAAGTTCCATTGAACCCAGTACGGTACGGATGTTAGTCATGGTCAGGTTGATGATCGCCAGCTCCAGATTGCTGACTTCATAAGCCGCGCGCGGGGCATCAATCACCTGAATAAAGCACACGGCGTCGATGGTAACGTTGGCGTTATCTTTCGAGATAACTTCCTGGGAAGGGATATCGAGCACTTGCTCCATCATATTGATCTTGCGACCAATGCGATCCATAAACGGCACCACCAGACTTAGCCCTGGCTGTAACGTTTTGGTATAGCGACCAAAACGTTCTACTGTCCACTGATAGCCCTGCGGCACGATTTTGACGCCCGCGCCAACAATGACCAGCGCGACAAAAATGAGAATCGGGATAAAGATAAGCATCGGAAAAACCTCCTGTTGTACCGTCCATAATCAGCAAAATTGCTGCTTGATTAAACAAATTATACCTGATTACTGAAAGAGAGTTCCCCCTTATTCCTGCGAAGGATAAACTGTTTTTAGTAAAAATCAGAAAAAGGGAACAGCGATGCAGGAAAATAGTCCTTTGCTTCAGCTACAAAACGTAGGATATCTGGCGGGTGATACGAAGATTCTTAATAACATCAATTTTTCGCTACGTGCTGGCGAATTTAAGTTAATTACCGGCCCTTCCGGTTGTGGCAAAAGTACGCTGCTGAAAATTGTTGCTTCATTAATCAGCCCAACCAGCGGAACGTTGCTGTTTGAAGGTGAGGATGTCAGTACACTCAAGCCAGAAATCTACCGCCAGCAAGTATCTTACTGCGCCCAGACGCCGACGCTGTTTGGCGATACGGTATACGATAATCTGATCTTTCCCTGGCAGATCCGTAACCAGCAGCCTGACCCAGCCATTTTTCTCGATTTTCTCGAACGCTTCGCTTTGCCGGACAGCATTTTGACAAAGAATATCGCCGAGCTATCTGGTGGTGAAAAACAACGCATCTCATTGATTCGTAACCTGCAATTTATGCCAAAGGTATTATTGCTGGATGAAATCACCAGTGCACTGGATGAAAGTAATAAACATAACGTTAATGAGATGATCCACCGTTATGTGCGCGAGCAAAATATTGCCGTGCTGTGGGTGACACACGATAAAGACGAAATTAATCATGCGGATAAAGTGATTACACTGCAACCGCATGCCCGAGAAATGCAGGAAGCACGCTATGAACTCGCATAATATTACTAACGAATCATTGGCACTGGCATTAATGCTGGTGGTGGTGGCAATCTTAATTAGCCATAAAGAAAAACTGGCGCTGGAGAAAGATATTCTCTGGAGCGTTGGGCGCGCGATAATTCAGCTGATTATTGTCGGCTATGTGCTGAAGTATATTTTCAGCGTGGATGATGCCAGCCTGACATTATTGATGGTGTTATTTATCTGCTTTAATGCGGCGTGGAATGCGCAAAAACGCAGTAAATATATTGCTAAAGCTTTTATCTCATCGTTTATTGCCATTACGGTCGGAGCGGGAATTACCCTGGCGGTACTGATCCTCTCTGGGTCGATTGAATTTATCCCGATGCAGGTGATCCCTATCGCCGGGATGATAGCCGGTAACGCCATGGTAGCGGTGGGGTTGTGTTACAACAATTTAGGGCAACGGGTGATTAGCGAACAACAACAGATTCAGGAGAAACTGAGTCTTGGCGCGACGCCGAAACAGGCTTCAGCGATATTGATTCGCGACAGTATTCGCGCGGCTTTAATTCCGACGGTCGATTCAGCAAAAACGGTTGGCTTAGTGAGTTTACCGGGAATGATGTCCGGGCTGATATTTGCCGGGATTGATCCGGTGAAGGCGATTAAATATCAGATTATGGTGACCTTTATGCTGCTCTCAACCGCCAGCTTGTCGACCATTATTGCCTGCTATTTAACCTATCGTAAGTTTTATAATTCGCGCCACCAGTTGGTGGTGACGCAATTGACGAAGAAATAATGCGATGCCGGATGTGCAGCCTCGCATCCGGCGTTGTGGTTCATCTGCTGTTCAACGAAATATCAATACAACAACGCATACAGCTGGCGGCGATACTTCGACGCCAGTGCATCACCGGTCCCCAGCGCAGCAAGGATCTCCTGGAACGTTTTACGTGTCTGACCGTCTGCGGCGGTGAGATCTTTACGCAGATGCCCAAACAGCAACTCCAGTGCCTCTTCATTGCGCCCAACCTGATGCAGTTGCAGTGCCAGTTGCGTCGCCAGTGCGGCATCTTCTGGATTCTCTGCCACCTGCTGTTGCAACTGTTGAATTTCCGGCGTATCAGCCGCCTGCTTCAGCAGTTCGATTTGCGCCACCAGCCCCTGGTAGCGGGTGTCCTGATCCTGCAACGGAATGGTTTTCAGCACGGCTTCTGCATCCTCAGAACGGTTCAGCGCAATCAGCGTTTCTGCCAGCAGCAGGCCGATCTCCCCGTTTTGATTCGACAACTGCCAGGCGTCTTTCAGCAATGGCAGGGCGTCGGTGTAATTGCCTTCCTGCATCAGCTGCATCGCCTGCTGCGCTTTCAGTTCTTCTTCGCGCGGCAGCACTTTATCCAGCAGGGCGCGGATCGCTTCTTCCGGTTGTGGCCCCTGGAATCCGTCTACCGGTTGCCCGTTCTGGAACAGATACACGGTCGGGATCGCGCGCAGACCAAACTGCGCGGCAATCATTTGCTCCGCGTCGCAGTCCAGCTTCGCCAGAATAAATTGCCCGTTGTACTGCGCCGCGAGGCTTTCCAGAATTGGGGTTAACTGCAAACAGTGCTGGCTACGTTCAGACCAAAAATAGAACAGCACCGGTGTGGTCATCGACTGTTCAAGAACCTGTTGCAGGTTAGATTCGTTAATGTTGACAATATTTTCTACGGACATGGAGTTGCTCTCTGTTGTCGATATTTTCTTTGACATGGGGGCTTAAGCGCGCGCTTCAACTCACCCCTGCAATATTTTGTCCATCACGCGCCCCGGCAGCAGGCGCTTGAGCACCATTACCGCCCAGGTCACCAGCGTCACCGGATAGCGCATCTTCGGCTTCTCGCTAATAAAAGCATGGCGCACTTTGTCGACCACTGCTTCCGGCCCCAACGTAAAGCGGGCGGCGATGCCGGGGTTTTCGACCGGTTTATCGCTTTGCGTCTGGTTGACGTTGTCGGTGAAGCGAGTGCGAATAGGGCCGGGTTCTATCAGGCTAACTTTAATTCCGCTGTGGCGCAGCTCCATGCGCAGTGCGTCTGACCACGCCTCCAGCGCATATTTACTGGCCGCGTAAGCGCCTCGACCCGGTGTGGAGATTAATCCCATCACCGATGAGGTCATCACAATACGCCCTTCACCGTGCGGTAACATAGCGGGTAACAGGCGCATGGTGAGCTGGTGTGCGCCGAAAAAGTTGGCAGAAAACTGCTGTTCCATCTGCGCGCGGCTGATGGTGGAAAGGGGGCCATACATGCCGAATCCGGCATTGTTAAAGATCCCATACAAACAATTATCGGTCAGGGCGATCACTTCGTCGGCTGCGCGATCAACATTTTCTGGCGAATCCAGATCGATCAACACGCCGGTGAATCCCATATTGTTCATGCGCTCAACATCATCCGGTTTCCGGCAACCTGCCAGCACATGAAAACCCTGGCGTTTTAATTCGAGCGCGCTTTCCAGGCCAATTCCACTGGAACATCCGGTAATTAAGACCGATTTTTGCATAACTTTACCTGTCAGGATCTCCGTTGCTTTATGAGTCATGATTTACTAAAGGCTGCAACTGCTTCGCCATCCAGTCGGCAATAAACGGCTGGGCGTCGCGGTTGGGATGAATACCGTCATCCTGCATCCATTGTGGCTTGAGGTAGACCTCTTCCATAAAAAAGGGCAGCAGCGGAACATCAAACTCTTTGGCGAGTTTGGGGTAAATGGCGCTAAAGGCTTCATTATAACGGCGACCATAGTTTGCAGGCAGACGTATTTGCATTAACAATGGTTCAGCGTTGGCGGCTTTGACATCCTGCAAAATCTGGCGCAGCGTTTGCTCGGTTTGTTGTGGCTGAAAACCACGCAAACCGTCATTGCCGCCCAGTTCAACCAGCACCCAGCGCGGCTGATGCTGTTTCAGCAGAGCCGGAAGGCGTGCCAGCCCTTGTTGCGAGGTGTCGCCGCTGATGCTGGCATTAACTACCGACGTTTTACTCTGCCACTTATCATTCAACAAGGCAGGCCAGGCCGCGCTGGCAGACATTCGATACCCGGCGCTCAGGCTATCACCCAGAATCAATAACGTGTCCGCTGCGGCGGCACGGAAGGTTAACAGGACCAGGAACAGGAAGGGCAAATGCCAGCGGAAAACATTGTTGAAGTTCATCATCTTAAGAAGTCCGTCGGTCAGGGGGAGCATGAACTCTCCATCCTCACCGGAGTTGAGCTGGTTGTCAAACGTGGCGAGACCATCGCGCTGGTGGGCGAGTCGGGATCGGGTAAGTCAACCTTGCTGGCGATCCTCGCCGGGCTGGATGACGGCAGCAGTGGCGAAGTGAGTCTGGTGGGACAACCGCTACATAATATGGACGAAGAAGCGCGGGCAAAGTTGCGCGCGAAGCACGTAGGCTTTGTTTTTCAGTCATTTATGTTAATTCCTACCCTTAACGCGCTGGAAAACGTCGAGCTTCCGGCGCTGCTGCGCGGTGAGAGTAGCGCAGAAAGTCGTAACGGAGCGAAAGCGTTGCTCGAACAGTTAGGGCTGGGTAAACGTCTTGATCATCTTCCGGCACAGCTTTCCGGCGGTGAACAGCAACGAGTGGCGCTGGCCCGAGCCTTTAACGGTAGACCTGATGTGCTGTTTGCCGACGAACCCACCGGCAACCTTGACCGCCAGACGGGCGATAAAATTGCCGACCTGCTGTTTTCCCTCAACCGTGAACATGGCACCACGTTGATTATGGTGACCCACGACCTGCAACTGGCGGCACGCTGCGACCGCTGCTTACGGCTGGTGAACGGGCAGTTGCAGGAGGAAGCATGATTGCACGTTGGTTCTGGCGGGAATGGCGCTCGCCGTCGCTATTAATTGTCTGGCTGGCGCTAAGCCTGGCGGTGGCCTGCGTGCTGGCGCTGGGCAATATCAGCGATCGCATGGAGAAAGGGTTAAGCCAGCAGAGCCGTGAGTTTATGGCGGGCGATCGGGCGTTGCGCAGTTCGCGCGAAGTGCCGCAAGCGTGGCTGGAGGAAGCGCAAAAGCGCGGCCTGAAAGTCGGCAAGCAGCTGACTTTCGCCACGATGACTTTTGCGGGCGATACGCCGCAACTGGCGAACGTCAAAGCGGTGGATGATATCTACCCGATGTATGGCGATCTGCAAACCAATCCCCCTGGCCTGAAACCACAGGCGGGCAGCGTATTGCTGGCCCCACGCCTGATGGCATTGCTTAACCTGAAAACGGGCGACACCATTGACGTGGGCGATGCCACCTTGCGGATTGCCGGAGAAGTGATTCAGGAACCGGATTCCGGTTTTAACCCCTTCCAGATGGCTCCGCGTCTGATGATGAATCTGGCGGATGTTGATAAAACCGGAGCCGTGCAGCCGGGGAGTCGGGTCACCTGGCGCTATAAATTCGGCGGCAGCGAGAACCAGCTCGACGGCTATGAGAAATGGTTGTTACCTCAGCTTAAACCCGAACAACGCTGGTACGGTCTGGAACAGGACGAAGGCGCGCTGGGGCGATCGATGGAACGCTCGCAACAGTTTCTGCTGCTTTCGGCGCTTCTGACCTTGCTGCTGGCAGTGGCAGCGGTGGCGGTGGCGATGAATCATTACTGTCGTAGTCGCTACGATCTGGTGGCGATCCTCAAAACGCTGGGGGCTGGGCGAGCGCAACTGCGTAAGCTAATCGTCGGTCAGTGGCTGATGGTGCTGGCGCTTTCAGCCGTTACCGGCGGGGCGATAGGCCTGTTGTTCGAAAACGTGTTGATGGTGCTGCTCAAGCCCGTTCTGCCTGCCGCACTACCGCCTGCCAGCCTCTGGCCATGGCTGTGGGCGCTTGGCACCATGACGGTCATCTCGCTGCTGGTGGGGCTACGACCGTACCGCTTGTTGCTGGCAACACAGCCTTTACGCGTATTGCGTAATGATGTGGTCGCGAACGTCTGGCCGCTCAAGTTTTATCTGCCGATTGTCAGTGTGGTGGTTGTGCTGCTGCTCGCCGGATTAATGGGCGGCAGTATGCTGCTCTGGGCGGTGCTGGCGGGCGCGGTAGTACTGGCTTTGCTGTGCGGTGTGCTGGGCTGGATGCTGCTGAATGTACTTCGCCGCATGACGCTGAAATCGCTACCTCTGCGCCTGGCGGTTAGCCGCCTGTTACGTCAGCCGTGGTCAACGTTAAGCCAGCTTTCGGCATTTTCGCTCTCCTTTATGCTGCTGGCACTGTTGCTGGTGTTGCGTGGCGATCTGCTCGATCGCTGGCAACAGCAGCTACCGCCAGAAAGTCCTAACTACTTTTTAATCAACATCGCCACAGAACAGGTTACTCCGCTAAAAGCGTTCCTCGCGGAACATCAGATAGTCCCGGAATCGTTTTATCCGGTGGTGCGGGCGCGGCTGACGGCGATTAACGGCAAGCCGACAGAAGGCAATGAAGATGAGGCGCTCAACCGCGAACTCAATCTCACCTGGCAAAATACGCGGCCCGATCATAATCCGATTGTCGCTGGTAACTGGCCGCCAAAAGCCGATGAAGTATCGATGGAAGAGGGGCTGGCGAAACGCTTAAATGTTACCCTCGGCGATACCGTCACCTTTATGGGCGATACCCAGGAGTTCCGCGCTAAAGTGACCAGCCTGCGCAAAGTGGACTGGGAAAGTCTGCGGCCTAATTTCTATTTTATTTTCCCGGAAGGGGCATTAGACGGGCAGCCGCAGAGCTGGCTTACCAGTTTCCGCTGGGAGAATGGCAACGGCATGTTGACGCAACTCAACCGCCAGTTCCCGACCATTAGCCTGTTAGACATTGGCGCGATTTTAAAACAGGTCGGTCAGGTGCTGGAGCAGGTAAGTCGGGCGCTGGAAGTGATGGTGGTGCTGGTCACCGCCTGCGGTATGTTGCTGTTGCTGGCACAGGTGCAGGTGGGAATGCGTCAGCGTCATCAGGAGCTGGTGGTGTGGCGCACTCTCGGTGCGGGCAAAAAACTGCTGCGCACGACATTGTGGTGTGAGTTCGCCATGCTCGGGTTTGTCTCCGGCCTGGTGGCCGCAATTGGTGCGGAAACGGCACTGGCGGTACTGCAATCAAAAGTGTTTGATTTCCCGTGGGAGCCAGACTGGCGATTGTGGATTGTTCTGCCTTGTAGCGGTGCACTGCTGCTGTCGCTTTTCGGCGGCTGGTTGGGTGCGCGACTGGTTAAGGGTAAGGCGCTGTTCAGGCAGTTTGCGGGGTGATGACAGGTGTTAGATTGCCTGATGCGCTAAGTCTTATCTGGCCTACGAAGATCGTGCAATATATTGAGTTTTCGAGATTTTGTAGGCCGGATAAGGCGTTCACGCCGCATCTGGCATGAACAGCGTGCATTTTGGCAATAAATCTGAAACCAACTGTCATGTCGGTTTTTTTAAAGGCCGAAGGTGGTAAACCTTCGGCCTTAGCTACGTTTCCTCAGTTATTCAATAAACTGGCGGATCAGTTCCAGCAGCGCGATTAGCGCCTTAAGAACGATGAGAACTTTATCGAGAAAAGTTTTCATCCGTTGCTCCCTTAAGGGAGAAAGACAATCACAGCTTACCCTTACGTTGCCTGTAACTATGATTTTCTTCATGTGCTAGATGAGGACTGCCTCTCTCCAAATTAGAGCACCAGAATCAGCACCACCTGTATCCTGACCAGGACTTAAAAGTACTTTTCCGCACTGCGGTAATTCCTTGAGGCAGTATCACTACTAGCGTCGGGATTGTATCGCCAACATAGCTGTTTGAATATGTAGGCATCCTGACTTATAATCCATTTGCTAGATGAGGACTGTTTCATTTCTGTCCGGAACCACCAAGTCTTGGGCGGAAAAAATAAAAAAACCGACTGTCATGTCGGTTTTTTTATATCTGTATTCTGATGCAACCATTCTGTTCTCACGACAATCGCCGTTTCAGAATACCGCCCATTAACGCGACTTCACCCATTCCGCTACTTCCGCCCACTCACCGCGAAAGACAACTTTTTCCGCTTTTTTCTCAAGCTGATAGCGATACATCGGGTCGTAATATTCTTCAAGTAACGGCACCAGCCAGGCCAGATGACCGTCGGTGCTGCCGGTGGTAAGTTGCGTTGTCAGCGCCGCATCCAGCCTTGCAGCCAGTTCGTTATAGCGTTGTAGCCCCAGCCGACGCTTAATCGCCGAAAGTCCGTGATGCAGGTATTCGCAATACTCCTGCCAGCCCTGTTCGTCGCCGTACGCATGGGTAAAATCATGATGCATACGCAAGAAATACTCTTCGTTCAGGCGTTCAAGACGGATCTCAAACGGATCTTCTACCACCGCAATCGCCGCCTGAGTCATTCGCTCGCGCAGGCATTCCGGCAGGTGATTCGAACCGATCATCCGGCTTTCGTCTTCCAGCACCCATAGGTGCAGCTCCTGACGGGCGTCGGTTTTTAGCATTTCGGCAGCCAGCAGGTTTTCAAAACTCGCCTGGCTAAGTTGTGGTTGTAACGTGCGACCAAACGCCGAACCGCGATGACGCGCCAGCCCTTCCAGATCAACACCGTTCGGCTGTTGTTGCACTAACAGCGTTTTACCGCTGCCGGTACAACCGCCAATCAGCACTATCGGTTTTTGTGCCAGTTCAATAGTCGCCTGAATCGCCGTCTGGCGCAGTGCCTTATAACCGCCTTCCACCAGCGGATAATCAATCCCCGCTTCATGCAGCCAGCGTTGCACAATATGTGAACGTTGACCGCCTCGGGCGCAGCAGAGAATACCTTGCGGATTTTGCAGGCACGCAGCCCTCCAGGCGTCCATGCGCTGCTGACGAATTTCACCCGCCACCAGTTTATGCCCCAGCGCCAGCGCCGCGTCTGACCCTTGCTGTTTATAGCAGGTGCCAACGGCGGCGCGTTCATCGTTATTCATTAACGGCAGGTTGATAGCGGCGGGCATTGCGCCTTGCTCAAACTCGATGGGGGCGCGAACATCAATAATGGGCGTATCAGCAATCAGCAGGGCACGATAGTCCTGTTCCGTGTGTCTCTCTTGCATAGTTAAAAGTGAACCTCAAATCAGCTTGCACGCTATTTTACGCGCCAACGCGCAAGGAAACTTGATTTTTAACTGCGTGGGTTGCCGAAAATTTCTAAAAATCCGCTGATTTCCGGCCTGCGCTGAGTAAACAAGGTCACAATATCTTCTACCGCTTTGCCACTGCCAAATTTGCGCCATGCCAGACTCAATGGCGAAGGAGGGCGCATCGTTGGGATTACCCGGCTGACCAGTTGTTGATTATCGATCATTGACTGGCAAAGTGATTTTGGCAAAAAACCAATGCCAACGCCCGCCAGATGGGCGGCGATTTTCGTTTCCATATCGGGAACAATAATCTCTTTTTGCCCCGGCAATCGCCAGGCGACGCGTTTGGTTAGTGTGCGGGCGCTGTCTTCAATATTAACCGCCGGAAAGCGCCGCAACTGCGCTTCTGTTAGCGGCTCTTCAACTTTCGCCAGCGGATGATCCGCCGCCATGACAAAGCGCCATTGCACCGATCCTAAGGGATCAAGACTAAAGGTATTTGCCAGCGCCTCGGTTCCCGTGACGCCGATAGCCAGTGAAAAACCTTCGTACAATAGCGAGTCCCAGACGCCCATATAGATTTGTCGGGAGATGTGAAACTGGGTAAAGGGGTAACGTTCATTCAGCCACGCCAGCAGCTGGGCGACGGCCTGGGGGTTGTAGAGCAGGTTGTTGATGACAATATTCACCTGGCGTTCCACGCCATCATTCACCTGTTGCAGCTCGCTGGGCATACTTTCCAGCCAGCTCAGCCAGTCTCTGGCCTGAGAAAGTAGATGCTCGCCAGCCGCTGTCAACGTCACGCTGCGAGTCGTGCGGAAAAACAGCGCCACTCCGGTGTTCTCTTCCAGTAGTTTAATGCGATAGCTGATCGTCGCCGTGGTTTTACATAGTCGTTCTGCCGCTTTTGAAAAACTTCCTGTTTCAGCAACCGCAATGAAAGTCCGCAAAGTTTCTGGATCGAACATCTTCAGGTATCCCCTTTTAAATCCGCAGGTTGCGTGATTTTCCTGTCCTTTGATTTACCTGTATTTTCACATGATAACCCTGTGTGATTTGTGGGCTAAATCTACTTTTGGAAAAATATTCCAACTTTTGTGTTGATGTTGTTCTCTTAAGGTTTTAGATTGCCTGTTATTGAACCACATTGTCCGGTCGGCGGTGGTTGAACGGAATTATGTTACAAGGACAAAAAGATGAAACTTCAGGTATTACCGTTAAGTCAGGAAGCCTTCAGTGCTTATGGCGACGTAATAGAAACGCAGCAACGGGATTTTTTCCATATTAACAATGGACTGGTGGAGCGTTACCACGATTTGGCGCTGGTTGAGATTCTTGAGCAAGACCGTACGCTTATCAGCATTAACCGCGCGCAACCGGCCAATCTGCCGCTGACCATTCACGAACTCGAACGTCATCCGCTGGGCACTCAGGCCTTTATCCCGATGAAAGGTGAAGTGTTTGTGGTGGTCGTGGCGTTAGGTGACGACAAACCAGACCTGTCAACCCTGCGGGCGTTTATTACCAACGGCGAACAGGGAGTGAATTACCATCGTAACGTCTGGCATCACCCACTTTTTGCCTGGCAGCGCGTCACCGATTTTCTGACCATCGATCGCGGCGGCAGTGACAACTGTGATGTTGAAAGTATTCCTGAACAGGAACTCTGTTTTGCGTGACGCCTGCAACCGACTTGCATAAGATAAATTAATTGTTCATTGTTTATGCTCACTTGTAGGTCGGAGTTAACGTAGGTATGACGGAAGTTAGACGGCGCGGCAGGCCAGGACAGGCGGAGCCTGTGGCACAGAAGGGCGCACAGGCGTTAGAGCGGGGAATTGCGATTCTGCAATATCTGGAAAAAAGTGGGGGAAGTTCGTCGGTTAGCGATATTTCTCTCAATCTGGATTTGCCGCTCTCCACGACCTTTCGCTTGCTGAAGGTTTTACAGGCAGCGGATTTTGTCTATCAGGACAGTCAGTTAGGCTGGTGGCATATAGGATTAGGTGTCTTTAACGTCGGTGCGGCGTACATCCATAACCGCGATGTCCTCTCCGTCGCCGGGCCGTTTATGCGCCGCCTGATGTTACTTTCCAGCGAAACGGTCAATGTCGCGATCCGTAACGGCAATGAAGCAGTATTAATTGGTCAGTTAGAGTGTAAATCGATGGTCAGGATGTGTGCGCCACTGGGCAGTCGTCTGCCGCTGCATGCTTCCGGTGCGGGCAAGGCGCTGCTTTATCCGCTGGCGGAAGAGGAGTTGATGAGCATCATTCTGCAAACCGGTTTGCAGCAGTTTACGCCAACTACGCTTGTGGATATGCCCACCTTGCTGAAGGACCTGGAACAAGCGCGTGAACTGGGCTATACCGTAGATAAAGAAGAGCATGTTGTAGGTCTGAATTGCATAGCTTCAGCAATTTACGATGATGTAGGTAGCGTTGTTGCCGCTATCTCCATCTCCGGACCTTCATCAAGACTGACAGAAGATCGTTTTGTCAGTCAGGGTGAGCTGGTCAGAGACACCGCCCGCGATATCAGCACGGCGTTGGGACTGAAAGCACATCCATAGTGTCTGTCGCATCCCGCTCTGCGGAGCGGGTTTTTTTGACAAAATTTGAAAGTTGGAAAATTTTTCCAATTAATAGAGGTAGGAATAAAATGGCAAAAATGAGAGCCGTTGACGCGGCAATGTATGTGCTGGAGAAAGAAGGTATCACCACCGCCTTCGGCGTTCCGGGAGCTGCAATCAATCCGTTCTACTCAGCGATGCGTAAGCACGGCGGTATTCGCCACATTCTGGCGCGTCATGTGGAAGGTGCTTCGCACATGGCGGAAGGTTATACCCGCGCAACGGCAGGGAATATCGGCGTATGTCTGGGGACTTCCGGTCCTGCGGGCACGGACATGATCACCGCGCTCTATTCCGCTTCTGCTGATTCCATTCCTATTTTGTGCATCACTGGTCAGGCACCGCGTGCTCGTCTGCATAAAGAAGATTTCCAGGCCGTTGATATTGAAGCAATTGCTAAACCGGTCAGCAAAATGGCGGTTACAGTTCGTGAAGCGGCGCTGGTGCCTCGTGTGCTGCAACAGGCATTTCACCTGATGCGTTCTGGTCGTCCGGGTCCGGTACTGGTGGATTTACCGTTCGACGTTCAGGTGGCGGAAATCGAGTTTGATCCTGACATGTACGAACCGTTGCCGGTCTACAAACCAGCGGCCAGCCGTATGCAGATTGAAAAAGCGGTCGAAATGTTAATCCAGGCTGAACGTCCGGTGATTGTTGCCGGGGGCGGGGTCATCAATGCTGACGCAGCTGCACTGTTACAACAGTTTGCTGAACTGACCAGCGTTCCGGTGATCCCAACGCTGATGGGCTGGGGCTGTATCCCGGACGATCATGAACTGATGGCCGGGATGGTGGGTCTGCAAACCGCGCATCGTTACGGTAATGCAACGCTGCTGGCGTCCGATATGGTGTTTGGTATCGGTAACCGTTTCGCCAACCGTCATACCGGTTCGGTAGAGAAATACACCGAAGGGCGCAAAATCGTCCATATCGATATTGAGCCGACGCAAATTGGTCGCGTGCTGTGCCCGGATCTGGGGATTGTCTCTGATGCTAAAGCTGCCCTGACGTTACTGGTTGAAGTCGCTCAGGAGATGCAAAAAGCGGGTCGTCTGCCGTGTCGTAAAGAGTGGGTCTCCGACTGCCAGCAGCGCAAACGCACTATGCTGCGCAAAACCCACTTCGACAACGTGCCGGTTAAACCGCAGCGCGTGTATGAAGAGATGAACAAAGCCTTTGGTCGCGATGTTTGCTATGTCACCACCATCGGGCTGTCGCAAATTGCTGCGGCACAAATGCTGCACGTCTTTAAAGACCGCCACTGGATCAACTGTGGGCAGGCAGGCCCGTTGGGCTGGACCATTCCGGCGGCGCTGGGCGTGTGTGCCGCTGATCCAGAGCGCAATGTGGTGGCGATTTCCGGTGACTTCGACTTCCAGTTCCTGATTGAAGAGTTAGCCGTTGGCGCGCAGTTCAACATTCCGTACATCCATGTGCTGGTGAATAACGCCTATCTGGGTCTGATTCGCCAGTCGCAGCGCGCGTTTGATATGGATTACTGCGTACAGCTCGCGTTCGAAAATATTAACTCCAGCGAAGTGAACGGTTACGGCGTCGACCACGTAAAAGTAGCGGAAGGTTTAGGTTGTAAAGCAATTCGTGTCTTCAAACCGGAAGATATTGCTCCGGCCTTTGATCAGGCGAAAGCCTTAATGGCGCAATACCGTGTTCCGGTAGTTGTGGAAGTTATTCTCGAACGTGTGACCAATATTTCAATGGGCAGCGAACTGGATAACGTCATGGAATTTGAAGATATCGCCGATAACGCAGCGGACGCGCCGACTGAAACCTGCTTCATGCACTATGAATAAGGGAGATAAATAATGTTACGTTTCTCTGCGAATTTATCGATGTTATTTGGTGAATATGATTTTCTCGCCCGTTTTGAGAAAGCTGCGCAGTGTGGTTTTCGCGGCGTTGAATTTATGTTTCCTTATGACTACGACATTGAAGAATTAAAACAGGTGCTGGCGAGTAATAAACTCGAACATACGCTGCACAATTTACCGGCAGGTGACTGGGCGGCGGGCGAGCGGGGTATTGCTTGTATTCCTGGCCGTGAAGAAGAGTTTCGGGATGGCGTAGCAGCAGCGATTCGTTATGCTCGTGCGCTGGGTAATAAAAAAATTAACTGTCTGGTCGGTAAAACGCCGGCTGGTTTCAGCAGTGAACAGATTCACGCAACGCTTGTAGAAAACCTGCGTTATGCCGCGAATATGCTGATGAAAGAAGATATTTTATTACTGATTGAACCTATCAACCATTTTGATATTCCTGGTTTCCATCTCACCGGAACTCGGCAGGCGCTGAAACTGATTGATGATGTTGGTTGCTGCAATTTGAAAATTCAGTATGACATTTATCATATGCAGCGGATGGAAGGTGAATTAACCAACACTATGACTCAATGGGCCGATAAAATTGGTCACCTGCAAATTGCCGATAATCCGCATCGCGGCGAACCGGGAACCGGAGAAATTAATTATGAGTATCTCTTTACGGTAATTGAAAATTCTGACTACAACGGTTGGGTTGGGTGTGAATATAAACCCCAAACCACCACGGAAGCCGGTTTACGCTGGATGGATCCGTACCGTTAAAACGTAACGCTGTTCAGGCAATGCTTTTTTAGGCCGCTAAGTTGGCAGGGGATCGTGTTGTCTGAATTCAGGAAAAGCGAAATTTAAAAGAGGTTAATTATGAAACTGGGATTTATTGGCTTAGGCATTATGGGTACACCGATGGCCATTAATCTGGCGCGTGCCGGTCATCAACTGCATGTCACAACCATTGGTCCGGTTGCTGATGAATTACTGTCACTGGGTGCCGTCAGTGTTGAAACTGCGCGCCAGGTAACGGAAGCATCGGACATCATTTTTATTATGGTGCCGGATACGCCACAGGTTGAAGAAGTTCTGTTTGGTGAAAATGGTTGTACCAAAGCCTCGCTGAAGGGCAAAACCATTGTTGATATGAGCTCCATTTCCCCGATCGAAACTAAACGTTTCGCTCGTCAGGTGAATGAACTGGGCGGTGATTATCTCGATGCGCCCGTCTCCGGCGGTGAAATCGGCGCGCGTGAAGGGACGTTGTCGATTATGGTTGGCGGTGACGAAGCGGTATTTGAACGTGTTAAGCCGCTGTTTGAACTGCTCGGTAAAAATATCACCCTCGTGGGCGGTAACGGCGACGGCCAGACCTGCAAAGTGGCAAATCAGATTATCGTGGCGCTCAATATTGAAGCGGTTTCTGAAGCCCTGCTGTTTGCTTCAAAAGCCGGAGCGGATCCGGTACGTGTGCGGCAGGCGCTGATGGGCGGCTTTGCTTCCTCACGTATTCTGGAAGTTCACGGTGAGCGCATGATTAAACGCACCTTTAATCCAGGTTTCAAAATTGCGCTGCACCAGAAAGATCTCAACCTGGCACTGCAAAGTGCGAAAGCACTGGCGCTGAACCTGCCAAACACCGCGACCTGCCAGGAATTGTTTAATACCTGTGCGGCAAACGGTGGCAGCCAGTTGGATCACTCTGCGTTAGTGCAGGCGCTGGAATTAATGGCTAACCATAAACTGGCCTGATACCCGCAATAAAAATGGCCGATATCAGAAAATGAATCGGCCAGCAATATTAAAAAAGAAAGCAGCCAAAGATGTTGCTTCAGTATTTAAAATAATATTTGTTTTTTATTTGTTCCTCATAGCTAGATTAAAAACAGCGTTATTCGATACGTGAAATTAAGAGGGATTTATGGAACATCAGAGAAAACTATTCCAGCAACGCGGCTATAGCGAAGATCTATTGCCGAAAACGCAAAGCCAGCGGACCTGGAAAACATTTAACTATTTTACCTTATGGATGGGTTCGGTTCATAACGTTCCCAATTATGTGATGGTCGGCGGCTTTTTTATTCTCGGCTTGTCTACCTTTAGTATTATGCTGGCAATTATCCTCAGTGCCTTTTTCATTGCCGCGGTAATGGTATTAAACGGTGCTGCGGGCAGTAAATACGGCGTACCGTTTGCCATGATCCTGCGTGCTTCTTACGGCGTACGTGGTGCACTGTTTCCCGGATTATTAAGAGGCGGTATTGCTGCCATTATGTGGTTTGGCCTGCAATGTTACGCGGGGTCACTGGCCTGCTTGATTCTGATTGGCAAAATCTGGCCGGGATTTTTGACTCTCGGTGGTGATTTCACTCTGTTAGGCCTTTCTCTACCGGGATTAATTACTTTCTTACTCTTCTGGCTGGTTAACGTTGGTATTGGTTTTGGCGGCGGAAAAGTTTTAAATAAATTCACTGCCATTCTTAACCCGTGCATCTATATCGTTTTCGGCGGTATGGCGATTTGGGCAATTTCGCTGGTCGGGATCGGTCCAATCTTTGACTACATTCCGAGCGGTATTCAGAAAGCAGAAAACGGTGGCTTCCTGTTCCTGGTGGTGATTAACGCGGTAGTTGCGGTCTGGGCGGCACCGGCGGTGAGCGCATCCGACTTTACGCAAAACGCCCACTCGTTTCGTGAGCAAGCGCTGGGGCAAACGCTGGGTTTAGTTGTGGCCTATATTCTGTTTGCGGTCGCCGGGGTATGTATTATTGCCGGAGCCAGTATTCACTACGGCGCTGACACCTGGAACGTGCTGGATATTGTTCAGCGTTGGGACAGCCTGTTCGCCTCGTTCTTTGCGGTACTGGTTATTCTGATGACGACCATTTCCACTAATGCCACCGGTAATATTATTCCAGCCGGATATCAGATTGCCGCTATTGCGCCGACGAAACTGACTTATAAAAATGGCGTACTGATTGCCAGTATTATTAGCCTGCTGATCAGCCCGTGGAAGTTAATGGAAAATCAGGACAGTATTTATCTGTTCCTCGATATTATCGGCGGAATGCTGGGTCCGGTCATTGGTGTGATGATGGCGCATTATTTTGTGGTGATGCGTGGGCAAATTAATCTTGATGAGCTGTACACCGCAGCAGGCGATTATAAATATTACGATAACGGCTTTAACCTCACCGCGTTCTCAGTAACTCTGGTCGCCGTTATTTTATCTCTTGGCGGTAAGTTTATTCCCTTTATGGAACCGTTATCGCGTGTTTCATGGTTTGTCGGCGTCATCGTCGCCTTTGCGGCCTACGCCTTATTAAAGAAACGTACTGCAGCAGAAAAAACAGGAGAACAAAAAGTCACAGGTTAATTAATCCCGATATTGAACATTGAGTTAAAAAACCAATCTGTATTTTACAAGGAGTTTGTTATGTCTTTTGATTTAATCATTAAAAACGGCACCGTTATTTTAGAAAACGAAGCTCGCGTTGTAGATATCGCCGTTAAAGGCGGAAAAATTGCCGCTATCGGTCAGGATCTGGGCGATGCAAAAGAAGTTATGGATGCGTCTGGTCTGGTGGTTTCGCCAGGCATGGTTGATGCGCACACCCATATTTCTGAACCGGGTCGTAGCCACTGGGAAGGTTATGAAACGGGTACTCGCGCAGCGGCAAAAGGGGGTATCACCACCATGATCGAAATGCCGCTCAACCAGCTGCCTGCAACGGTTGACCGCGCATCGATTGAACTGAAATTTGATGCCGCTAAAGGCAAGCTGACTATCGATGCGGCGCAACTCGGTGGCCTGGTGTCTTACAACATCGACCGTCTGCATGAGCTGGATGAAGTGGGCGTTGTCGGCTTCAAATGCTTCGTTGCGACCTGTGGCGATCGCGGTATCGACAACGACTTCCGTGACGTCAATGACTGGCAGTTCTTCAAAGGTGCGCAGAAGCTGGGCGAACTGGGACAGCCGGTGCTGGTGCACTGCGAAAATGCGCTGATCTGTGACGAACTGGGCGAAGAAGCGAAGCGCGAAGGTCGCGTAACTGCTCATGACTATGTGGCTTCGCGTCCGGTGTTTACCGAAGTGGAAGCGATTCGCCGCGTACTGTACCTGGCGAAAGTCGCCGGTTGCCGTCTGCACGTTTGCCACATCAGCAGCCCGGAAGGTGTTGAAGAGGTGACTCGTGCGCGTCAGGAAGGCCAGGACGTTACCTGTGAATCCTGCCCGCATTACTTTGTACTGGATACCGATCAGTTCGAAGAAATCGGTACTCTGGCGAAGTGTTCACCACCGATCCGCGATCTGGAAAACCAGAAAGGCATGTGGGAAAAACTGTTTAACGGTGAAATCGACTGCCTGGTTTCCGACCACTCTCCATGCCCGCCGGAAATGAAAGCAGGCAACATCATGAAAGCATGGGGCGGTATCGCCGGTCTGCAAAGCTGCATGGACGTGATGTTCGATGAAGCAGTACAGAAACGTGGTATGTCTCTGCCGATGTTCGGCAAATTAATGGCAACTAACGCAGCAGATATTTTCGGTTTGCAGCAAAAAGGCCGGATCGCCCCAGGAAAAGATGCCGACTTCGTCTTCATTCAGCCGAATAGCAGCTATGTTCTTACCAATGACGATCTGGAATATCGCCACAAAGTCAGCCCGTATGTTGGCCGTACCATTGGCGCGCGTATCACGAAAACCCTCTTACGTGGTGATGTGATTTACGACATCGAACAGGGTTTCCCTGTTGCGCCGAAAGGTCAATTTATCCTTAAACATCAGCAGTAATCTGGCCCCTGCAATGCCCGTCCTTGCGGCGGGCATTCTCCGGTTAAGGTGTGTTTATGTTCAATTTTGCAGTCAGCCGTGAAAGCCTGTTATCAGGATTTCAGTGGTTTTTCTTTATTTTTTGTAACACGGTTGTGGTTCCTCCTACGCTACTTTCGGCTTTTCAGTTGCCGCAAAGTAGCCTGCTTACGCTCACGCAATATGCTTTTCTTGCTACCGCGCTGGCCTGTTTCGCTCAGGCGTTCTGCGGTCATCGTCGCGCTATTATGGAAGGGCCGGGTGGCCTGTGGTGGGGAACCATCCTTACTATCACCCTTGGCGAAGCATCGCGCGGGACCCCGATCAACGATATCGCTACCAGTCTGGCGGTGGGGATTGCGATTTCTGGCGTGCTGACGATGTTGATTGGTTTTAGCGGATTAGGTCATCGCCTGGCGCGGTTATTTACGCCGTCGGTGATGGTCTTGTTTATGTTGATGCTGGGCGCGCAGCTGACCACTATCTTTTTCAAAGGTATGCTCGGCCTGCCGTTTGGCATAGCCGACCCAAATTTTAAAATTCAGTTACCGCCGTTCGCGCTCTCGGTCGCGGTGATGTGCCTGGTACTGGCGATGATTATCTTCCTGCCGCAACGTTTTGCCCGTTACGGCTTACTGGTTGGTACGATAACCGGCTGGTTGTTGTGGTACTTTTGCTTTCCTTCTTCGCACTCGCTTTCCGGTGAGTTGCACTGGCAGTGGTTCCCGCTTGGCAGTGGCGGTGCTTTGTTGCCGGGGATTATTCTGACGGCGGTGATTACAGGTCTGGTAAATATCAGTAATACCTACGGTGCGATTCGCGGAACGGATGTTTTTTATCCGCAACAGGGCGCGGGGAATGCGCGTTATCGTCGCAGCTTTGTGGCGACCGGATTTATGACGCTGATAACCGTGCCGCTGGCGGTAATTCCATTTTCACCGTTTGTTTCATCTATTGGTTTATTAACCCAGACTGGCGATTACACGCGGCGTTCGTTTATTTATGGCAGCGTTATTTGCCTGCTGGTGGCACTGGTTCCGGCACTCACGCGACTGTTTTGCAGTATCCCCTTACCAGTGAGTAGCGCGGTCATGCTGGTTTCTTATCTGCCTTTACTCTTTTCCGCGCTGGTGTTTAGCCAGCAAATCACGTTTACCGCTCGCAATATTTATCGACTCGCATTGCCGTTATTTGTCGGCATATTTTTAATGGCATTACCGCCTGTGTATCTGCAAGACCTTCCATTAACGCTTCGTCCTCTGCTCAGTAACGGCTTACTGGTCGGAATTTTACTGGCTGTTCTTATGGATAATCTTATTCCGTGGGAACGCATCGAATAATTTGTTGAAAAAGGATTGATAATGAAGATTGTCATTGCGCCAGACTCGTTTAAAGAGAGCTTAAGTGCAGAAAAATGTTGTCAGGCAATTAAAGCCGGGTTTTCGACCATATTTCCCGATGCGCACTATATCTGTTTGCCGATAGCGGATGGCGGCGAAGGGACGGTGGAGGCGATGGTCGCCGCGACGGGCGGCAAAATCGTGACGCTTGAAGTCTGTGGACCGATGGGCGAAAAAGTGAATGCTTTTTATGGCATTACCGGCGACGGGAAAACGGCGGTGATTGAGATGGCGGCGGCAAGTGGCCTGATGCTGGTCGAACCTGAAAAGCGTAATCCGTTGCTGGCGTCAAGTTATGGCACTGGCGAGCTGATTCGTCATGCGCTGGATAACGGTATTCGCCATATTATTCTCGGCATTGGTGGTAGCGCGACGGTCGACGGCGGTATGGGCATGGCGCAGGCGCTTGGTGCGAGTTTCCTTGATGCCGACGGTCAGGCGCTGGCGGCTAACGGTGGCAATTTAGCGCGCGTGGCAAGCATTGAGATGGATGAATGCGATCCGCGCCTGGCGAACTGCCATATTGAAGTAGCGTGCGATGTAGATAATCCGTTGGTAGGGGCACGCGGCGCGGCGGCGGTGTTTGGCCCGCAAAAAGGGGCAACGCCAGAAATGGTCGAAGAGCTGGAACAGGGGCTGCAAAATTACGCCCGTGTTTTACAACAGCTAACTGAAATCAACGTCTGCCAGATGGCGGGCGGCGGTGCTGCCGGAGGCATGGGCATTGCGGCGGCGGTATTCCTCAATGCGGATATTAAACCGGGTATTGAGATTGTGTTGAATGCGGTCAATCTTGCGCACGCGGTGCAGGGTGCAGCACTGGTGATCACCGGGGAAGGGCGCATCGACTCGCAAACGGCAGGCGGTAAAGCGCCGCTGGGTGTGGCATCGGTGGCGAAGCAGTTTAATGTACCGGTGATTGGGATTGCTGGCGTATTGGGTGATGGCGTGGAAGTGGTGCACCAGTACGGCATTGACGCGGTATTCAGCATTTTGCCACGTCTGGCACCTTTAGCCGAAGTGCTCGCCAGCGGTGAAACCAATCTCTTCAACAGTGCGCGAAATATTGCCTGCGCCATTAAAATAGGTCAGGGAATTAAAAACTGACTCTTACCTTTAAAGCGGATGCGATTTATATCGCATCTTTTTTTTACCTGAATTGACTACAAAAAAAGCCACGGTATAAACCGTGGCAAAATCCAACATAGCTAAAAATAATCAGGCGTGTGGTATGACTTAAATCTCAACGTCGCGGTTACAATCCTTCGAATAAATATAACTAAACGCTTCACCACGCCCTACGCCATAACCGGCCTGTAAGGAATAAGCGCCCATAAAGATGTAATCGCCTTTTTTCACCGGGATCCAGTTATTGTCGAGGTTATAAACCCCCTGACCGGAAAGAATATAGGCACCGTGTTCCTGAACGTGAGTTTCGATATAACCGTGGCTGGCACCTGGCGCAAAAGAGAGGATATGCATGTTCATATCAAAACCTAACTCTTTGGGCAGAAAATCCAGCAGAATAACATCGTCCATGCCTTCATAATGAATGCGTTCCAGTTCGCTGGCATTGCCAGAAACCAGCCACGGCGCATGACCTTCTACCGGAACATAGCGACGCTTATATAAAAAGATTTGGCTGTCTTCGGCCTGGGCGTTAACAAACGTCATTAAGGAGCCTGGCGGGCAATAAAGATAACCACCTTCGCTTAAGGTAAATGTTTTCCCTTCGGCTTTGGCAGTGATATTTCCAGAGATCACATACAGGAACGTTTCAATTCCTTCACCACCGAAGCCCTGTTGGTTGCCGCCGTTTTGATGCAGTGTGACCAGATAATCAACAAAAGAGGCCCCCAGCTTTGGCGTGGAGAGGATTGTCGCGTCACAATTTTCAAAGCCCGGAATAATATTTTTTACCAGACCGTCCGGGGTTAGCAGCGCGAAATTACCGTGTTTAACAATCGCACGGTTAGCCAGTAAATCATCGCGGTAACCGGTGACGTTATTTAAATATCCCATTTATAACTCCTTATTTCTGCCAGGCAAGTTGATAAAGCATGAGTGCCAACGTTTTGACCCCTTCGGCAAGGTCGGTAATATTGGTGCGTTCCGCCGGGTTATGGCTGATCCCGTTGATGCTGGGAATGAAAATCATGCAGGTCGGCACGCGAGGCGCGAAAATTTGTGCGTCGTGCCCGGCACCACTGTGCATTACCCGATAATTCAGTTTTTCGCTTTCACACAATTCTGTCAGGGTGGCGACAAGCTCCTTGTTCATCGGCACGGGTTCTTCGTCCATCCATAAATCGATATCAATACCAATGTCCATTTCATCGCAAATCGCCCGCATGTCGTTTTCTAACTGTTGGGTAAAATCGCGCAACACGGCAGTGTCGGTATGACGACAATCAATAGTGAACTTGGTTTTACCCGGCACTACATTCACCGTATTCGGGCGCGGCTCCACCTTGCCAAAGGTCAGCACCAGCGGATCGCCCATCTTTTTCGCTTTCTCAACTGACTGATGGCAAATGCGACTGAAAGCGTAAACCGTATCACGACGATAACCCATCGGCGTGGTGCCTGCATGGTTTGATTCGCCGTTCAGCGTCACCGTATAGCGACGTTGCCCGACAATTGCATTCACCACGCCAATTGACTGACCATTACTTTCCAGCACACAACCCTGTTCGATATGCAGTTCGACAAAGGCTTTAATATCCTGACGCGGAGTTAGTGGGGCGTTCGGCAGTGTAAATCCGCAAGCCTTCATTGCATCGACAAAACTATTTCCTTTGGCATCACAGATATTCCGCACGTCGTCAGGATTCGCCAGCCCAAAGATATTTTTACTGCCCCAGAAGACATACGGGAAGCGGCTGCCTTCTTCTTCCGCCATTGCCACCACTTCGACCGTTCGCAGCGGCGCGCCGTATTGCGTTTTCAGCCAGTCAATCGCCAGCCACGCCGCCAGTGCGCCGAATTGTCCGTCGAGGTTACCGCCGTTAACCACGGTATCAATATGCGAACCGCTCAGAATCACTTCCTGGGGGTATTCGCTGCCGTTCAGGCGGCCGTATAAATTCCCCACTTCATCGAAACGTGTTTCCAGCCCACTTGCTGCCATTCTTTTTTTAAATTGCTGCTGGGTTTCCAGCCACTCCGGCGAATAAAGTAAACGGGTCATTCCACCCGTTGGGTCAGCGCCAAAAGAGGAAAGCCAGGGCAGCGTTTCTTCTATGGCTTGACGGAAATGTGTAATCATAAGAAAGTCCTGTCTCAACAATTATTGCGCAAAGGGATTTTTCGTTTCGTATGACGTGTTATAAAGCGCGTCGGAAATTAAATACTGGTAAATATCATCAACAATTTCGATGCCTTCGACGGCGGCTTTGCGTTGTTTAATATCCTGATCCTGTCCGGGATAATAAACCTGGTTAAAACCGGGCGCGGGGGTAATGGCATTTAATTCGCGCATGGTCTGGCTAAGATGTTGACGGAATAATTCGCTGGGGGAGAAAAAGTTCGGATTAATAACTACATGTAATTGCCCCAAATTACGTCCGGAGTGTAAATCGTCATACATCGAACTGACCTGACGCCCGAACGGTAAGCCGAGTAAGACGCCTGAGAGGACGTCAATCATCATCATCAGGCCATATCCTTTTGGCCCTGCGGCGGGGAGCAGAGCATGTACCGCGAACGGATCGGTTGTTGGTGCACCGTTTTTATCGACCGCCCAAGTATCCGGGATAGACATATTACGCGAGCGGGCGTCGAGCACTTTTCCCCATGCCTGTACGGTAGTCGCCATATCAAAAGTAAGAATCTCGTCGCCTTCTCCCGGCGCGGCAAAGGCCAGTGGGTTAGTGCCGTAGTAAATTTCCGCGCCGCCAAACGGCACCACCATTGGATCGGACTGGCACATCGAAATGCCAATCAATCCGGCGCGGGCTGCCTGCTGCACAAAATAAGAGATTGCGCCGCTGTGACCCATCCGGCTGATACCGACCACCGCAACGCCTTTTTGCTGGGCGGTTTTGATGGCATGTTCCATACCCATTTTTGCCGCGACCTGTCCGGCGGCATTGTCGGCATGTAAAATTGCCGAGCACGGTCCGGTTTCTTCAAGACGAAACTCTGGTTCGCGGTTGGTGCCGCCTTTTGATATGCGCTCTGCGTAGTATTCAACGCGCACCGCGCCATGAGAGTGGATCCCTCTGGCATCGGCGTAAACCAATACTTCAGCCACGGTTGCAGCGTGCTCACGTTTTAACCCAGCCTGACAGAGTTTATTCTCGATTAGCTGGTGGAGTGTTTCCCGACTGATTTTCATCTGTCTTCCTTTTTAACGACGGTGTGAAGCATGACTGCAATTAACATACAGGGAAAATATCTGGATTATGTGATCCAGACAGGCAAAAAAATATAGTTAGAATTTATTTGATAATCCGCTCGCTTTTAACCTAGTTTTTAAAACAACTATGCTTATTAAAAAATAACGCGTAATAGTCTGGCGGTTATTTGAATTCTTTTGTTAATAATGTCTGTGTGATATTCATCACCTTATTTACTCGTTGTCATCTATACCGTAATCGCCACATTAACACTGCTCGTGCAATTGCCATGGGTGCAATTTTTAAGGAGTTGTTATGATCCACGCCTTTATTAAAAAAGGGTGTTTTCAGGATTCGGTCAGTTTAATGATTATTTCACGAAAACTCAGCGAATCAGAAAATGTTGATGATGTTTCCGTAATGATGGGTACGCCCGCCAATAAAGCGTTATTAGAGACTACAGGTTTCTGGCATGACGATTTTAATCACGCCACGCCGAACGATATTTGCGTGGCGATTCGTAGCGAAGCGGCGGATGCAGGGATCGCGCAGGCGATTATGCGGCAGCTTGAAGAGGCGCTAAAACAACTGGCACAGGGTACAGGAAGCAGCCAGGCGTTGACGCAGGTGCGTCGCTGGGATAGTGCCAGTCAGAAATTACCCAATGCCAATCTGGCGCTGATTTCAGTGGCTGGAGAGTATGCGGCGGAATTGGCGAATCAGGCGCTGGATCGCAACCTCAACGTGATGATGTTCTCCGATAACGTCACGCTGGAAGATGAAATCCAACTTAAAACCCGCGCACGGGAAAAAGGCTTGCTGGTGATGGGGCCAGACTGCGGTACGTCGATGATTGCCGCCACGCCGCTGGCTTTTGCTAACGTGATGCCGGAAGGCAACATTGGCGTCATTGGCGCTTCCGGTACCGGGATTCAGGAGCTGTGCTCACAGATTGCGCTGGCAGGTGAGGGAATTACTCACGCGATTGGTCTTGGCGGGCGCGATCTCAGCCGTGAAGTGGGCGGCATCAGTGCGCTAACGGCGCTGGAAATGTTAAGCACCGATGCGAAAAGCGAAGTGCTGGCATTTGTTTCAAAACCGCCTGCCGAAGCTGTGCGTCTGAAAATTGTTAATGCCATGAAAGCAACCGGCAAACCGACGGTGGCGCTGTTTTTAGGTTATATCCCGGCGGTGGCTCGCGACGAGAATGTTTGGTTTGCCTCCTCGCTGGATGAGGCTGCGCGCCTGGCTTGCCTGCTTTCACGCGTTACGGCGCGACGTAACGCGATAGCGCCTGCCAGCAGCGGATTTATTTGCGGCTTGTATACCGGCGGTACGTTAGCCGCCGAAGCGGCGGGATTACTTGCCGCGCATCTTGGCGTGGTAGCCGACGATACCCATCATCACGGCATGATGCTGGACGCCGATGGTCACCAGATCATTGACCTCGGCGATGATTTCTACACCGTCGGGCGTCCCCATCCGATGATCGACCCAACCTTACGCAACCAGTTAATTGCCGATCTCGGCGCTAAAGCGCAAGTGCGCGTATTGCTGCTTGATGTGGTGATTGGCTTCGGTGCGACCACCGATCCTGCAGCCTCGCTGGTAAGCGCCTGGCAAAAAGCCTGTGCCGTGCGTTCAGACAATCAACCACTGTATGCCATTGCCACAGTGACAGGCACTGAACGTGACCCGCAATGCCGCTCGCAGCAAATCGCCACGCTGGAAGATGCAGGGATCGCGGTAGTGAGTTCGCTGCCGGAAGCCACCTTGCTGGCGGCGGCGTTAATTCATCCGCTCTCGCCTGCCACACAGCAACACACACCGTCACTACTGGAAAACGTCGCCGTGATTAACATCGGGTTACGCAGCTTTGCGCTGGAACTACAAAGCGCCAGCAAACCGGTTGTGCATTACCAATGGTCACCAGTCGCCGGCGGCAATAAAAAACTGGCTCGTTTATTAGAACGTTTGCAATAAGGGGTTCCCATGTTTACATCAGTGGCGCAAGCCAATGCTGCGGTTATCGAACAAATTCGTCGCGCTCGTCCACACTGGCTGGATGTGCAACCGGCTTCTTCACTCATTAATGAATTAAATCAGGGTAAAACACTGCTTCACGCCGGGCCGCCGATGCGCTGGCAGGAGATGACCGGGCCCATGAAAGGGGCATGCGTGGGCGCGTGTTTGTTTGAAGGCTGGGCGAAAGATGAAGCGCAGGCACTGACGATGCTGGAACAAGGGGAAGTGAACTTCATTCCTTGTCATCATGTGAATGCTGTCGGGCCAATGGGCGGCATTACTTCTGCCAGTATGCCGATGCTGGTGGTCGAGAACGTGACCGACGGTAACCGGGCGTACTGCAACCTCAACGAAGGTATCGGTAAAGTGATGCGTTTTGGCGCTTACGGCGAAGATGTCCTGACTCGCCATCGCTGGATGCGTGATGTGTTAATGCCGGTATTAAGCGCGGCGCTGGGGCGCATGGAGCGCGGTATCGATCTCACCGCGATGATGGCGCAGGGCATTACGATGGGCGATGAATTCCATCAACGCAATATTGCTTCCTCAGCACTGTTAATGCGTGCGCTGGCCCCACAAATTGCTCGCCTCGATCATGATAAACAGCACATTGCGGAAGTGATGGATTTCCTCAGCGTGACCGATCAGTTCTTCCTTAACCTCGCGATGGCCTGTTGCAAGGCGGCGATGGATGCTGGTGCGATGATCCGCGCAGGCAGCATCGTCACGGCTATGACCCGCAACGGCAATATGTTCGGGATTCGGGTCAGCGGGCTGGGCGAACGCTGGTTTACTGCGCCTGTAAACACTCCCCAAGGTCTGTTTTTCACCGGCTTCTCGCAGGAGCAGGCGAACCCGGATATGGGCGATAGCGCGATTACCGAAACCTTTGGTATCGGTGGTGCGGCAATGATCGCCGCCCCTGGCGTAACGCGCTTTGTCGGTGCGGGTGGTATGGAAGCAGCCAGAGCGGTATCTGAAGAGATGGCGGAAATCTTCCTTGAACGCAATATGCAGTTGCAGATCCCCGGCTGGGATTTCCAGGGCGCGTGCCTGGGGCTGGATATTCGTCGCGTGGTAGAAACCGGCATTACACCACTCATCAATACGGGTATCGCCCATAAAGAGGCGGGTATCGGGCAGATTGGTGCAGGCACTGTGCGGGCACCGCTGGCGTGCTTTGAACAGGCGCTGGAAGCTCTGGCTGAAAGCATGGGTATTGGTTGAGGAACGCGCAATGACGATGATCCATCCTCTGCTTGCCAGCCGTAGTGCACCAGACTATCGCCAGTCCTGGCGGTTAGCGGGCATCTGGCGGCGAGCGATTAATCTGCTGACGGAAAGTGGCGAACTGTTAACGCTACATCGTCAGGGAAGTGGTTTCGGTCCCGGAGGATGGGTGCTTCGCCGCGCGCAATTCGATGCGTTATGCGGTGGATTATGCGGCAATGAACGACCACAGGTTGTAGCTCAAGGGATTCGCCTCGGGCGTTTCACGGTTAAACAGCCACAGCGTTATTGTTTGCTGCGTATTACGCCGCCTGCGCATCCTCAACCGCTTGCAGCGGCATGGATGCAACGCGCGGAGGAAACCGGGCTTTTCGGGCCGCTGGCGTTGGCGGCAGGCGATCCGCTGCCTGCTGAATTACGCCAGTTTCGTCACTGTTTTCAGGCCGCGCTCAATGGCGTTAAGACCGACTGGCGGCACTGGCTGGGTAAAGGGCCGGGATTAACGCCGAGTCATGATGACACGCTAACGGGAATGCTGCTGGCAGCCTGGTATTATGGCGCTTTAGATGCGCGCTCCGGTCGCCCGTTTTTTGCCTGTTCCGACAATCTTCAACTCGTTACCACAGCGGTGAGCGTTAATTATTTGCGTTATGCCGCGCAAGGATATTTCGCCTCGCCACTCCTGCACTTTGTTCATGCTCTGAGTTGCCCGAAACGTACCGCTGTTGCGATTGATTCGCTGCTGGCGCTGGGGCATACGTCAGGGGCCGATACGCTGCTGGGGTTCTGGCTTGGTCAACAATTATTACAAGGAACACCATGAAAACACTGGTTGTAGCTCTTGGGGGCAATGCCTTACTCCAGCGCGGTGAGGCGCTGACGGCAGAAAATCAATATCGCAATATTGCCAGTGCTGTTCCCGCGCTGGCGCGCCTGGCGCGTGCTTATCGGCTGGCGATTGTTCACGGCAACGGGCCACAGGTGGGGCTGCTGGCGTTACAGAATCTGGCGTGGAAAGAGGTCGAACCGTATCCACTGGATGTGCTGGTGGCGGAAAGCCAGGGGATGATTGGCTATATGCTGGCGCAGAGCTTGAGCGCACAGCCGCAGATGCCGCCTGTCACGACGGTGCTGACGCGCATTGAGGTTTCGTCTGATGATCCGGCGTTTTTGCAGCCAGAGAAGTTTATCGGCCCGGTTTATCAGCCAGAAGAACAAGAGGCACTGGAAACGGCTTACGGCTGGAAAATGAAGCGTGATGGCAAATATTTACGCTGGGTGGTGGCATCTCCCCAGCCTCGTAAAATTCTCGACAGCGAAGCCATCGAGTTGTTGCTCAAAGAGGGGCATGTGGTGATTTGCAGTGGCGGCGGCGGTGTTCCGGTGACGGATGACGGAGCAGGGAGTGAAGCGGTGATTGATAAAGATCTCGCCGCGGCGTTGCTTGCCGAGCAGATTAATGCCGATGGACTGGTGATCCTCACCGATGCTGACGCGGTTTATGAAAACTGGGGAACGCCGCAGCAACGCGCCATTCGCCATGCCACACCGGATGAGTTAGCGCCATTTGCCAAAGCCGATGGGGCGATGGGACCGAAGGTAACGGCGGTGAGTGGCTATGTCAGAAGCCGTGGTAAACCTGCGTGGATTGGGGCGTTATCGCGGATTGAAGAGACGCTGGCGGGCGAAGCGGGGACCTGTATTTCGCTGTCGTGATGGGAGCATCCAGCATATGGCGCACCATGCCTGATGCGACGCTTGACGCGTCTTATCAGGCCTACAATGGGTACCGGATTGGTAGTCGGATAAGGCGTTCACGCCGCATCCGGTAATCGGCGCACCATGCCTGATGCGACGCTTGACGCGTCTTATCAGGCCTACAATGGGTACCGGATTAGTAGGCCGGATAAGGCGTTCACGCCGCATCCGGCAGGAATATGAGTACCAGGTTAACTGAACTTACTCTGCGCCCACATCACGCCACTGGCATACTCCGGCGGCAGCAGCGGGATTAATGCTTCCAGCGTCGCGGTCAGACGCGATGTGTCGCTGTCGGTCAAATTCAGATGCCCCACTTTACGGCCCGGACGCACTTCTTTGTCGTACCAGTGCAGATGCACCAGCGGCAGTTTCAGCCAGTCATAATTCACATCGCTACCAATCAGGTTGATCATCACCGACGGACTATTCACTACCGGTTGCGGTAACGGCAGATCGGTAATCGCCCGCAGATGCAGCTCAAACTGGCTGATGCTGGCACCGTTTTGCGTCCAGTGACCACTGTTATGTACACGCGGAGCCAGTTCGTTGATCAGCAGACCTTGCGGCGTGACAAAACACTCCATCGCCATCACGCCAACATAGCCCAGCTCCTGCATAATCGCCGACAGCATCTCTTCGGCCTGCGCCTGCTGCTGTGCGTTGGCCTGCGGGAAAGCGACGCTGGTGCGCAAAATACCGTCCTGATGCAGGTTATGCGTCAGCGGATAAAACACAGTGCTGCCATCAAAGCCGCGCGCGCCAACCAGCGATACTTCGCCAGAGAAGTTAATGCCCTGCTCGACAATACATTCGCCGTAGCATTCAGTCGGTAACTGTGCGGTTTCATCGGCGCGTAAACGCCATTGACCGCGACCGTCATAGCCACCAGTGCGACGCTTAACAATCGCCAGTTCACCTAAACGATCAAACACCGCAGGCCACTCACTGCGATCGGCAAGTAACTGCCACGGTGCGGTCGGCAGGTGAAGCTTGTCGAAAAGCTGCTTCTGAGTCAGACGGTCGGCAATAATTGGGAACACATCGCGGTTCACAAAGGCTGGATGGCGTGCCAACTCGCGCGTTAATGCGGTTTCCGGCCAGCGTTCGATCTCAGCGGTAATCACGCTTTGTTGAAAGGGCACCGCCGCCGGTTCAGCGTCCAGCCCGACCGGCCAGACAGCAATGCCTAACGGTTCGCCTGCCTGGCGCAACATACGGCCTAACTGCCCGTTACCGAGGACGCAAACCTGTTTCATGCCGCACCTCGCGGGTCCGGGTTTTCCAGCACTTCATCAGTTTGTGCTTTGCGCCAGTCATTCAGACGCTGGTGCAGTTCTTTATCATGAGTCGCAAGAATTTGTGCTGCCAGTAACGCCGCATTTGCCGCGCCAGCTTTACCAATCGCCAGCGTACCCACCGGAATGCCGCGCGGCATTTGTACGATGGAGTAGAGGCTATCGACACCGCTCAGTGCGGCGCTCTGTACTGGCACACCCAGCACTGGCACCAGCGTTTTGGCGGCAATCATGCCCGGCAGGTGCGCTGCGCCGCCTGCGCCCGCAATAATCACCTGATAACCGTTCTCTTCGGCACTTTCGGCGAAGCTGAACAGTTTATCGGGGGTGCGGTGAGCAGAAACCACTTCAACGTGGTGCGGGACATTCAGGATTTCGAAGATTTCGGCGGCGAACTGCATGGTAGCCCAGTCGCTTTTGGACCCCATCACGATGGCGACACGCGCCGGATTATTGCGGGAAGACATGCGTCTTAAAACTCCTGTGGTGCACAACTCTCGGCTTTAGAGGGCACAGAGAATAGCACGGAAAGAGAGCAAGGAAAACGGTTGCGTGGCTGTGAAATCAGCAAAGTTGCGGGTATTTAAAACGGAAAATGAATCAGCTCAACGTCATCCGCCGTGACTTTCACCATTGAACCTTCCGTATGCCAGGCACCCAGCACGACGCGGAAAGCAGGTTGCTGATTGGCGATAAGTTCATGGATCGCCGGGCGATGGGTATGCCCGTGGATCAGCCATTGCACCTGATGTTTTTCCATCGCACTGACCACCGCGTTTTGGTTAACGTCCATGATCGCCAGCGATTTACTGCTGTTGGCTTCTTTGCTGTTCGCGCGCATTCGCGCGGCAATGCGTTTACGCACAAACAACGGCAGGGCGAGGAATAGCGTTTGCAGCCAGGGTTTGTGGACTTTGGCGCGAAAAGCCTGATAACCGATGTCATCGGTGCACAGCGTGTCGCCATGCATAATCAACACCCGGCGACCATAAAGTTCGAGCACTTTTTCTTCCGGCAATAACGTCATGCCACTCTCACGGGCAAAGCGTTTGCCAAGCAGAAAATCACGGTTGCCATGAATGAAATAGCAGGGAACGCCGGAATCGGATACCGCTTTGATCGCTGCGGCCATCTGGCGATGGAGTGGGTTGGGATCGTCATCGCCAATCCATGCTTCAAACAGATCGCCAAGAATATACAGCGCGTCGGCCTTGCGGGCTTCCCCCGCTAAAAAACGCAGAAAACCGGCGGTGATCGCCGGTTCTTCCACGCAGAGATGAAGATCTGCAATAAAGAGTGTCGCCACGATTACTCGCTAACGGTCACGCTTTCAATGATAACGTCTTCTTTTGGCACGTCCTGGTGCATACCGCTACGACCGGTTGCTACACCTTTGATTTTGTCTACCACGTCCATGCCTTCAACCACTTCAGCAAACACGCAGTAACCCCAACCTTGCAGGCTTTCGCCAGAGAAGTTCAGGAAGTCGTTATCAACCACGTTGATGAAGAACTGTGCAGTTGCAGAGTGCGGTGCCTGAGTACGGGCCATTGCCAGCGTACCGCGGGTGTTTTTCAGACCGTTGTTGGCTTCGTTTTTGATCGGTTCTTTGGTGGCTTTTTGCTTCATGCCTGGCTCAAAACCGCCGCCCTGAATCATAAAGCCGTTGATAACACGGTGGAAAATGGTGTTGTTGTAAAAACCTTCGCGGCAGTAGTCCAGGAAGTTTTTAACTGTTTCAGGTGCTTTATCGTCAAAAGTTTTGATGACAATATCGCCGTGATTGGTGTGGAAAGTAACCATTTTTGCATCCTGTTCCGTTTGATTGGTGCTTCAACCCGATTCGGGTCATATATAGGGTGGTGTTATAGCATAACCGCACGATCGGATCATCACGCAATGTATGCTGATTCGCGCGGGAAATATGGGTATTATACGCAACTCAATTACCCACACATGTCTAAACGGAATCTTCGATGCTAAAAATCTTCAATACTCTGACACGCCAAAAAGAGGAATTTAAGCCTATTCACGCCGGGGAAGTCGGCATGTACGTGTGTGGAATCACCGTTTACGATCTCTGTCATATCGGTCACGGGCGTACCTTTGTTGCCTTTGACGTGGTTGCGCGCTATCTGCGTTTCCTCGGCTATAAGCTGAAGTATGTGCGCAACATTACTGATATCGACGACAAAATCATCAAACGCGCCAATGAAAATGGCGAAAGCTTTGTGGCGCTGGTGGATCGCATGATCGCCGAAATGCACAAAGATTTTGATGCTTTGAACATTCTGCGCCCGGATATGGAGCCGCGCGCGACGCACCATATCGCAGAAATTATTGAACTCACTGAACAACTGATCGCCAAAGGTCACGCTTATGTGGCGGACAACGGCGACGTGATGTTCGACGTACCGACCGATCCAACCTATGGCGTGCTGTCGCGTCAGGATCTCGACCAGCTGCAGGCGGGCGCGCGCGTTGACGTGGTCGACGACAAACGCAACCCGATGGACTTCGTTCTGTGGAAGATGTCGAAAGAGGGCGAACCGAGCTGGCCGTCTCCGTGGGGCGCGGGCCGTCCAGGCTGGCACATTGAATGTTCGGCAATGAACTGCAAGCAGTTGGGTAACCACTTTGATATCCACGGCGGTGGTTCAGACCTGATGTTCCCACACCACGAAAACGAAATCGCTCAGTCCACCTGTGCCCATGATGGTCAGTATGTGAACTACTGGATGCACTCGGGGATGGTAATGGTTGACCGAGAGAAGATGTCCAAATCGCTGGGTAACTTCTTTACCGTGCGTGATGTGCTGAAATACTACGACGCGGAAACCGTGCGTTACTTCCTGATGTCGGGCCACTATCGCAGCCAGCTGAACTACAGCGAAGAGAACCTGAAGCAGGCGCGTGCGGCGCTGGAGCGCCTCTACACTGCGCTGCGTGGCACAGATAAAACCGTTGCGCCTGCGGGTGGCGAAGCGTTTGAAGCGCGCTTTATTGAAGCGATGGACGACGATTTCAACACCCCGGAAGCCTATTCCGTGCTGTTTGATATGGCGCGTGAAGTGAACCGTCTGAAAGCAGAAGATATGGCAGCGGCAAACGCGATGGCGTCTCATCTGCGTAAACTTTCAGCCGTGCTGGGCCTGCTGGAGCAAGAACCGGAAGCGTTCCTGCAAAGCGGCGCGCAGGCAGACGACAGCGAAGTGGCTGAGATTGAAGCCTTAATTCAACAGCGTCTGGATGCCCGTAAAGCGAAAGACTGGGCGGCGGCAGATGCGGCGCGTGACCGTCTTAACGAGATGGGGATCGTGCTGGAAGATGGCCCGCAAGGGACCACCTGGCGTCGTAAGTAATTGCGCTATTGCCGGATGCGAGTTTTCGCATCCGGTTATCGTCTGCGCCACCACAACATTCCCATCAGTAGCATCCCCGGCAACCACACCCACATCAATTCAGAAATAATCACCTGATGCCCGTACGGCGTGGTGTAACGAGACAATGCAAACGGCGCGACTTTAATCACCTGCCAGGGAGCGAAAAAGCGTTCATCTGACCACGGCCACAGCCAGCCAACGCCTTTACCGCCAGTGGTTACCGAATCCAGCAAGCTGTGCGATAGCAACGAAACGGTTAAAAACAGCCAGCAGCGAATCAGCCCAGCCCTGAACCATCGACGTCCAATCAGCACACATAACAGCGGGACAACAAACGCAAACACCAGCGAATGGGTAAACCCGCGATGACCAACAACATTGCCGTAAGCAACGCCAAATTTAAACGACAATACGTCGGCATCGGGCAGCATCGCCAGGATGATTCCGGCAAATAACAGGCGCGGAGGGATGACTTTCGAACCCAACCCTAAACCAATGCAAAGGGGAACGGCGGCGTGCGTAATAACGGTTGGCATGATGGTCGCTTCGGCAAAATGTCGATGCTATCAGCATGGATGAACGGGGCGTAGAGGGCAAAAGTCTGAAAAGAGAACCGGCCTGTTGATACAGGCCGGAAAAGGGATCAGGCAACAACCTGTACGCTGTGACCTGCAAAACTCACTGTCTGACCGGCGACGATTTTGCAGCGTTTGCGCGTTTCAATCGCGCCGTCGACTTTCACCTGGCCTTCGGCAATCGCGATTTTCGCCTGCGCGCCGCTTTCGCTCCAGCCTTCCAGTTTCAGCAAGTCGCACAGCTCAACGTGCGGATGTTTACCTAAAGAAAATGTCGCCATGTTACTCACCCTGTGGATCATGATATTCAACGCACGCCTGTAGCGTGTTTTCGATCAGCGTGGCAACCGTCATCGGGCCAACGCCGCCCGGAACAGGCGTAATGTATGAGGCGCGTTTAGCCGCGTCTTCAAACACGACGTCGCCCACAACTTTGCCATTTTCCAGACGGTTGATGCCGACATCAATCACAATTGCGCCTTCTTTGATCCAGTCACCGGGAATAAAGCCTGGCTTACCGACGGCAACGATCAATAGATCGGCATTTTCTACGTGATGACGCAGATTTTTAGTGAAGCGGTGAGTCACGGTGGTGGTGCAACCTGCGAGCAACAGTTCCATGCTCATTGGGCGACCGACGATATTCGATGCGCCAATCACCACGGCGTTAAGACCGAAGGTATCAATGTTGTATCGCTCAAGCAGTGTGACGATACCACGCGGGGTGCAAGGACGTAGACGCGGCGCGCGCTGGCACAGACGACCGACGTTATAAGGATGGAAACCGTCAACGTCTTTGTCCGGGTGAATTCGTTCCAGCACTTTGACGTTATCAATACCCGCCGGTAACGGCAGTTGGACCAGAATGCCATCAATGGTGTTGTCGGCATTCAGCGCATCGATAAGCTCCAGCAGCTCCGCTTCGCTGGTGGTTTCCGGGAGGTCATAAGAACGGGAGACGAACCCGACTTCTTCACAAGCTTTGCGTTTGCTTGCGACATAAATTTGCGATGCAGGGTTGCTACCCACCAGTACTACGGCCAGTCCTGGTGCCCGCAGTCCAGCTGCAATACGTGCCTGAACTTTTTGAGCAACTTCAGAGCGCACCTGCTGCGCAATCGTTTTACCGTCAATAATCTTTGCTGCCATCAGAGAGAGGATTCCATCTGTTACGTAGGTCGAAGGGGATGCGCCTATTTTGTCAGAAGCGGGGCGCGCTGTCAGGTTTCGTTTCAGATTTATCGCGTGAAGCGACCTCTTGCGAAGGTGAGGCGCACCGTCGCTGAGATTGAAAGCTTCATTTTTCGTCCATGATGACGTTGTAAATCTGGAACTGATTTATTTCCTTGTCTAAGGATTAAGATAATTTAAGAAATACCTGACAATATAAAAAGAATTTTCAGCCTGGTAATTTACCGCTTCAGGTCTATATTTGTGTTGAATATATTTTGCGCGGAAATATTCATCTAACGGGGCTCTCTATTTTTTAGAATAGAGTGCATATTTTCAATTAAGACATTCTTAGAGGATAAAAAGGAATTTTACTACTATCAGTGTCTTAAATAAAGTAATCGGTTATATACGGATGTGGAGTCGATAAATGAGATTGAAGGAATATATATGAAATTAAGGTTTATTTCGTCTGCGCTGGCTGCCGCACTATTCGCCGCTACGGGTAGTTATGCTGCCGTTGTAGATGGCGGTACAATTCACTTTGAAGGCGAACTGGTGAATGCTGCCTGTTCAGTGAATACTGACTCGGCAGACCAGGTTGTCACACTCGGTCAATATCGTACCGATATTTTCAATGCTGTTGGTAATACCTCTGCATTAATTCCATTCACTATACAGTTGAACGACTGCGATCCTGTTGTTGCCGCTAATGCTGCCGTTGCATTTTCTGGTCAGGCTGATGCAATCAATGATAATTTATTGGCCATTGCATCCAGTACCAATACAACAACAGCAACGGGTGTCGGTATTGAAATACTTGATAATACATCCGCAATTCTCAAACCTGATGGGAATAGCTTCTCAACCAACCAGAACTTGATCCCCGGGACCAACGTTCTTCATTTTTCTGCACGTTATAAAGGCACCGGTACAAGTGCATCAGCAGGGCAAGCAAATGCTGACGCGACTTTTATTATGAGATACGAATAATCAAAACTACGTAGTTTTGAATTTTATATCACGTCTTATAACAAAGTAATGTACCGGTAGTCTGAAGCGGTATGGTGGCAATGTAAATCGAAATCACGCTCACTTTGTATCATGCCGCTTTATTAAATGAAAAGGGAATGATGTGTTGTAATAAACCAAAGCAATCATTTCTTTATACTCCTTATTTTTGCCGTCAGGAATACACAAGGCGTATTAACTATGATGACTAAAATAAAGTTATTGATGCCCATTATATTTTATTTAATAATTTCGGCCAGCGCCCATGCTGCCGGAGGGATCGCATTAGGTGCCACGCGTATTATTTATCCCGCTGATGCTAAACAGACTGCGGTATGGATTAGAAATAGCCATACCAATGAGCGCTTTCTGGTCAATTCGTGGATTGAAAACAGTAGCGGTGTAAAAGAAAAGTCATTCATCATTACACCGCCACTGTTTGTTAGTGAACCCAAAAGCGAAAATACCTTGCGTATTATTTACACCGGTCCACCGCTGGCGGCAGATCGTGAGTCTTTGTTCTGGATGAATGTTAAGACGATCCCTTCGGTAGATAAAAATGCATTGAACGGCAGGAATGTTTTGCAACTGGCGATTTTATCGCGCATGAAGTTATTTCTCCGTCCAATTCAACTACAAGAATTACCCGCAGAAGCGCCGGACACACTCAAGTTTTCGCGATCCGGTAACTATATCAATGTTCATAATCCATCACCTTTTTATGTCACCCTGGTTAACCTGCAAGTGGGCAGCCAAAAGTTGGGGAATGCTATGGCTGCACCCAGAGTTAATTCACAAATTCCCTTACCCTCAGGAGTACAGGGAAAGCTGAAATTTCAGACCGTTAATGATTATGGTTCAGTAACCCCGGTCAGAGAAGTGAACTTAAACTAACCGAATCATCTGACAATATCAGAGCTAATTATGAAAATACCCACTACTACGGATATTCCGCAGAGGTATACCTGGTGTCTGGCCGGAATTTGTTATTCATCTCTTGCCATTTTACCCTCCTTTTTAAGCTATGCGGAAAGTTATTTCAACCCGGCATTTTTATTAGAGAATGGCACATCCGTTGCTGATTTATCGCGCTTTGAGAGAGGTAATCATCAACCTGCGGGTGTGTATCGGGTGGATCTCTGGCGTAATGATGAGTTCATTGGTTCACAGGATATCGTATTTGAATCGACGACAGTAAATACAGGTGATAAATCAGGTGGGTTAATGCCTTGTTTTAACCAGGCACTCCTTGAACGAATTGGCCTTAATAGCAGTGCATTCCCCGAGTTAGCCCAGCAGCAAAATAATAAATGCATTAATTTACTGAAAGCTGTACCTGATGCCACAATTAACTTTGATTTTGCAGCGATGCGCCTGAACATCACTATTCCTCAGATAGCGTTGTTGAGTAGCGCTCACGGTTACATTCCGCCTGAAGAGTGGGATGAAGGTATTCCTGCTTTACTCCTGAATTATAATTTCACCGGTAACAGAGGTAATGGTAACGATAGCTATTTTTTTAGTGAACTCAGTGGGATTAATATTGGCCCGTGGCGTTTACGCAACAATGGTTCCTGGAACTATTTTCGCGGAAATGGATATCATTCAGAACAGTGGAATAATATTGGCACCTGGGTACAGCGCGCCATTATTCCGCTGAAAAGTGAACTGGTAATGGGAGACGGTAATACAGGGAGTGATATTTTCGATGGCGTCGGATTTCGAGGTGTACGGCTTTATTCTTCTGATAATATGTATCCAGATAGCCAGCAAGGGTTTGCCCCAACGGTACGTGGGATTGCCCGTACGGCGGCCCAGCTAACGATTCGGCAAAATGGTTTTATTATCTATCAAAGCTATGTTTCCCCCGGCGCTTTCGAAATTACAGATTTGCACCCGACATCTTCAAATGGCGATCTGGACGTCACCATCGACGAGCGCGATGGTAATCAGCAGAATTACACTATTCCGTATTCAACAGTGCCAATTTTACAACGCGAAGGGCGTTTCAAATTTGACCTGACGGCGGGCGATTTTCGTAGCGGTAATAGTCAGCAATCGTCGCCTTTCTTTTTTCAGGGCACGGCACTCGGCGGTTTACCACAGGAATTTACTGCCTACGGCGGGACGCAATTATCTGCAAATTACACCGCCTTTTTGTTTGGGCTGGGGCGCAACCTCGGGAACTGGGGCGCAGTGTCGCTGGATGTAACGCATGCGCGCAGTCAGTTAGCCGACGACAGTCGTCATGAGGGGGAGTCCATTCGCTTCCTCTATGCGAAATCAATGAACACTTTCGGCACCAATTTTCAGTTAATGGGTTACCGCTATTCAACACAAGGTTTTTATACCCTTGATGATGTTGCGTATCGTCGAATGGAGGGGTACGAATATGATTACGATTATGACGGTGAGCATCGCGATGAACCGATAATCGTGAATTACCACAATTTACGCTTTAGTCGTAAAGACCGTTTGCAGTTAAATATTTCACAATCACTTAATGACTTTGGCTCGCTTTATATTTCTGGTACCCATCAAAAATACTGGAATACTTCGGATTCAGATACCTGGTATCAGGTGGGGTATACCAGCAGCTGGGTTGGCATCAGTTATTCACTCTCATTTTCGTGGAATGAATCTGTAGGGATCCCCGATAACGAACGTATTGTCGGACTTAATGTTTCAGTGCCTTTCAATGTTCTGACCAAACGTCGCTACACCCGGGAAAATGCGCTCGATCGCGCTTATGCCTCCTTTAACGCCAATCGTAACAGCAACGGGCAAAATAGTTGGTTGGCCGGCGTTGGCGGAACATTACTGGAAGGCCACAACCTGAGTTATCACGTAAGCCAGGGCGATACCTCGAATAATGGGTACACGGGCAGCGCCACGGCAAACTGGCAGGCCGCTTACGGTACGCTGGGGGTCGGGTATAACTACGACCGCGATCAACATGACGTTAACTGGCAGCTGTCTGGCGGTGTGGTCGGGCATGAAAATGGTATAACGCTGAGCCAGCCTTTAGGGGATACCAATGTTTTGATTAAAGCGCCTGGCGCAGGCGGTGTACGCATTGAAAATCAAACTGGAATTTTAACCGACTGGCGCGGCTATGCGGTGATGCCGTATGCCACGGTTTATCGGTATAACCGTATCGCGCTTGATACCAATACGATGGGGAATTCCATTGATGTTGAAAAAAATATTAGCAGCGTTGTGCCGACGCAAGGCGCGTTGGTTCGTGCCAATTTTGATACCCGCATAGGCGTGCGGGCGCTCATTACCGTTACCCAGGGCGGAAAACCGGTGCCGTTTGGATCACTGGTACGGGAAAACAGTACCGGAATAACCAGTATGGTGGGTGATGACGGGCAAGTTTATTTAAGTGGTGCGCCATTGTCTGGTGAATTACTGGTTCAGTGGGGAGACGGCGCGAACTCACGCTGCATTGCGCACTATGTATTGCCGAAGCAAAGCTTACAGCAAGCCGTCACTGTTATTTCGGCAGTTTGCACACATCCTGGCTCATAAAGGAAATTATCAATGAAGATAATCTGCAGGTCATTATTGGCAATGGCATGTTTGTGGTTAACAAACATATCCTGGGCTACTGTTTGTGCAAATAGTACTGGCGTAGCAGAAGATGAACACTATGATCTCTCAAATGTCTTTAATAGCACCAATAACCAGCCAGGGCAGATTGTTGTTTTACCTGAAAAATCCGGCTGGGTAGGTGTGTCAGCAATTTGTCCACCCGGCACGCTGGTGAATTATACATACCGTAGTTATGTCACCAACTTTGTTGTTCAGGAAACTATCGATAATTATAAATATATGCAATTAAATGATTATCTATTAGGTGCGATGAGTCTGGTTGATAGCGTGATGGATATTCAATTTCCCCCGCAAAATTATATCCGTATGGGAACAGATCCTAACGTTTCGCAAAACCTTCCATTCGGGGTGATGGATTCTCGTTTGATATTTCGTTTAAAGGTTATTCGTCCTTTTATTAACATGGTGGAGATCCCCAGACAGGTGATGTTTACCGTGTATGTGACATCAACGCCTTACGATCCGTTGGTTACACCTGTTTATACCATTAGTTTTGGTGGCCGGGTTGAAGTACCGCAAAACTGCGAATTAAATGCCGGGCAGATTGTTGAATTTGATTTTGGTGATATCGGCGCATCGTTATTTAGTGCGGCAGGGCCGGGTAATCGACCTGCTGGTGTCATGCCGCAAACCAAGAGCATTGCGATCAAATGTACGAATGTTGCTGCGCAGGCTTATTTAACAATGCGTCTGGAAGCCAGTGCCGTTTCTGGTCAGGCGATGGTGTCGGACAATCAGGATTTAGGTTTTATTGTCGCCGATCAGAACGATACGCCGATCACGCCTAACGATCTCAATAGCGTTATTCCTTTCCGTCTGGATACAGCTGCGGCGGCCAATGTCACACTTCGCGCCTGGCCTATCAGTATTACTGGTCAAAAACCTGCCGAAGGACCGTTTAGCGCGCTGGGGTATTTACGCGTTGATTATCAATGAGGTATGGAGAATGAGAAGAGAACTCTTTAGCTGTTTCTGCGGGCTACTGTGGAGTTCCAGCGTATGGGCCACGGACCCTTTAGGAACGATTAATATCAATTTGCACGGTAACGTTGTTGATTTCTCCTGTACCGTAAACACAGCGGATGTTGATAAGACGGTAGATTTAGGAAGATGGCCCACGACACAATTGCTGGCCGCTGGCGATACCACGGCACTTGTTCCTTTTAGTCTGCGCCTGGAAGGATGTCCTCCGGGATCAGTCGCGATTTTATTTACGGGAACGCCGGCATCCGATGTCAACCTGCTGGCCCTGGACGATCCCGCAATGGCACAAACCGTCGCCATCGAATTACGCAAGAGCGATCGCTCCCGGCTTGCGCTGGGCGAGGCGAGCCCGACTGAGGAGGTAGATGCAAATGGCAATGTAACGCTAAACTTTTTTGCCAATTATCGAGCGTTAGCCAGCGGTGTCCAACCAGGTGTGGCGAAAGCGGATGCGATATTTATGATCAATTATAATTAATATTATATTAATTCATATAATTTGGCGTAGTCGATAAGTTCTACAATTGAATGCAAACCGAGTTTGCCATAAATATTAGATTTATGCGCACTAATTGTTTTATTGCTAAGTAATAGTTTGTCTGCAATTTCTTTATTAGATAATCCGCTAACCAGATAGCGTAATATAGTCACTTCACGATTAGATAGCACAGTAGCTGTTGAATTATTGGTGCTGCATTTATTACTTTTTATATAGTTGAGCGTTTCACTGGGAAAAAAAGTGTATCCAGAGAGAATCATCTGAACGGCATGAAAAATATCATTCTGATCATTGCATTTACTGACAAAACCGTTAGCACCCGCTTGTATCGCTCTGCCCGCATAAAAGCATTCTGATTTTGATGATAAAAATAATACCTTCACCGTACTCTGGATTTGTTTGATTCTTTTCAGGAAGGTAAAACCGTCTGTACCGGGCAAGTCTATATCCATAATGATTAAATCAACAGGACGGGTTCGGAGATAATCGATGGTTATGCGGTAATCATCCGTTTTCAGGACAATCTGCAATTCACTGTTTTTTTGCAACAGAACTTCAATGGACATTCTGATGATAGGATGGGTATCCATAATGATCACCGACGTTGGTTTCATAGTTACCAGTCTCACAGGGTAGGACAATTTTCCGTTAGGGCTGGAAATTGTACTTTGATACATGAAAATACGGGTTTTCTTGATTCAGATGCGCAGCGGGGTGCGTTTGTTTGCCGCTATAGCGAAATAAATCAGAAAATCAGACGTGGTCGTTCACTTGTTCAGCAACCAGATCAAAAGCCATTGACTCAGCAAGGGTTGACCGTATAATTCACGCGATTACACCGCATTGCGGTATCAACGCGCCCTTAGCTCAGTTGGATAGAGCAACGACCTTCTAAGTCGTGGGCCGCAGGTTCGAATCCTGCAGGGCGCGCCATTTCTTCTTCATTTATGCCAGTCTTATCTGTTTCCGCTTTGCCCTTCACCACATCACTTTTTGTCGCTGTTTGGCGAGATAATTCAACGGTGTCAGGCCGTAAAACGCCTTAAAAACAGAGATAAAGTACGACGTGCTGCTATAGCCACATAATTGCGCTACCTGAGTGATATTTTTGTTATCCATCAATAACATCTGTACGGCGTAACGCATACGACACTCTGTGACAATCTGGCTATAGCTGGTATTTTCGTTTTTTAATTTCTTTTTGAGCAGGCTGGGGCTTAAACATAGCGAACTGGCGACAATTCGCAGATTCCAGTAATGCTGAATATCGCTTTGAATAATGCGGCAGACGCTGTCGCGGACGCTGCTGCGTAAGATATACATCAGTAGGGCAATAAACCGCGATTGCTCAAGAAAGTTAGACAATACGGTAAAAAGCAATGCGCGCGTCAACTCCGCTTCGCAGGGTTTGCTGGGTTGCTGCTTGCTGTGGTTGGCGGCTAGCCGGAACACTTCCGGTGTACGGCTATGACAAGCGATAACCGGGGTAGCCAGCCGCGACCAGGGCTTTACACAGGTTAAGTTCTTATTTAAAAACAACAGATAATCGTTGATGATGTTACGGTTGATGTGGGTGATTAATACGTGATTTAACGTTGAGAGTTCAATGACGTTATTGTTGCACGCGAAGGCGGCCAGGTAGTTTTTCGGAAGGGTAAACGTAGCATGGTTATTGACGCTTACCTCTACCTCTTTTTCGGTCAGGATCACCACGCAAGGTTCACTGCTGCTCAATTGCATTTCGCACTCCTCAGATATCAGAAACTCCGCTCAAAGGATCTATGCTTCCTGCATGAGTGATCGGCCCGTTCGCCGATAACGATCTTCTTTCTTTAGCACGCTTTTTAGCAATTAATCTTGATGGAATTCTGACGAGAGCGAAAGAGGTAAGCCAGGTCGTACCCGACTTACCTGGAGGGGATTTAATACTCGAGAATGCCGTGCGCGACGGGCAAATAGCGCAGAGAGAAATAGAGCGTGTCTTTACCACAAGAGGAACGTTTTGCTAACAGTGAGGCAATTTCTGCGTCTGGCTTCGGTTTCGCGGTAAAGGTTTTGCCTTTACCGGCGACAAACAGTTCATAAACAATGCCGCTGGCAGGGGCGGAACTTTGGCAATCGGCGCAGGCCTGTAGATAACGTTCACGCTGTTCAGCAGTAAGTTTATCCACGCCGCTGCCATCCTGAACCCAGACATTAACGCCGGTTGCTTTAACGTGTTCCAGCAGTTGGCGATAGCCATCGGGCGACATATTTCCGGCGAAAAAACTACTGATATAAACCGGTTTTGCTGAAACATCGCTAATCAACCGCTGCGCGTTGTTTAACCATGTCAGCAAAGGTTGACGGGCGGCTTCGCTGCGCCAGTTCAGGTCGTCAATTTCCGCGCTGATGTACCAGCCATCCGGCGTTACGCCAGGCGCGGCGCTCCATAATCTGGCTTGCTGGAGATCGGCAGCCAGCAGGCGATTAAGATAGCTTTCCAGCGCCGCGGATGACTGTTTCTGGTGCATAAAAAATTCCGGATCGGCATTCAGCCCGACAATCAGCTTCAGGCCAGCCTGTTGCGCAGCTGCGGCACGCTTAAACAATAACGCACGCTGTTCTGGCTGGGTGAATGCATCGCCGTAACGGGTCCATTGCAAAACCAGGGTATCGAAGCCTTGCAAACGTAACTGACTCATCAGCCCCTGCCACTGGGTATCGGTAACCTGACTATCACGGTTTTGTGGTTGCCAGATAATACCTTTCATCGCAAAGGAAAAAGGGCTGACCAAAAGCAGTGTCAGCAATACGAAAATGAACTTACGCATTTACCAGTGCACTCCAATGGTGAGAAACGCGTTGTTGCGCTCTCCGTTACGTTGATTAATCGCCTTAAAGGTATGTTGATATTCGACGCCGAGACTGACTTTGTGCGGCCAGGCGTCGTAGTGCGTCTCGCCGGTCCAGATATTCCAGCGGACCCCGACACCGCCAAGCTGCGCGCCCTGAGTGCCTTTATCACGATAACCGTTGTCCTGAACGTGAGCGTAAGGCTCAATAGTCTGTCCGTTAGCCACCTTCTGATGCCAGCTTAAGCGATAATCTGCCGTCCACGCCTGAATATCCTGGCGGACATATTGCGCCGCATCGAGGTACAGGTTTTGGGCAAACCAGCCTGAACCGTTCGGGTGCCATTCGTCGCTGTATTTGCCTCCATTAAAGAATGAGGCGCTGGCGCGCAGCATGGTATCGGATGCGCCATTTTGCCCGTTCAGCGGCAACTGCTGTTCGACGGCGAGGAAAAAGATCTGATCGCGCAGCGGCTTCCAGCGCAGACCGGTGCCGGACATCGGATTTTTCACCGGCATCATCACCCCGTTTTCTCCGGTATCGGCAAATACACGGCTGTAAACCGAGAGCAGGTCGCCTTCCAGCAGCATATTGCGTCCGATGCGGTACTCGGCTTCCAGTTGCCCGTAGCTACGATAGCTTTTCCCTGGCGCTGCGCCGCCGACATTATTGTTAGCGGTACTCATTGCGCCGGAACGCAAGCCGATAGAAGAATCGAAACTGAACGTCCAGCGGCGACCGACCTCCTCATGCAGACGGCGGAAATTGAAGCGTTGCTGATTTTGCTCTGGGGTCAGTGGGGTTATCAGCGCCTGATTATCAATGTCATCAATCACCAGCCGGGCGTAGTGCTGCGTCGCAGGCATATCATCCAGACGCTGGTTCACGTAGGCCAGTTGTCGGATAAGTGCCGGATCGTCCGGTAGCCCTTTATGCGCCTGTTCGAGCATTTCCCGCGACTGTGCGATATCACCGCTATCCCACAAGGCGTAACCGAGCGCTGCCTGGGTGTTGCTATTATTCGGTTCCAGTTCCAGAGCGGCGCGCAAATCACTCACCGCCGCCGGGACATTATGACGTTGGCGATAAATTGTCGCCCGCGCAACGTAAGCGTTGGCAGAAGGCGCAATATTGATTGAGCGCGTGAGATCGTTCAGTGCGAGTTCCGGCTGACCAGGAATGTAACGTTGCGCATGCAGCCACCAGTAGAGGGCATTGTTTCCCAGCCCACGTTGTTCTGCCTGCTGAAGCCAGCGATCGCGAGCCGCACCATTTCCTGCCGCCTGGGCGGTATTGGCAGCAGCAAGCAGATCCTCATTGCTCATGTCGTGAAGACTGATTTTCTGCCAGGCCGCCAGTGCGGTGGCGTAATCCTCAACCTGATACGCCTGATAGGCTACCGCACGATGTTGCCAGGCGTTCGGTTGCCGTTGTTCGGCCTGAAGCCATGCATACAACGCCACACCGGGTAGCGTGTCCCGATAACACTTTGCCAGACGGTTCCAGGCGGCAGCATCGTAGGAAGGCGACATATCGCCCAGCAAGCGAACTATTGCCGGGCAATTATCTGCAATACCCGGCAACTGACTTTGCCACTGACGTTGCTCCGCCAGCGGTAAGGGTTTCGATAAAATCGCCACCTTCGCCGGAGTTGCCAGGTAAGGATGACTTTCCAGCAGAGACGCCAGTCGCGCCATTAAAGTCTGGCTGACACGCGCATCGCCCTGGAAAGGATAGCGTTGCAGCAATAAATCGGCAGCTTCGCGTGACTGCTCGTTCTGCATCAGTTGCCAGGTCAGTTGATCCAGGCGGGTAAGATTTGCCGGTTCTTGCTGATATAGCAATCGTGCCAGACGCAGAGCTTCAGCCTTGTTATGGGTCGCTACGCTAACGGTATAACGCTCCTCAAGCATTTCATTGGCGGGGAGGGTGGCGAGCAGTTTTTGCGCTGCGTCGTACTGACCTTCTTTTAACAGCACCGGTAGCGTCGCGCCAACAACATACTGGCGGTTATCGGCAAACTGTACCGTATAATTCGCCAACGCCTGAACGGGGTTGGCGCTGTATTTAGATAACAGATAGAGCCAACTTTTCTCTTGTGCGTCCGTGGTAAACAGCGGCTTATTTTCAATGAGATAATGCTGGAGGCGTGCTTTCTCGCCACGATAAGCCAGCGCGGTCGCGTAAGTAATATATGACTGTGGATCGGTGAAGATCCCCTGTGATTGCAGCGCCAGGATCCGATCATCCAGCTGCCCGGCAAGAAGCACGTCAAACCACTGACGGCGTTCTGCCGCGCTTAATGTGTTCTGCTGGCGTGCTTCATTGTATAGCGTATCTGCCTGGGACCATTGTTTCAGGTAGATTGCGCGTTGCAGCAGATCGGTTCGCAGCGTTTTTCCTTCCGTCGATGCAGCAAACGTCGCATCGTTCAGTTGCGCTCTGGCGACAGGTAATTGTGCCAGCCGCAGGGCATTCTGCCCGACTTCACTGCGACAACGCAGGGTCGGCGCAGCGTCGCACGCTTTTTGCTGGGCAAGCAGTTCTTCAACAGTCGTAACGCTTTTCACTTCAACTGGAATAGCCGCCAGACTGCGCTCAAGTCGGGCATCTCCTGGGTGACGTTTCAGTTGATCCTCAAGCAACAGCCGCGCCCGGTCATCATGACCAAAATGGCGATAGGCTTCCGCAAGGTATAAAGTCAGCGGAATATTATCCGGCACCTGCTGGTGTATATATTCAAATTCGCGGATGGCGGTTGCTTCGTCGTTATTTTTCTGTGCCTTCAGCGCCTTATCGAGACGGGGATAAATAACAAAATGGCGATAATTGCTCAGCCCCAGCTCTTCTGCGCTGGTGCCGATATTGTCTGCGAGTGCGCTGGTACTCAATAAAGACGTCAGCAGTAAACCAGACCATCCGATGACGCGATTAAGGTTATTCTCCTTCATTTTCGGACTCCAGTTGCGCAACCTGTTCTGTGTTTAAACCTACTTTGAGTAATAGTGATTGCATCGAAACTTGTAATTCGCGTTGAATTGTCAGGACGCGATCCAACGTTTCCTGGCTGATAACGCCTTCGGTGACCAAAAACTTGCCGAGCGGCAGAGAACTGCGTTCATGGCGCAATAACAACACGTTAATTGCTGAACGATTAATATGACCGAGCGTGGTCAGTATTTCGGCGAACAGGAACTGATGCGGCACATATTGCCGCCAGATTTCACCGGCCTGCTGTTCCGTGAGCCACTGATGCTGAACCGCATTGTACAACATTGCCCGCGGATCGTGACCGCGTCGGCGTGCATACCAGTGACGTAATCCGGTGACAATTTGTCCTCGCAGAACAATGACGTAACGCACTTTGCGTCCAACTTTACGCGTCAGGGCTGCCAGCGAAACCGGGTCAATACCATCTTCACTGCCGACAATTAACTCATCATTTTCCAGACGCAGCGGTAGCACCGTATAATGCAGCGCCACGGAGGCCGGCATCGCGGCAATCAGCGAAGAAGGGATCTGCCAGGCATCGATGGACTCCCACGCCACGCCGTTTTGCTCTGCCAGTGCCTGTGCCAGCTGTTCGGCGCTAATCAGCCCCTGCATCAGCATTGAACCGCCCAGGCGTAGACCTTCGACACGATTACGCAGTGCCGTATCGAGTTGTTCTTCAGTGATGACCTGATTTTCCAGCAGAATTTGACCTAACGGGCGCAACGAGCGGGTATCGCCAGTGACGCTGGGGAAGTCATGCGTTGTTTTATCCCACGCGACGCGACGTGGATCGCCGTGTTGAAGCACCTGTTTTAACGCGCGCCAGTTGGCCATGAAGTTAATCAGGTTGCCCCAGAAAAGACGCAGGACAGATAGCAGCCCCTGCGTCAGACCGTAGTAGCCAGTGACAAAAATCACCCGCTGCACGATGCGGTTAACCATCAAACCAAAGTTTAGCCACAGCAGGGTCATTAACCATGTGCTGCCGCTGAAAATAGAAAGGAAATGCCAGGCATCGGGCCACAAACTTTCATACGCCAGTAACAGCAAAAGCTGGATCATCACCAGCATCGCGAGGAAGCTGACAAAGTTACTGATTGCCCCTTTGCGGTCGCGCCAGAGAAAGTAGTTCAGCGTCAGGCTGGAGGTCCATTTATGGGTTTTAAAGCCCTGGAAAACAATGCCGATGATCCAGCGAGACTTTTGTCGAACCGCCGTCGAAAAGGTATCGGGGAAATATTCGCGCACGCAGATCATGTTTGACGTCCGCGCGTGCTGTAAAAATTTACGCTGCTCGCGTTCTTTGGCTTCGTCCACCACCGGAAAACGGACAAAAATTTCCGTCATACCTTTTTCTTTCAGGCGGAAACCAATGTCGTAATCTTCAGTAAGACTCTGCACGTCGAAAGCAATACCGTCACCGTCAGCTAACAGTGCGGTCACGGCGCGGCGGCTGAAACAAGTACCGACGCCTGCGCTGGGCACTTGTCCGGCGAGGGCTTCACGCACCGGAACATCTTTGCCATGCAGTTCTGAAAACTCATCAATGTAAGTCATGCTGGTGAAGTGCGTCCATTCGCGTTCGAATGGGTATACCGGGATCTGAATCAGATCTTTACGCTCGACCAGATAGTTGAACAGACGCAATTCCATCGGTGAAATTACGTCTTCGGCGTCATGCAGAATAAAACCAGCAAAAGCGAAATTGGCGCTACGCTCAAACTGGGTGATGGCGTCCAGCACGTTGTTCAGGCAGTCGGCTTTGCTGGTGGGGCCAGGACGCGCGCAGACTACCTTATGCACGTTTGGGAAGCGAGCGCACACTTCGTCAACATCACGCTGAGTATCGGGGTCGTTGGGGTAGGTGCCAACAAAGATATGATAGTTTTCATAGTCGAGCGTGGTCGCCGCCAGCTCGGCCATATTGCCGATGACGCCCGTTTCATTCCACGCCGGAACCATAATCGCTAACGGTTTTTCATCTGGTTTATACAGTTCGCGGTAACTCATTCGCGGGTAGCGGCGATAAACACTCAACTTGCGTTTAATGCGGCGTACCCAGTAGACGACATCAATAAAAAAATCGTCCAGCCCGCTGATGAACATGATGACCGCTAACGTTATCGCGATTACTTTTAAGCCATATAGCCAGGTTGCAAAAACATCAAGAAGCCAGTCCACACAAAAACCTTACATTAACGCTGGTTATGTTTAGGGTGGCGTATATTAAAGTTTTTTATGAATTGTGACAGCTTTTTATCATTAATAGGTAGGATTATTGCGGCACGTTATTTTTACACTGGTTATAAAAGTTGCCGATTGTGCAGGATGTAGGCAAAAGCGCGGAGGTGAAGGTCATAGTGAGGAGGATAGGCGGCAACCGATCAGGTCATCATGTTGTGGAAGTGCCTGGAGGAGGTGAGCAGGGCAGGGAAAGATTACGAAAGCCCGCTCCCCGCAAGGACTGACGCCAGATACTTTCTGTCCATGGCTGCTTTTCGCATCTTACGTCTTAACCCTGCCTTGAATACCTTATCATTCGTCAAAATATTAATAG